>CABPCW010000024.1 GCA_902406155.1 uncultured Collinsella sp.
CCGATGATACTCGATGCCGAGCTTGCCGGCGTGTTCGAGGCGCTGGCCGGCGCGGGTGTCGCGGCCGATGCCAAGGCGACCGAGTACGGCTCCATGCTCTACGCCAAGAAGCCGGGCGACGGTTCTGCCCGCGAGCAGGCTGCGAGCTGCCAGCGCGTGATCGGCGGCCTGGCCAACATCGTCCACGAGTACGCCACCAAGCGTTATCGCTCCAACGTGATGAACTGGGGCATGGTGCCCTTCCAGATGGAGGTGGAGCCCAACTTTGAGGTGGGCGATTACGTTTTCGTGCCGGGTATCCGTGCCGCGCTCGATGGCGATCTGAAGGACATCGCCGCCTACGTGGTGCGCGCCGACGGTGCGGTCGAGCAGATTGAGCTCTATATTGCCGATATGACGGCCGAGGAGCGTGCCATCGTCAAGGCCGGCTGCCTGATCAACTACAACAAGTTCAAGGCCGCTGCCGAGTAACGCACTTAATTGTCCGCCCGGGGCTTACCCTTTCCCGCTCGCTCACGCGCTTCGCGAGGGTCGCGTTCGGGAAAGGGTAAGCCCCGGGCTACATTTCTGCGTTCTCGTTGGGTCTTGAGGGGCGCCAAAAAATAGACTTGCTTGATGCCGTCCCTGTTATCGGGGCGGCCTCTTTTTTGAGACTGGTATCGCTTTGGCTGCCACAAGGGGGAGTGGGCACCTTTGTGATGGTTCGGTTTGTCTCGATCTGTAACATCTTGGCTGTTAGAAGCGAGCCTGGTGTTACAGATTGAGATTTTCGTACGGGGCTTCGCGCTTTGTCTCGATCTGTAACATCTAGGCCCCTATTTGCCGAATAGTTGTTACAGATCGAGACAAACGGGTTGCCGCCGATCACTTCATCTCAATCTGTAACATCTAGGATCGAAAAGGGCCGCTAGATGTTACAGATCGAGACAGTGGAACATCGGAGCCGAAACCACCACAAAGGTGCCTGCCTGGTGGGTCCTTATTTCGATGGGGTCCAGGTTATTTCATCGTCAAATAGCCAAGTGCGTGCTGAGCCGCTGTCGCGCGCTGTCTGCGGATCGGGCTCGCAGGTTTGTTCGTAGGCATCCTCGGTACACCGATCCATAAAATCGACGACTGCCGTCTGGTCGCCTTCCATGACGTAGATTACGTCGCCATCCGAGATATAGACTCCCGGTCCTTCATTGTCCACGCAGCCGGGGTCGTATGAGACGTTGCACAGTCTGCTCCCGTTTGCCGCATCGAGTTCAAGGGTCGAATGATACCCGCCATTCATTTGGCTGTTCTTGGCTCGATATATTACGGCGCCGTACCACCGCTTAAACGTCTTGCCTTTGAGCAGCTTGGCTGCCTTACCGATAAGCTGCTCATCTTGGGTATAGCGCGTGGCTCCAAGTTCGATTCGGGGATAGTTGCTGACCCCAAGCGCTGCGGGCGTACCGTCAAAATCGACGGTGATCGAATCGGGTTTGACGATATCGGTGAGGATTTCGATGGGATAGCTTACGGTCTCAATCGCTGCCTGCGTTGCAGAGGCGGGGAGAAATGCGAGATAGATAATTCCTACGCCGACTGCGGTAATCGCAAACGCTAAGACGAGCAGGCCGATATAGGTGGAGCGTTTCACGGCGGGTACCTCGCAAACAGCATGCATTCATTAAGATAAGTGATACCAGCTTACGACAATATTCAAAAGAAAGCGACCGCCCGGAATGAGAGGGCTAAAAGGCCCTATTGGGCTTCGATTTGATCTCTAATAGGAGTATTTGCCTCCCCTCATTCTGGGCGAGGGGTCAAAAATTGAGTTCACGAGTTTTGCGCAATACTATTCTCACTAAACTCGCTATTTTCACTATAAGCACTATAAAAACGACAGGGACGATGACGAGAAAGTTGTGGCGTACGATAGCCAAGTCGTTTAGGCCGGCACCCTTGTCTTGAATCTCCATCTATATCTGCGCGAACGGGCTATCGGTGGCTCTCGATTTCGTCGCTGTGTTCTCGTTGGATCTTGTGGGACGCTAAAAATAGACTGGGACCACCACAAAGGTGCCTGTCCCCTTTGTGGTGGTCCGTTTGTTTCTCGATCTGTAACAGCTGGGGACAAAATGTGCCGTTAGTTGTTACAGATTGAGATTTTCAGATGAGCCTTCGCGGTTTGTCTCGATCTGTAACATCTGGGACCCAATTTGCCGAGTAGTTGTTACAGATTTAGACAAACGGTTGCCGGCGGTCATTTTTATCGTGTATTTGCCAACGCGCGTCGCCATGCGAGTGAGGACACGGCCATTTCCGTCGCCGATGCGCGAAAGGGCATCAGGCGGGCATATGACGAGTTCGAGAGCTCCGTTCTGGATGTCGCCCTTGCGCCGTTGCCCCACCATGGCAATCGAGTACCTCATCGCTATGGCGAGCTGCGAGGGAAACGTATCGACCAAGCAGATTGCAGACAGGCTGAACCTGCCCGCCACGAGCCTAACGTCTACACGGCGTGAGTTTATAAAAGCTCAGGTAATCGATGCGCCTTCGCGCGGCGTGGTGAGGTTCTCGATTCCATTGCTGCGCGAATATCTGCTCAAGAGCTCGAATGTAATTCTATCGAGATATTGATATCCATCGGATGGACTAAGGGGGTCAAGAGTCAGCGTCGGAGACCAAAAGCGGCCTCCAGCACGGGTGGTTGCCCCCAATCCCAAAGAAGCCGCCGCTAGGATGGCCCTAGTGGCGGCTCCTTGTATCGTAAAGCGGATATGTCCGATTGCGATTAAATGGCAAGTCCTGCCTCATAGCCCTCGCGTGAGGCGACGAGCGCGTTGCCGGCCTTGATAGCGCAGCCGACGACCTGCACGTTGTCGCAGTGCTTGCGCGCGGCATCCTCGAGCGGATTATAGGCGCGGTAGCCAAAGGCGCTGATCACGGTTGCCGCGGGCAGCGTATGCTCAGCACCCTCAGCATCGGTGAAGTGCACGGCAAAACCCTTGCCGGCATTATTGCTGCTACCGGCCTCGCCGCTCCAGCTGGCGATATCACTCGAGACTTCAACATCGCTCTCAACGCTCTTGACGGTGGCGTTCACATGCGACTTGACGCCGCTCGCGGCCATCATCTCCATAAAGGCGCCCTTGGTGATGGGCATCATGTCCAGGCACAGCCCGTCGCGCATCTCGAGCACCGTCACGTCGTCGCGGTACTGGGCCACAAAGTCGGCGGTCTCGGAGCCCACCTCGCCGCCGCCGCACACCACGACGGGACCGGGCGCTACCGTTGCCTTACCCAGCAGTACGTCCTCTGCCGCCACGGCATTCTCGATGCCGGGGATGGGTGGGTTCATGGGCTTGGCCCCCGTGGCGATCACAATCGCGTCGGCGCTAAATGCCTCGATACCGGCCTCGTCGACCTCGACGCCCAGGTGTACGGGAACACCGAGCTCCTCAAGATCGGCGCGCAGACTGCTCACGTATGTGGCGAGTTCGCCCTTGCCCACGGGGTAGGCGGCGGAGCGGAACTGGCCGCCCAGTTGCTCCTGGGCCTCAAAGACCTCAACGGCATGGCCGCGACGCGTTGCCGTTGCGGCCGCTTGCAGGCCGGCGGGGCCGCCGCCGATCACCATGACACGCTTGCGGTCGGCCTCTGCCACGGGCTCCATTTCGTTCTCGTACTCGCGACCCACGCGCGGGTTGACAAGGCAGGTGACCTCGGAGTCGATGTAGAGCGGGAACTCGCAGCCCTGCAAGCAGCCGATGCACTGGCGGATGTTGCAGGTCTTGCCGCACTTTGCCTTCTCGGGCAGATGCGGGTCTGCGAGCGAGCCACGACCCATGGCCACAAAGTCCGCCGTGCCCATCTTGAGCAGGGTGTCGGCCATCTCGGGGTCGTTGACGCGGTTGGAGAGGATCACCGGGATGCTCACGACCTCCTTGATGAGCGCGCTGCGCTCCATGTTGATGGCGTGCGGGGTGAACATCGGAGCGATGACCTGGTCCGTGGGCTTGCTCGCGTACATGCCGTTGGAGCAGTTGATAGCGTCAAAGCCAATCTCTTCCAGATGGCGGCAGAGCTGCAGGGTCTCGGCGATGGTGCGGCCACCGGGGACCAAGTCTTCGCTCGACACGCGCACGATGATGGGGAAGTCGGCGCCCACCTGCTCGCGCATGGCGGCGATGATCTCGTCGACGATGCGCACACGGTTGTCGAAGCAGCCGCCGTACTGGTCGACGCGGCGGTTGACGGCGGGCGAGAGGAACTCGGCCAGCAGATAGCCATGGGCACAATGCAATTCGATTCCGTCAAAACCTGCCTGCTTGGCGCGGTCTGCGGCGAAGCCAAAGTCGGCTACAAGCTGGTGAATCTCGTCGACGGTCATCTCCTGCGCGGGGCCCTGGCAGGCCGGGCAGGTGGTGGCACTCGGAGCCTGGAGCGGCATGCCAAAAGTGGACTGCGGCATCACCTGGCGACCGGGGTGATACATCTGGCAGAAGATTTTGGAGCCGTGAGCGTGGACCGCATCCGTGAGCTCGACATTGCCGGCGATCTGCCCGTCATTCCAGAGTCCCGGGATGCGGGTGTAGCCCTTGCGGTTCTCCTGCACGCAGTAGTCCTCGGTGATGAGCAGGCCCCAGCCGCCCTTGGCCTTCTCCTCCATGTAGCGCAGATAGCGCGGGGTGATGGTGCCCTCGAGGTTGCAGTAGTTGGTGACCATGGCAGGCACTACCAATCTGTTGGGGATTTCGCAGCTGCCGATTTTCATCGGCGAGAACAGGGTATCGAGTTTCATAACCTCTCCTTTAGCGGTGTGCCGGGAAGCCTCCCTACCCGGCGTTCTGGGATAATGCTCAGGGTGGGGGTAACCCCCAGGTCAAGGAGAATCGGGGGAGCCAGATGCGCTATACGCAAAAAGACATCCGGGAGCGACTGGGGTTCTCGCGCGACACGCTGCGTTTCTACGAGCAGCGTGGCATCATCAAGCCCGAGGTCGATCCCAAAAACGGGTACCGCTACTACGACGACTGGCAGGTCAACCTGCTCTGGGACGCCAAATACTACCAGGGTATGGGCTTTAGCCTGGCCGAGGTGCAGGAGATCCTCCAGCGCGAGACGCTCGGCGGTCTTCGCGAGCGCATGGCGGGGCGCACGGAGGAGCTCGAACGCGAGCTGCGCATCAAGCGGTTGGTTCTGCGCGAGACGGAGCATCAATTGGACAATATGAGGCAGATCGAGGGCTCGCTTGGCACCTATAGGGTCGTTGAGTATGAGGGCTGCCTGTTTGTCCCCAAGCGCCGCGACCACAGCTTTGATACCAAGGTGACCCCGGCGACCGAGTTCGGCAACAGAAACGTCGGCCTCATGGCCCCCTACTTTTGGTTTCCCGACATTTCCGAGCCCCACTACCACTGGGGCTATGCGATGCGCGCCTCCACGTACGAGGCGCTTGGTGAGCACGTGGGCACGGGGCACTACGAGCAGTTTGCCGGCGGGCCCGCGCTCATGACCTACCTGGATGCCGGCGAGCGCGGGAGTTTTTCGCGCCCGCTTTTCCAGGGTCTGATCAACGAAGCCGATGCACGTGGGCTTCGGTATGTGGGAGCGATTCACGGTGTGCTCGTGGCCCGCGTGCACGAGGGCGAGCGTTACCATCGCTACCTCCGCGCCTATCTGCCGCTCGTCGACTAGACGGTTGAAACCACCACAAAGGTGCCTGTCCCCTTTGTGGTGGTTCGCATGTCATGAGAGCACTCAGAAAATCTTATATATAGAGACTTAGATTTGTGTATAAGATCGCGCAAAGCTGGCAACAATACTGCTCGAACAACGTGAAGCCGCCCCGTAGGGCGGCCGCCCCAAGAGAGGTGATTCCATGAGAATCGATAAGCTAGCAATGACGTCGCGCGAGGCGTTACAGACCGCCATGAGCACGGCTGCCGACGCACAGGCCGGCGCGGTGGAGCCGATTCACCTGCTGTCCGCCCTGCTCGGTGCCGGCGAGCGCAATATCTCCGTGATCATCGAGCGCATCGGTGCCGACCCGGCCCAGCTCGCACGCTCCACGCAGGATGCCATCGACCATGCGCCCAAGGTTTCGGGCGAGGGCCAGCAGATGGGTCTTTCCAACGAGCTCGTCCGCGTCATCGAAAAGGCCGAGAAGAAGGCCACCAAGATGGGCGACAGCTTTGTGGTGACCGAGCATCTGCTGATGGCGCTTGCCGAGGACAAGGGCGAGGCCGGCCGCGTGCTGCGTGACGCCGGCGTGACCAAGGAGCGCATCGAGCAAGTCTACGAGGAGCTGCGCGGCGATGACCGCGTGACGTCTGCCGAGGACAAGACCCAGTTTGAGGCGCTGGAGCAGTACGGCCGCAATATCTGCGACCTTGCCCGCGCCGGCAAACTCGACCCGGTCATCGGCCGTACCGACGAGATCCGTCGTACCATCCAGGTCCTGTCCCGTCGCACCAAGAACAACCCGGTGCTCATCGGCGAGCCGGGCGTCGGCAAGACGGCCATCGTCGAGGGCATCGCCCAGCGTATCGTGGCCGGCGACGTGCCGAGCACGCTGCGCGACCGCGACCTTATCGAGCTCGACATGAGCGCGCTGGTCGCCGGCGCCAAGTACCGCGGTGAGTTCGAGGACCGCTTGAAGGCCGTGCTCAAGGAGGTACAGAAGTCCGAGGGCAAGGTCATCCTGTTCATCGATGAGCTCCACACCATCGTGGGCGCGGGTGCCACCGAGGGCTCCATGGACGCCGGCAACATCCTCAAGCCGGCGCTTGCTCGCGGCGATCTGCACGCGATCGGCGCGACCACGCTCGACGAATACCGCAAGTACATCGAGAAGGACGCGGCGCTTGCCCGTCGTTTCCAGACCGTGATGGTCAGCGAGCCTACCGTCGAGGACACCATCTCGATCCTGCGTGGCCTCAAGGAGAAGTACGAGATCTTCCACGGCGTGCACATCACCGATAGCGCGCTCGTGGCTGCCGCCGACCTCTCCGATCGCTACATCGCCGACCGCTTCCTGCCCGACAAGGCCATCGACCTGGTCGATGAGGCGGCAAGCCGCCTGCGCATGGAGCTCGACAGCATGCCGGTCGAGATCGACGCCACCACGCGTCAGCTCACTCAGCTGCAGATTGAGGAACAGGCGCTCATGAAGGAGACCGACGACGCCTCCAAGGAGCGTCTGGAGGCCCTGCGCCAAGAGATTGCCGAGGTCCAGGAAAAGCTCAACGTGCAAAAGGCCGGCTGGCTCAACCAGAAGAACGCCATCGACCACGTGCAGGAGCTTAAGGGGCAGCTCGACGAGGCCAGAAGCGAAGAGGAGCGCGCGACGCGCAACGGCGATCTGGGCCGTGCGTCCGAGCTACGCTATTCCGTGATCCCGGGCCTGCAGCAGCAGATTCAGGATTCCGAGGCTGCGCTCGAGGCACAAAAGCAGCAGGACGGCGAAGGCCTCAACGAGCAGGTGGCCTCCGATGAGATCGCCGAGGTCGTGAGTGCCTGGACCGGCGTGCCCGTGTCCAAGATGATGCAGGGCGAGCTCGACAAGTTGAAGGGCCTGGAGGGCGAGCTGCATAAGCGCGTCATCGGCCAGGACGAGGCCGTCTCCGCCGTTGCCGCGGCCGTGCGCCGCAGCCGTGCTGGTCTCTCCGACCCGGACAAGCCCATCGGCAGCTTCTTCTTCCTGGGCCCCACCGGCGTAGGCAAGACCGAGCTCGCCAAGGCGCTGGCCGAGTGCCTGTTCGATGACGAGCGCGCGCTCGTGCGTATCGACATGTCCGAGTACATGGAGAAGTTCAGCGTCCAGCGTCTGATCGGTGCGCCCCCGGGATACGTGGGTTACGACGAGGGTGGTCAGCTCACCGAGGCTGTGCGCCGTCGTCCGTACTCCGTGATTTTGCTCGACGAGATGGAGAAGGCTCATCCGGATGTCTTCAACGTGCTGCTGCAGGTGCTCGACGACGGTCGTCTGACCGACGGCCAGGGTCGTCAGGTGTCCTTCAAGAACACGATCATCATCATGACATCTAACGTGGGCTCCAAGGCTATCGCCGAGCTTTCCGGTAAGGACGAGGAGGAGATGCGCCATCAGGTTGACGCGGCCATGGCTCAGACCTTCCGCCCCGAGTTCCTCAACCGTATCGACGATATCGTGGTGTTCCATCCGCTCGGCATGGCGCAGATTGAGAAGATCGTCGATATCCAGCTCGCCGACGTCCGCGCACGTTTGGCCAAGGAGCGTATGACGCTTGCCATCACCCCGGCGGCCAAGCAGATGCTCGCCGTGGGCGGCCTGGACCCGGTCTTTGGCGCCCGTCCGCTCAAGCGCCTGGTCCAGCGCGAGGTCGTGGACGCCATCGCCGCCGCCATCATCGACGGTACGGTGCGCGAGGGCGATCAGGTGACGGTCGATGCCGACAAGGACGGCGGCTTTACCGTCGTGTGCGATAACACGCCGACGGCCACCTACGAGGTCCCAGACGCCGAGTAGATTTTGGGACCGGCTTAAAACCGCCCCTCATCGCAAAACGCCAAGGGCGGCGGATCCAATTGGATCCGCCGCCCTTTTTCGTGCGACAATCGATGATGTTGAACGGATGCGATGCAAGGAGATGCGCAGATGACAGACAAGAACAAGACGAACACGCCGGCGACCGATGCCGCACCCGCCGCACCCAAGCCTGCGCCTAAGCCGGCACCCAAGCCGCGCGACCCCTACATCCGTGCCGAGAACGAGGATGACGACGGCTACGATCCCTACAGCGACCGCCGCCCCGAGCGCGAGCCCCTCTTCGAAGCCGACCCCTGGCGTTAAGTAGCTCATTTGGGACGGGGCTTTTTTAGCTACTTTGTTTTCGGCTAGAGGCGTTCATGCCTGCCCCCTCGGCCGCTCGATATCCTCCGGGAGGGGCCACTAATAGAAAACTTGCTTATCCATTAATCAAGATACGCATAATCTTGCTCTCCTGCTAATCAAGAATCGTTATAATCTTGATTAGCAGGAGAGCAAGATTGGAGAATTATGGCATTCAACGACTTGGTGGCTCAAAAAATAAAGGACTTTGAGCAACAGGGGATTCCGCAGGTCTTTGAGCGCGACCTTGATCTGGGCAACCCGCAGGAGCCAAAGCGCGACAACATCGTATATGTGATTGTGGGCGCCCGTCGTTGTGGAAAGACGTATCGCCTGTATCAGGAGATACGGCGGCTTCAGGGCCAAGGCGTCGAGCTTGACCGGATGCTATATTTCAATTTTGAGGATGAGCGCTTGCGTCCGTATGAGCCATCGCTACTAGCGGACGTGCTCGATACATTCTATGCACTATATCCTGCTGCTCGAGGCGAGGGCGCCTACCTTTTCTTTGACGAGATCCAGGAAATACCCGAATGGGGTGCGTTTCTGCGACGCGTGGTCGATACGGAGAAGGCGACCGTTTACGTGACGGGATCTTCTTCTAAGATGCTGTCCTCAGAACTTAAGAGCGAGTTCAGGGGCCGTTCTCTTGTGCGAGAGCTTTTTCCGTTGAGTTTTTCGGAATACGTCCGATATAAGACGGGGGGCGTTCCTGAGTCGAACGCGCCCTTCTCCTCAAGCGCTGCAGCGTTGCTCCGACACCATCTGGTCGGATATCTCGAGCGAGGGGGATTCATCGCGACACTTGAGCAGACGCCCGCAGACGCGATTCAGCTGCTACAGGAATATGCGTCGCGAACGGTCGCCATGGACGTCGTTGAACGTTACGACGTCAAGAACCCCCGTTTGGCCTCGCTGTTTCTGGCGCGGTGCATGGCATCTTCGGGACGAGAGCTGTCAGTGAACAAAGTGTACAACGAGTTCAAGAGCAGACAGATATCCGTCAGTCGAAATACGCTCAGCGACTTACTTGAGTATTACGAGGACGCCTACCTGCTGTTTTCGGTGCCGGAGTTCACGCGTTCGCTTGCAAATAATACGCGGTCTGCGTCTAAGGTCTACGCCGTCGATCCTGCGATGTTCGGAGCGTTCTCCCCCGCATCGGCATTGGATCATGGTCAGAGGCTCGAGACCGCGGTGTTCAATGCGCTCAGAAGAAGGACCCCCGCCGTGCGGCCCGGTTCGGTTTGCCGCCTGCTGATTAAAGATAAGAATAAAAGCCATGAGGTGGACTTTGTGGCTGGGGATGCACTGCTCATGCAGGCTTACGGCCTGATTCAGGTAAGTGTGGATATGACAAGCGAGAAAACGCGCGAGCGCGAAATTGCCGCGCTCGATGCCGCGATGGCCCAGTTTGATCTTGGCGAGTCGTCAATCGTTACCATGGATGAGCAGGCCGATATTCCATGCAAACACGGCGTGGTACATGCTGTGCCCGCATGGAAGTGGCTCCTTTCCTAATCGTCTATGGATTTGCGAGGCCAGGACTCAGGTGTCATGGTCCGCTAGTCCTGGGCCTTGATGCTCGGCAGGAGAATCTGGGCGAGGTAGTCGCTCTCGAGTTTGGTCGCGGCGTCGGCTTTGCCGTCTTTGCCGACCAGTACGTTCTTGATCTGGCTATAGGTGTAGCGGTTGCCGGTCGTGAGCTCGACAAGCTCAATGGCCGAGTCCATGGGGTAGGTCGACACGGGATTCTGCGTCCGTCCGTTGATGGTCTGGGGCACCACGTACGGATAGACGGGGCCGCTGGCGTAGACGGTATAACCGTTGCCTAGGTTGGCCGCACCCAAAACCGTATCGCCCTCATCGGGCGTAAAGCTCTCGCCCTCGCGCACCGCGACGAGCGTCACAATCGGCGTATCGCTGTCGCCGGCAAGATAGATGCATAGCGTGCTGCCATTTTGCCAAGTCTCGACCTTGCCGTACCATTCGACGGGGATATCGAGCTGGTAGAGGTCGGTTGCCTTGTGACGGGCGTCGGCATCACGGGCCGCCTGTGCCTTTTGCGCGCCCACGGCATTGACGGCGGCATTGCGACGCACAGTTGCCGCCTGCTGGAGCACCTTGGCGGTGGCGGCGGAGCTCGCGCCTCCCTCCTCGGCATATTTGGCGGCGGCATCGATCTGGTCGTCGGTTACCGTGTCGGCCGAAGGCACCTTGAGCTTAAAGGTGACCTGGGCACTTAAATCCTGTCCATCGCTCTTAACGGTGACCTGCGTCTTGGTGGTCGGGACGGTATAGATGGTGCCGTCGGCCGCGATGGGGGAGGCAGCGATGGAGAGCGTGTAGTCACCGGGTAGTAGTTTGATGCCACGGCCGTGCTCGTCAACATAGAGTGTTTCGCTTACGGAGGATCCGTCAGAATCCTGGCCACTCACCTGTACGGGAATCTTGGAGCCGGTGGAACAGTCGAGCCCCGCGGCATGTACGCCAATCTGCACCGACATCATCGTGTGGGCATTGGCGGCGACAGCGGCAGCCTGCTCTTGCTGATATCCGTTCCAGGCAGCATAGCCTGCACCACCGGCGACGAGCGCGACGGCCACGACACCGGCGACCATCAGATTGCGGCGCTTGGGCGACATCTTGCGATGGCGAACCTCGGCCTCGCGTGCCGAGGGGACGGACGGAAGGGGAATATCGCCCATGGCGATGGTCTCGTCCACGGCTGGTGCGGAACCCAGGCCAGGAAGCTCGCGGGTCAGCGAATCCTCGGCCGGCAAGCTGTCGAGCAAGACGGTTTCCTCGCCCGTGTCGGATTGGAGCTGATTGCCGGCCTCGCTTTCGGTGTCTTCGTGACCTGCCTCATCTTTGGCAGGCTCAACGTCGTCTGCATCCTGATCATCGGACTGCGCCTCGGCTTCCGGCTCATCCTGCATACCAACGCCCGAATCGTCAAACGCAATCTCATCGAGTGAAATCCGGTCTAAGCTCTCCAAGGCCTCAGCGCAAGCTTCTGCATCTTGGGTCGCATCCTCTTGGCCCATCGTCTCATCTTTCATATATCCCCCAAGCTCAATCTCGGGACAACAATGTACCCAAAAACAAGGTCATATAGAGCTGTCAGGCGATCGGAAATCTGATTTTATCTGTGCGAGAGGTTTTGAATGTGTGTGCGAATGGAATATGTGCGTGAATGCGCGCAACAACAAAAAGCCCCGGAAAGCGGGCGAATCGCTTTCCGGGGCTGCGCATGACGCGCGATTGCGGTATCGGCTAAGTTTGCCTACATTCAAATGTGGACGGAATAAACATGTTACTCGGCGTGCGCGTAATCCACCTTGGCACGGCGAGCGGTGGCCTTCTCCCAATCGCTGGTGCCCTCAAAGACATCCTGCTTGTAGGGATTGCGGCCGAGCTTCTTGGCGCGGTAAGCGATGTAGATGATCGCGGCGACGTTGGCGACCAGTGCGGCGATCGAGACCGCGGTAGCGGCGCCGGGGTCGAGCGTGGAGTGGGTCACAAAGATGGACTCCTCCTGGAAGTACGGGAACACCTGGGCAAACATGCACCAAATAGCAAGCGTAAAGGCGCGGTTCTGGATCCAGCCGCCCTTGTTCCAGATAAAGGCGGCGACGGTGGGCGCCAGCAGCAGCGCAAAGCCGCAGAACCAGGAGTGGGTGGGCAGGCAGTTGTAGGTGTAGCAGAAGTTCCAGATATCGTAGGCGATGATGTAGACCCAGGTCATGTCGGGCCACAGCATGTCGGTCTGATCCTCGGAGGCGTAGACGCTCCACCAACCGGTCATGCAGAAGATATTGATGATACCGGCGATGCCGTTGAACACGTTGTTCCAGCCGGCAAGCTGCGTGGCGCCCTCGGAGGTGACCCAGGTGGACTCGCCCAGGACAAAGAAGTGATAGGCGCTCTCGAAGTCGGATACGACGGCGATCATGATGTTGATGGCAACGATCACAAACGGCCACGCGCGGAACCAATGCGCCTTGCCGATCTTGCCCCACTGATACTTAATGGCAATGAAGCCCCAGCAACCGGCCAGCGCCGCGTATACCTTGGCGTAGTGGAACCAGCTGTTCTGGTACACATGGGTGGGGTTGGTGAGCGCCCACTCGGCGCCCTGTGAGACGCCGATGGCGATGGCGACGCAGTAGATGGTCATGGCAAGCGGAGCTACGCCAAAGATGATTGCCGCGCCCAGCTTGGTGCGGCGGCCGACCTCGTTGAGCACGATCAGGCCGATAAAGACCATCGCCCAGCCGACCCAGTGGATAAGGGTATCGCTACCCCAAACATCGAACAGCATGCTGCTCTCCTTTCATGCGCCCGCGTCCCCTCTTCCGTCGCGGGCAGTTTGGCAAAATGTCGTCAGTTCCTGGGCTTGCGCTCGGGATACTTGGCGGTGTAGCCCTCGATGTGGAGCGTCGAGGCGATAATCTCCTTGACCGTCTCGTCGGGCACATCGGGGTGCGTGCGGATATACATCAACAGTCCCATGATGAGGGTGTAGAACGTCTCGTAAACATGGTCGATGCGCAGGTCGTGATGGGCGACAAAGTCCACCACGGTGGTGTCGCAAATGTATTGCGCCACGCGCTGGACCACATTGTGCAGAAAGCCGCCGTAGAGCGCGCCGCTGCTCGAGGTGAGCGTGCTCGGCAGCTCGTGGCCGCTCACGACCAGACGCTTAAAGAGTGGAGCGACGGTGTCGAGCGCGCCTTCGATGTCGCCAACCGTGCGGCTGGCGTTCCACTGCTCGAGCTCGGAGATAAAGCCGTCGATCGCCTCGTCCATAACAGCGGTGACGGCGGCGTCCATATCGGCAAAGTAGTGGTAGAACAGTGAGCGCGTGCAGCCGGCCCGTTTGGTCACGGCCGATACCGAAAGATGGGATACGCCCAGCTCGGAGCTCACGTCGCGCACGGCGGCGAGAATCTCGCGACGGCGCTCGTCACCCGTCAGGCGCTTTGCCGCGCTGTCGGGTGCGGGGACGGTGTCGGCAACAGAGATATTCGCCGTGTTATCGCTCATGTGTTTGCCGCCTTTCATCCGTTCGGGCCCGACCGTTCGCCTAACAGTCTTGAATATTGTTGACGGTTCGTCAATACTGTTTTTGACACAATGTCAACAATAACGGGTGAACGGCGTGGGGGCATGTCGAACCCGTAAGAAGAGGGGTGCCGCGGCCTCGCCGGGCTGTGGCAAGAGAAGGGACAACCATGATTCTCAACGGACCGGGAATTAGCTACACCGAGCCCGATATCGGTTCGGAGTCCGTGCCGCCGCTGCCGGAGCATCCGCGCGAGGCCATCGTCAAACTGTGCGAGCACTGCACCAACCGCCTGCTGCATCGCGATGAGCTGCTGGGCTACGAGTACTGGTCGTTTGCCGAGGCCGCAACCGACGAGCAGGCCGAAGTGCTCTGCAAGATGAAGATGCGCCGTCCCTACACGCTGCCCGAGATGGTCAAGATCACCGGCATGCCCGAGGCCCAGATCGAGAAGATGCTCGACGACATGAGCTACACGGGTCTGCTCGAGTACAACTGGGAAAACCCCGAGCGCGCCAAGCAATGGGTGCTGCCCATGCTGGTGCCGGGTTCTGCCGAGTTCCTCAACATGCGCGTGAGCCAGCTCGAGGAGCACCCGGTCTACGCCAAGTTCTTTGAACAGGCATCCAAGGGCCCGCTGTCCCGCGCCACGCCGATGGTGCCGCCCGGAGGCGCCGGTATCGGCATGCACGTCATTCCGGTCGAGAAGGCCATTGACGCCACGAGCAACTCGGTGCCTATTGAGCATATCGAGCACTGGCTCGACAAATACGAGGGTAAGTATGCCGCTAGCACCTGCAGCTGCCGCGCGAGCCGTCGCGTGATGGGTGAGGGCTGCGCCGACGACCCGGCAGATTGGTGCATCGCCGTGGGCGATATGGCCGACTACGTGGTCGAGACCGATCGTGGCCATTACGTGACCCGCGACGAGGTTTACGACATCTTGCGCCAGGCCGAGGACAACGGCTTTGTGCACCAGATCACCAACATCGACGGCGAGAACAAGATCTTCGCCATCTGCAACTGCAACGTTAACGTGTGCTACGCCCTGCGCACCTCGCAGCTGTTCAACACACCCAACCTGTCGCGCTCGGCCTATGTCGCCAAGGTCGAGAAGGACAAGTGCGTGGCCTGCGGTCGCTGCGTTGAGGTGTGCCCGGCTGGTGCAGCCAAGCTCGGCCAGAAGCTCTGCAGCAAAAAGGCCGGCGGACAGGTGCCCGAGTATCCGCGCCAGGAGCTGCCCGATGCCACCAAGTGGGACCACACCAAGTGGTCGCCCAACTACCGCAACGACAACCGCATCGAGACGCATGAGTCCGGCACCGCTCCCTGCAAGACGGCCTGCCCCGCGCACGTTGCCGTTCAGGGCTATTTGAAGCTCGCGGCTCAGGGTCGCTATGACGAGGCGCTGGCGCTCATCAAACGCGAGAACCCGCTGCCCGCAATCTGCGGCCGCGTGTGCAACCGCCGCTGTGAGGATGCCTGCACCCGCGGTCGTGTGGACGCCGCCGTGGCTATCGACGAGGTCAAGAAGTTCATCGCCCAGCGCGATCTGGATGCCGCGACCCGCTATGTCCCACCTGTGGTGACCCCGACGCGTGCCGGCGGCTTCGACCAGAAGATCGCTATTATCGGTGCCGGTCCGGCCGGCCTGTCCTGCGCTTTCTACCTGGCCGAGAAGGGCTACAAGCCCGTCGTGTTCGAGAAGAACGAGCGCCCGGGCGGTATGCTCACTTACGGTATTCCCAGCTTTAAGCTGCAGAAAGACGTTATCGAGGCCGAGGTCGAGGTCATTCGCCTGATGGGTGCCGAGTTCCGCTATGGCGTGGAGGTCGGTCGTGATGTGACGCTCGACGAGCTGCGCGCGCAGGGCTTTAAGGCCTTCTACGTGGCTATTGGCTGCCAGGGCGGCCGCCTTGCCGGCATTCCGGGCGAGGATGCCGAGGACGTGATCGTGGCCGTCGACTTCCTTCGCGAGGTCAACAGTGGCAAGATTGACGCGCTGCCTGGCCGCACCATCGTGGTGGGCGGCGGCAACGTGGCTATCGATGTCGCGCGCAACGCCTGCCGTTTGGGTTCCGAGCATGTTGAGATGTTCTGCCTGGAGAGCGAGGCCCAGATGCCTGCCAGCGAGGAGGAGCGTCGCGAGGCCGTTGAGGACGGCGCGCACATCAGTTGCGGTTGGGGCCCCAAGGAGGTCCATCTGGACGAGGCCGGCCGTGTGTGCGGCATCACCTTCAAGCGCTGCACGCGCGTCTACGATGACGAGGGCCGTTTTGCGCCCGAGTACGACGAGAACGACCTGCGCCGCGTCGATGCCGACCGCGTGGTCATGTCCATCGGCCAGTCCATCGTGTGGGGCGACCTGCTGGCTGGCTCCAAGGTGGAGCTTGGCCGTGGTCAGGGCGCCCTTGCCGATCCCCAGACCTACCAGACCGCCGAACCCGACATCTTTGTGGGCGGCGACGTCTATACCGGTCCGAGCTTTGCCATCGATGCCATCGCCGCCGGTCACGAGGCCGCCGTGTCCATCCATCGCTTTGTGCAGCCGGGCTCCACGCTCACCATCGGCCGCAACCAGCGCCGCTACACCGCGCTCGACCGCAACGACGTTGTGCTCGAGAGCTACGACAACGCGAGCCGCGAGGTTGCGCATGTGGACCGTGAACGCGAGAAGGCTGCGCCGTTTAGCGAGTATGTTGAGACCTTTACCGAAGAGCAGGTGCGCGCCGAGACCGCCCGTTGCCTTGGTTGCGGTGCCTCGATCGTCGACCCCAACAAGTGCATCGGCTGCGGCCTGTGCACCACCAAGTGCGCGTTTGACGCCATCCATCTGGATCGCGACCGCCCCGAGTGCTCAACGATGGTCAAATGCGAGCAAAAGCTCCCCAGCCTCGGCAAGTACGCTTTGAAGCGCGCGATCAAAATCAAATTTGGTAAGAAATAAAAAACGCAACAAACAAGAGAACGGCGCAGAGAACGGTTGGACAGCGAGCGAGTCCCAGGCGTGGCGAGGTGCCTTGAAAGAGGAGGGCATAGGGCTTTTGCCCATGCCCGACGATTGAAAGGCAGATCGTCCGTCTGGGGCTCGCGCAGCGTCAAGCCGACCGCCGTTCGGTAGAACGGCGGAGGAAAAAGTGCACGAGCTCGGGATTGTTTATCACATCATTCGTGATGTCGAGAATGTGGCGCGCGCCAATGGCGTGAGTCGCGTTTCGAGCGTGACGCTGCTCCTGGGCGAGGTCTCGGGCGTCGTTCCCGATCTGCTGCTTGATGCTTGGCGCTGGGCGGCAGATAAAAAGCCTATCACGCAGGGCGCGGAGCTTATTGTGGAGCCTGTCGAGGCCGTGACGCATTGCGAGGCGTGCGGCTGCGACTACGCGACGGTCGAGCACGGCAAGACCTGCCCCCATTGCGGTAGCGGCGAGACCTATCTGCTGCAGGGCCAGGATGTCATGATCAAGCAGATCGAGACCCCCGACGAGGACCCGGCAGACGCTGCCCCCGACGGTCTCTCCGACGCCCCCGATGCCGTCGACGCCGCCAACCCTCTCCACATCGTCTAGCCCCTAGTCGTTGGGGACGTTCTTGTTTGACTAGTCGTTTAAGAACGTCCCCAACGACTACTTGCGCTAGAGCATAAGTTATACAATTAGTCAAGTTATGTCTGTTTAAACAAAATAGCGGCACGCAGGCGCATTGGGATTAACCTAAAAGCGGCGTTAATGAACAGAGTGTCTGTATATATCTGTGAAAGTAATTGAGAAATCACGTTTTAGTAGGCAATGAGCTGTAAATCAGCAACGTAATCAATTTGTAACAAACTTAGACGTTTAAACAAATAATGCAACCGTTTGCGAATTTAGCTATAAATCCACAAGGCGAACAGGTATACTCCTTTATTGTCGTGTAGGAAATACGTAGACAAAAAGGAGGTTATGTGATGGTAAGTATTGTTCTTGCTAGCCATGGGGACTTGGCAGCTGGAATCAAGCAGACGGGCTCGATGGTCTTTGGCGATCAGCCGTCTGTTGCCGTGGTCTCGCTCGAGCCGAGCATGGGCCCCGACGACTTCCGTGCCAAGGTCGAGGAGGCAATCGCTTCCTTCGAGGACCAGGAGCAGGTGCTCTTCCTCGTTGATCTGTGGGGCGGCACGCCGTTCAACCAGATCAGCGGGCTCATCGAGGGCCACGATTCCTGGGCTATCGTCACCGGTGTCAACCTGCCTATGCTCATCGAGGCATATTCGCAGCGCTTTGACGCAAAGAACACTGCACATGCGATCGCAAAACATCTCGTGACTGAGGCTAAGGCCGGCGTGCGCGTCAAGCCCGAGTCTCTGGAGCCCGAGGAGAAGAAGCCGGCTGCGGCCGCCGCTGCTCCTGCGGGTGCCATTCCTCCGGGAACGGTGATCGGCGACGGGCACATCAAGATCGCCCACGTCCGTATCGACACGCGCCTGCTGCATGGTCAGGTGGCCACCACGTGGACCAAGCAGATCAACCCCAACCGCATCATCGTGGTCTCCGACGGCGTTGCTCACGACGAGCTCCGCAAGACCATGATCGAGCAGGCTGCCCCTCCGGGAGTCCACGCCAACGTCGTGCCTATCAAGAAGATGGCCGAGGTCGTCAAGGACACGCGCTTTGGTGACACCAAGGCCATGCTGCTTTTCGAGAACCCGCAGGATCTGCTCAGGGCCATCGAGGCCGGCGTCGACATCAAGGAAGCCAACATCGGTTCCATGGCCCACTCCAAGGGCAAGGTCGTCGTCACCAACGCCGTCGCCATGGGCGATGACGACGTCAAGACCCTCGAGGCTCTCAAGGCCAAGGGCGTCAAGTTCGAGGTCCGCAAGGTTCCTTCGGATTCCTCCGAGGATCTCGACGCCATGTTGAAGAAAGCTAAGGCCGAACTGGCCGCTCAAGCATAGTAAAGGAGGGTCCGATACATGTCTGCAATCACTATTCTGCTTGTTGCGATTGTCGCGTTGCTTGCCGG
Source organism: uncultured Collinsella sp. (assembly GCA_902406155.1). Classification (GTDB taxonomy): domain Bacteria; phylum Actinomycetota; class Coriobacteriia; order Coriobacteriales; family Coriobacteriaceae; genus Collinsella. The sequence goes on from CABPCW010000024.1 coordinate 18,915, forward strand.
TATGGAAGGCATTCTGGATGAGTTCCAGTTCCATCAGCCGCTCGTGGCATGCACGCTTATCGGTCTCGTAACCGGTCACCTTCAGGAGGGCATCCTCCTGGGCGGTTCGCTCCAGATGATGGCCCTTGGCTGGGCTAACGTCGGCGCCGCCGTCGCGCCTGACGCCGCTCTGGCCTCGGTCGCTTCTTCGATCATCATGGTGCTCGCCCTCAACGGTGGCGCCACTGATTCGGCCAAGGCCGTTACCGCCGCTATCGCCGTCGCCGTCCCGCTGTCGGTCGCTGGCCTGTTCCTGACCATGATCTGCCGTACCCTGGCTACCGCTATCGCTCACGCTATGGACGGTTGCGCCGAGAAGGGCGACTTCGCCGGCATCGAGCGCTGGCAGTACGCTGCTATCCTCATGCAGGGCCTTCGTATCGCCATCCCGGCAGTACTTCTGTGCATCATCCCGGCCGAGGCTGTTACCAACGCGCTTAACGCTATGCCCGACTGGCTGTCCGGCGGCATGGCTGTCGGCGGCGGCATGGTCGCTTCCGTCGGTTACGCCATGGTCATCAACATGATGGCCACCAAGGAGACCTGGCCGTTCTTCATCCTCGGCTTTGTCCTTGCTGCCATCCCTCAGCTCACGCTGATCGCCCTTGGCCTCATCGGCATCTCCCTTGCCCTCATCTACCTTGGCCTTAAGGATCTGGCCAAGCAGGGTGGCGGCATGGGCGGTGGCTCCGGTGACCCGCTCGGCGACATTCTGAACGATTACGAGTAGGAGGGGAGTGATACATATGGCAGAGAACAAGATTCAGCTCACCAAGGCTGACCGTAAGAAGGTTTGCTTCCGTCATCAGTTCCTTCAGGGCTCGTGGAACTACGAGCGTATGCAGAACGGCGGCTGGTGCTTCGCAATGATCCCTGCGATCAAGAAGCTCTACACCAGCAAGGATGACCAGATTGCCGCTCTTAAGCGCCACCTGGAGTTCTATAACACCCACCCCTATGTTTCCGCCCCCGTCATTGGCGTTACCCTCGCTCTCGAGGAGGAGCGCGCCAACGGTGCTCCGATTGACGACGTCGCCATTCAGGGCGTCAAGGTCGGTATGATGGGCCCGCTCGCCGGCGTCGGCGACCCCGCCTTCTGGTTCACCCTTCGCCCGATTCTGGGCGCTCTGGGCGCTTCCCTGGCCCTGTCCGGCAGCATCGCCGGTCCGCTGCTGTTCTTCTTCGCGTGGAACATCATCCGTTACGCCTTCCTGTGGTACACGCAGGAGTTTGGCTACAAGGTCGGCTCCTCCATCGCCAAGGACCTCTCCGGCGGTCTGATGGGCAAGGTCACCGAGGGCGCTTCCATCCTGGGTATGTTCATCATCGGCGCCCTGGTCGAGCGCTGGGTGTCCATCTCCTTCACCCCGGTCGTCTCCAAGGTCACGCAGTCTGCTGGCGCCTTTATCGACTGGGCTAACCTGCCCTCCGGTTCTGAGGGTGTCAAGGAAGCACTGACGATGTATAACTCCATCGGTGCTAACGCCCTTGATCAGGTGAAGGTCACCACGCTTCAGGCCAACCTCGATCAGCTCATCCCCGGCCTTGCCGCCGTGTGCCTGACCCTGCTGGTCTGCAAGCTCCTCAAGAAGAAGGTCAGCCCGATCGTCATCATCCTGGCTCTCTTCGCTGTCGGCATCATCGGTCGCGTCTGCGGCTTCATGTAAGCACGTTTCGGCTTAAGACCGAGAATTGCTAGGCAAGGGCTTTTGAGCCATTGAAACGGACCGCACCCGGTGGGTACACTGGATGCGGTCCGATTGTTTTATTTGGAGGGCGAGGCGCGCATGGCGCAATCTCAGAACAGCACGGTCGATCTGGCAACGCCGGCAACCTGCCTAATGGGGCTTACCAGCCACGGCAACGTGATGGTGGGCAATAAGGCGTTCGAGTACTATAACGAGCGTAATCCCGAGGATTATATCCAAATCCCGTGGGACGAGGTCGACTACATTGCCGCCGAGGTTTTGCGCGGCACCAAGAAGATTACGCGTTTTGCCATCTTCACCAAGGACAACGGCCACTTTACGTTTTCGACGCGCGACGATAAAGAGACGCTTCGCGCGGTCCGTAAGTACGTCGACGAGGATAAGCTCGTGCGTTCGCCTGACTTTATCGATGTGACGGCTAAGGGCGCCAAGAGCATCCCCTCCGTTATCAAAAACCTCTTCCACAAAGGCAACTAGTCATTAAAGAGCGCCCCCTCAAAGTGGGGCGCAGTCTCCCATGTGGCTCGATCGGGAAAGTGCATCCCGGTTCGAGTGCCGATTGCGGGATGTAGTTTCCGGAACGGGCCCGTTTGGGAAACCGTGTCCCGTTTCGAGCCGAAATTCTGGGACACAGTTTCCCGGCGAGGTCTCATGGGGAAAGTCTGACCCAGAATTTGCCTGGATAGTGGGGCGCACTTTCCGGAGGGCTGTTCCACCGCAACTTCGAAGAGTGGGTATACGCTGCATTACAGCGGCGTAAATCTGCTACACTAATACAACATGCCTCCGTAGCTCAGGGGATAGAGCACCGCTCTCCTAAAGCGGGTGTCGACGGTTCGAATCCGCCCGGGGGCACCAGAGATTTGCCGAGCCCGGTACCACCACGGTGCCGGGCTCTTCTGGTCTAAAGGCCGGATTCGGACCGTCGACACCCGCGTCACCAATTTCCCCGCGGGGGGAGTTTTCGAATCCGCCCGGGGGCACCAGAGGAATATCGAGCCCGGTACCGCTACGGTGCCGGGCTCTTCTGGTTCATGTCATGTCAAAAACGAAGCGCCGCTTGCTGGGGGAGCAAGCGGGCGCCTGTGAGCGAATATGTTTGCGGCGAGAGCCGTAATGAGCGGTTGGGTGGCGACTAGTTGGTCGTACCGGAATCGCCGCCCGTACCCGAACCCGAACCCGAGCCAGAAAGTGCAACCGTCAGCGTGATCGTGGTGTCGGTGGACTGCTTACCGGTGGGGGAGACACCCGTAACGGTGGCATTCTCGTTGCCGCTCACAGGGTTGCCGTTCTGGTCACAGAAGCCGATGTTGTAGAAACCGGCGTTGTTGAGCGCGGTGACGGCGGCGGAGATGCTCTTGCCGTACAGGTTGCCCGGGACGCTGGCCTTGCCGGACTTCTTGGCGATGACGACGGTGATCGTGGCACCGGGCTTCTGCTTGCCGCTGGGGTTCCAGCTAATTACGGTGCCCTCGGTAACCGAGTCGTTTTCCTGATAGCTCACGTCGACGCCAAAGCCAGCCATGTCGAGGGCGTTGCGCGCCTGAGCCTCGGTCATGTCGGTCAGATCGGGCACCGAGGTGGTGTCCGGGCCGCTGGAGACCTTGTACGAGATGGTCGTTCCCTTCTCGACCTCCTTGCCGGCAGCAGTGCTCTGTTCAAAGACCTGGCCCTCTTCGGCCTCATTGGCTTCCTCCGAAGCGCTGCCCTTCAGGCCTACGCTTGCCAGCGCTGCCTCGGCCTGGTCCTTGGTCAAACCGAGGAGCTGCGGGACCTCAACCTTTTCGGAGGGCTTGGGGCCCTTGGAGATCACTAGGTTCACTCTTGTGCCCTTGGGCTTTTTGGTGTTGCCGTTGGGGGTCTGCTCGGCGACCTTACCCTCGTCGACGTCGTCGTTGTAGCTCTGATCAACGGTGCCGACCTCCAGGCCGGCCTCCTGGATCAGCTCGACGGCGGTCTCCTGATCCTTGCCCAGCACATCGGGGACCGTAACCTGGTCGCCGCTGAACATGCCCGTGGCAAAGGCCACGACGATACCGACAACGGCGATGGCAGCCACCACGGCGGCGATAATCTTGTTCTTGTTGGACTTAGGCTTCTCGACCTCGTAGGAGCCCGTGGAGCCCGAGACAGCGCTGCGGGCGGTGTTCTGACCGCTCACGCCCGAGACGGGGCGAACCATAGCGCGCGTTGAGTCGGAAAGCTCGCGGGTCTTGGTGGCACCCAGGTCGCCGGCGGCACCGATGATGCGCGTGGGCTCCGAGACGTTGACGGCACGGCCGGACAGGTAGCTGTTGAGCACCTGGCGCAGCTCGTCGGCCGTCTGGAAGCGGTTTGCCGGGTCCTTCTCCATGCACTTGAGGATGATGCGCTCCAAGTCGGCATCGACGCCGGAGTTGATCTGGCTCGGCGGGATGGGCAGCTCGTTGACCTGCTTGAGCGCAACCGAGATGGCGTCGTCGCCGTCAAAGGGTACGCGGCCGGTGGCGCACTCGTACATGACGACACCCAGCGAGTAGATATCCGAGGTGGGGCCGAGGTCCTGGCCGCGGGTCTGCTCGGGGCTTACATAGTGGGCGGTGCCCAGCACGTTGTTATCCTGCGTGAGATGGCTGTTCTTGGCGCGTGCGATGCCAAAATCCATTACCTTGATGTTGCCGTCGGGCAGCACCATGATGTTCTGCGGCTTAATGTCGCGGTGGATGATCTCATGCTTGTGAGCGACCGAAAGCGCGGAGCTGATCTGCGAGCCGATCTGGGCGACCTTCTTGGGGTCGAGGGCGCCGTGGCTCTTGATGCCGCTCTTAAGGTCGGTACCGCGCAGGTACTCCATGACGATGTAATAGGTGTCGCCGTCCTTGCCCCAATCGTAGACGCCCACGATATAGGGGGAGGAGAGACTGGCTGCTGCCTGGGCCTCCTGCTTAAAGCGTGCGGCGAAGGTTGCGTCGCCAGCATACTGCGGCAGCATGATCTTGACGGCAACCGTGCGGTCGAGGACCTGGTCCTGTGCACGGTAGACGGTCGCCATGCCGCCTGTCCCCACCTTATCCTTGAGGAGGTATCTTCCCCCGAGGACCCTCTGTTCCATTCCTGCTCCTAACATAACTATTCGCTCAACGATGTGTGCAGTACCTACGATATGGCCGCTGGGGCCGTGTGGCGCGTTGCCGCTAACTCTTCGGCCGCGGCGCGCCTCGGGTGTCCGATTCAATCATGGGCATCACGCTCCCTGTGCGGCGAGCGCCGCGGTCAGGACGATGCCGGCAATCTTGGCCGCCTTGACGTCGTGTTTGTCGTAATCCTCCAAGGCCACCGAGATGGCGACCGTGGGTGAATCGTAAGGTGCAAAGCCAACGAACATCGAGTTGACGTTGGTGCCGCCGGTCTCGGCCGAGCCGGTCTTGCCGGCGACCTTGACGCCGGGGACCTGGGCATCGGTTCCGGTACCGGACTGGACGACGGCGAGCATGGCCTGCTTGACCTGGTCGGCCGTGGCGGAGCTGACGGCCTGACCCAGCGAGCGGGACTGCGTGGTCTTGACCACAGTTCCGTCCGGGGCGAGTACCTGGGCTACAAAGTACGGGTCCATGACCACGCCACTGTTAGCGATGGCGGCGGCAATCACGGCGTTTTGCATGACGGTGGTCTGCGGCCCGGGCGTGTGGTCCATGCCGACAGGCTGGCCGGCGCCGGCCCAGGCGGTCTCCCACTCGGTCATGAGCGACGGGTCGGCCATGATGGAGGCCGCGGAGGTCAGGTCCTGGCCGAGCTTTTGGCCGTAGCCAAAGGCGTTGGCAAACTGCACGAGCGTGTTTGCGCCAACTTCGTTTGCCACCTGGCCAAAGACGACGTTGGAAGACACGGCAAAGGCCTGCTGCAGGCTGATGGTGCCGTAGCTCTCGTTGGCATAGTTGGTGACCGGCGCGTTGCCGATGTCCATGGAGCCGGGCGCCTGGTAGGTGCTGGTAAGGCTGGCGGTGCCGGTCTCGAGTGCCGCGGAAAGCGTAACGACCTTAAACGTGGAGCCCGGCGTGTACAGCGCGTCCATGGCGCGATTGTACATGGAGCCGTCCTCGCCGCCGCCCGCCTGCAGCAGGGCGTCGATGTTGGTGTTGTCATAGGTGGGCGAGCTGGCGCATGCGAGCACCGCACCGGTACGCGGGTCGATGACCACTACAGCGCCCTTAAAGCCCTTGAGCGCCTGCTCGGCCGCCGTCTGGATACGCGAGTCGATGGTGAGCTTGGCGGTGTTGCCCGGCTGGGTCTGGCCCGCGAGCGACGCGATGGCGTTGTTCCAGCTGGAGTAATCCTTAGAGCCGGTGAGCGTGTCGTTCATGACACTCTCTATGGCGGTGGTGCCATACTGCTGGCTCACGTAGCCAACCACGTGCGCTGCCAGGTTGCCGTTGGGGTAGGAGCGTACGTAGGTGCCGTCCTCCTGCTGCAGCGACTCGGCCAGCGTCACGCCGTCGGACGTGATGATGGAACCGCGCTGGATGTACTTGGAGCGGGCAATAGTGTGGTTGTTGGTCGGCATATCCTGATAGTCCTTGGCCTTGATGACCTGGACATAGGTGAGGTTGCCGATAAGGATGGCGAACAGCGCCGTAAAGGCGAGCACCGCACGGGTTAGACGGTTGGCGAGCGCAACGCGGCCGAGCACACCGGATTCTGGCGTGTCGAGCAGGCGACGGCGCATGCGCGAGCCGACGGAATGGCTGCCGCTGCCGTAGGAAGACGAGGTGGCAAAGCGCGTGCCCGTCGGGGCGGCGGCGGATGCGACCTGATCATCGGTGATGGCGGTCATGGTGCCGGTGCCGGTAAGCTCGGCCTCGCGTCCGGTCGCTTCGTCACCGGCGCGCAGCAGGAGCGCGACGATGATAAAGCTTGCCAGCAGCGAGGAACCGCCCTGGCTCATAAAGGGCAGGGTGACGCCGGTCAGCGGGATCAGGCGGGTAACGCCGCCCACGATCAAAAAGGCCTGGAAGCTGATGGCGGCCGTAAGGCCCGTGGCGCTAAAGGCGGCGAGGTCGGATTTAGCGCGGGCAGCCGTGGTGAGGCCACGCACGGCAAAGAGCATAAACAGGATGAGCACGGCGCCGCCGCCCAAAAGGCCCATCTCCTCGCCGATGGCAGAGAAGATAAAGTCGGACTCGACGACAGGGATGTTGTTGGCCATGCCGTTGCCGATACCAACACCGACCAGACCGCCATCGGCAAGCGAGAAGAGCGACTGGACGATCTGGTAGCCCTGGCCCTGGGCGTCCTTAAACGGATCGACCCAAACTTGGAAGCGCACCTGAACGTGCGACAGGAACTTGTAGGCGCCCACGGCGCCGACGGCCAAGAGCGCAAGGCCGATAACGACATACGAGAATCGACCCGTGGCAACGTAGAGCATCAGCAAGAAGATGGTGTAGAACAGCACGGCCGAACCCAGGTCGCGTTCGAAGACGACAACGAGTAGGCACACGCCCCACACGGCAAACAGCGGCAGCAGCAGTCGCAGGCGAGGGATCTTAAAGCCCAGGATCTTGCGGTTGGAGATGGAGAGCAGCTCGCGGTTCTCGGCCAGGTATCCGGCCAGGAACAGCACGATAAAGACCTTGGCGAACTCGCCGGGCTGGATGGTAAAGCCTGCGATGCGAATCCACAGCTTGGAGCCCGAGATCGTGGTGCCGATAAAGATCGGCAGCATCAGCAGGATGATGCCGATAATGCCAAAGGTGTACTTGTAGCGCATGACCACGTCGAGGTTCTTGACCAGTGCGAGCGTTCCCACCATGAGCGCCACCGAGACAAACAAGATGATGAGCTGCGAGATGGCGAGGTCGGGGGCTAGGCGCGTCACGAATGTGATGCCGATGCCCGAGAGCACAAAGACGATGGGTAGGATGGCGGGATCGGCGCCGGGCGCCAGGATGCGCACGGCGATATGCGCCGCGGCGAAGGCGGCGAACAGGCCGATCGGCACGGCGAGCGTCTCAAAGGAAATCGTGGCACCCGCGGTGAGCACGTACATCGCATAGAGCAGGATGACGGGGAACGCCGAGGCGATGAGCAAGAGCAGTTCGGTGTTGCGGCGACTCATAAGCGGCACTCCCTTTCTAATTCTTATCGGAGGCTTCGGCCTCGGCTGACTGTTCGGCGGTTTTCTCGGAATCTGACTCGGAGTTGGATTCCTGATCGGTGTTGTCGCGAATCGTTTGCGCGTCAATCACCTGACGGGTCTGCTCCTCGTCAATCTGATGGCGGTACTTGGAAATGGTGTCCTGCGCATCGTCGACACTCGTTTGCGGAATGCCTGCCTTCAGGCGGTTTTGCGTATCTTCGGGCAGGTCGGACAGTTTGATGCTGGTTTCGCTCTCGAGCCAGTGGAGCTCGACCCCGAGTGTCTTGCCGGGCAGGCCGCGCCAGACGGCGACATTGCCGTGGTAGGTTCCCAAGTAATAGGAGCCGGTGATGCCCGTGTATGCCCAGATGCCTGCTACCAGCACAAAGACAAGGGCCACGATGGCGGCGATGGTGACATTGCGGCGTCGGACGCGTTTTGCCTCGCGCATGACGCCGTCGTCGACCAGGTCGACGACCACCACGGTCACATTGTCGTGGCCGCCGGCGGCGAGCGCCGCGTCCACCAGGTTGTCGACACAGATCTGTGCGGTCGAGGATTGCGTAGCGATATTCTCGATATCGCTATCGGGAATCATGCTCGAAAGACCGTCGGAGCACAGAATCAGGCGGTCGCCTTCCTCGATGTGCAGGGTAAAGTGGTCGGCATACATGGCGGAATCCGAGCCCAGCGCGCGGGTGATGACCGAGCGGTTGGGGTGGACGCGGGCCTCGTCGGCCGTAATCTCGCCGGCATCCACGAGCTCCTCCACGTAGGAGTGGTCGCGGGTCACGCGGATGAGCGTACCCTCATGGAGCAGGTAGGCGCGCGAGTCGCCCACGTGGGCGATGGCAAGCGTGTCGTTTTCGATGTAGGCGCAGGTGGCCGTGCATCCCATGCCGGGTTTGCCCAGGCCGTTGAGGGCGGCCTCGATCACGGCGGCGTTGGCGGCCTC
>CABPCW010000025.1 GCA_902406155.1 uncultured Collinsella sp.
AGACCTCACCAACTCGTTCTACTTCATCGAGGCCGGCACGCTCGTGGAAAAGATCGAGTCGTCCTCGCAGACGCTCAAGCAGGAATACCTCGATACATACGAGAGATGAATGTGGGGGAGTGTTCGGATGAAGTTGATATTTAAGGTCCAGCTCGTGTTGTGCCGAAAAGACCGTGAACCTTTTGTGGGACACGCGGCGCCGTGGTACCATAGCCGAGTTTGTTGTCTTGGTCGGAAACCAAGACGCCTTATGCGCTGATCGGTAACCAGCGCCTGACTAATAAGGAGTCCTACCATGAAGCAGGGTATCCATCCCCAGTATGTCGAGTGCACGGTGACGTGCTCCTGCGGCAACACCTTCAAGACGCACGCTACCGTGTCCGAGATGAAGGTCGAGCTTTGCAACGAGTGCCACCCGTTCTACACCGGCCAGCAGAAGTTCGTCGACACCGGTGGACGCGTCCAGCGCTTCGCCGACAAGTTCGGTGGCGCCGCTGCCGCCCAGCTCAAGAAGGCCGAGGAGGCCAAGGCTGCCAAGGCCGCCAAGGCTGCTGAGGCCGAGGCCGCTCGCAAGGCCGCCGCTGAGGCTAAGGCTGCCGAGAAGGCTAAGCGTGCCGCTAAGTTCGCCGAGGAGGCTGCCAAGCAGGCCGCCGAGGCTCCTGCAGAGGCTCCCGTCGAGGAGGCCGCTGCCGAGGCCGAGACCACCGAGGCTGCTGAGTAAATAGCTCGCCGCGGAATCGCTCGCATTCATGGCATAAGGGCCGCGCATCCGTTTGGGTGCGCGGCCCTTTTCTTTTTATTGGTGCAGGCTAACCCGTTCCCATTGCACCAGATTGGTGCGAAGGGGACGGGTTGGTTTGCACCAAATGGCAGAGTGACGGCGTTTTCCCAGATAAAACCTGCCAAAATAAACCAGTCCCTTTTTGGCAGGTCGGTCGGGTCGTAGTTATTACGTGGCGGTCGAGGTCGACCGTATAGGCCGCGCCTTGTTTGGCTAAAGTACATTTATCTGTGTTTAACTCGCCCAAGGCTGCATGGCACGGGCGATGGCCAAAAAAGGAAAACCACATGGGATTCATGTCAAAGCTGCTGTCCTTTGGATCCGATAAGGACCTGAAGCGCTACTACAAGATCGTCGACGAGATCAACGGTCTTGAGCCCCAGTTTGAGAAGATGACCGAGGAGGAGCTCCGCGCCCAGACCGATAAGTTCCGCGAGCGATACGCCAACGGCGAGTCGCTCGACGATATGCTCCCCGAGGCTTTTGCCACCGTGCGCGAGGCTTCAAAGCGCATCACGGGCATGCGTCACTTTGATGTACAGCTTATCGGCGCCATGGCGCTTCACGAGGGCCACATTGCCGAGATGAAGACCGGCGAGGGCAAGACCCTGGTCTCCACCTTGGCCGGCTACCTCAACGCTATCGCTGGCAAGGGCGTGCATGTCGTTACTGTCAACGATTACCTGGCAAAGCGCGACTCCGAGTGGATGGGCCGCATCTACAAGTACCTGGGAATGACCGTCGGTCTGCTCCAGAACAACATGCCGCTCGAACTCAAGCGCCCGGCCTACCAGGCAGACGTCACCTACGGCACCAACTCCGAGTTCGGTTTCGACTACCTGCGCGACAACATGGTCACCCGCCCCGAGCAGCGCGTACAGCGCGGCCACCATTACGCCATCGTCGACGAGGTCGACTCCATCTTGATCGACGAGGCCAGAACGCCGCTCATCATCTCGGGCGCCGGCACCAAGTCCGCCAGCACCTACAAGGACTTCGCGCGTGCCGTGCGCGGCCTGGAGCGCGGTGAGGACGTGTCGCACGACATGCTCACCGCCACCGAGGACGTCGAGCCCACGGGCGACTACGTCATGGACGAGGCCAAGCACACCATCGCCGCCACCGAGCGCGGCCTTAAGAAGATCGAGCGCCGCCTGGGCATCGAGGACATCTATGCCGACCTTTCGGGCCAGCTGGTCAACCACCTGCAGCAGGCGCTGAAGGCTCAGTACATGTTCCATCGCGACAAGCAGTACGTGGTCACTAACGGCGAGGTCAAGATCGTCGACGAGTTCACCGGTCGCATCATGGAAGGCCGCCGCTACTCCGAGGGCCTGCATCAGGCCATCGAGGCCAAAGAGGGCGTGCTCGTGCGCGAGGAGAACCAGACCCTTGCCACCATCACCCTGCAGAACTACTTCCGCCTGTATGACAAGCTCTCCGGCATGACCGGTACGGCACTCACCGAGGACGTCGAGTTCCGCGAGATCTACAAGCTGCCCGTCGAGGTCATCCCCTCCAACAAGCCCGTTCAGCGTGTTGACCACGAGGATCTGGTGTACCGCACCATCCAGGCCAAGTACAACGCCGTTGCCGACGACGTCGAGCGACGTCACGCCAAGGGCCAGCCGGTCCTGGTGGGCACCGTCTCCATCGAAAGCTCCGAGAAGCTGTCGGCCGCCCTTACCAAGCGCGGCATCGCGCACGAGGTCCTCAACGCTAAGCATCACGAGCGCGAGGCTCATATCGTTGCCCAGGCCGGACGCTACGGCGCCGTGACCATCGCTACTAACATGGCCGGTCGTGGTACCGACATTCTGCTGGGTGGCAACCCCGACGAGCTGGTGCGCGAGCGCCTTGAGTACGAGGGCCTGACCATGGAGGACGTGACGCCCGAGCAGCTCGAGCAGTTTAACGCCGAGGCCAAGGAGACCTGCAAGGCCGAGCGCGAGCGCGTGCTTGCCGCCGGCGGCCTGACCGTCATCGGCACCGAGCGCCATGAGTCCCGTCGTATCGACAACCAGCTGCGCGGCCGCTCCGGTCGTCAGGGCGATCCGGGCGAGACTCAGTTCTACTTGTCGCTCGAGGACGACCTCATGCGCCTGTTCGGCGGCGACAAGATGGACCGCGTCTCCAAGATGATGGTTACCGCCGACATGGGCGACGACATGCCCATCCAGCACAAGATCATCTCCAAGGCCGTTGAGAGCGCCCAGCACAAGGTCGAGAGCATCAACTTCTCCATGCGCAAGAGCGTTCTTGAGTACGACGACGTCATGAACAAGCAGCGCCAGGTCATCTACGCCGAGCGCAACAAGATTCTGGACGGCAAGGACCTGACCGACCACATCACCGAGGTCATGCACGACACCGTGTACCGCTGCGTGCAGGAGTTCTGCACCAAGGACAGCCACGATGGCGAGCGCGATCTCGAGGGCCTGCGCAAGTGGGTCGTGGAGCTCACCGGGCATATCGATACGCCCAAGTTCCCCGACGAGGACTTCGAGGCCCTGGCTGCCGATGTCCTGGCATACGTTGAGAAGTGCTACAACATGAAGGCCGAGCGCCTGGGTGAGGACCTCATGCGCGAGCTCAACACTCAGGTCATGCTGCGCGTCATCGATACCCGCTGGATGAACTACCTGCAGGAGATGGACTACCTCAAGACCGGTATCGGACTGCGCGGCTTTGGCCAGCGCGACCCGCTGGTCGAGTACAAGACTGAGGCTTATGGTGCCTTCCAGATGCTCGTTGACACCATGTACGAGGATTACCTGCGCACCGTTCTGCGCATCGAGATCAAGGCCGCCCCGCAGGCCGTGGAGCACAAGGAGGACCCCGCGCTCGAGGGTGCGCGCTTCTCCGGCCCCGCCGACGTCGATGGCGACAACGGCAGCTCGGTGCTGCGCAAGCAGGCACAGGTTCAGGCTCGTACGGCCGTCCAGGGAGGCCCGGCTGCTGTCAACAACGGCGGCAAGGTGACCACCTACCGCAAGTCCGAGAGCGATGACCCTTATGTCAACGTGGGCCGCAACGACCTTTGCCCCTGCGGCAGCGGCAAGAAGTTCAAGTACTGCCACGGCAGGAATCGTTAATGGCCGAGGCTTTAGAGGTAACGCCCGCCGAGCTGGACGCGTTTGCGGACCGGCTCGGCGAGGTCGAGTCGTATCTTCATTTGGACGAGAAGCGCACGCGCGTGACCGAGCTCGAGGCAAAAAGCGTGGCCCCCGGCTTTTGGGATGACGCCGACGCCGCTCGCGCAACCATGGAGGAGATCGCTCGCGCCAAGGAAGATATCGCTGCCGTGGATACCGCGCGCGGCGAGCTATCTGACGCCCGCGCGGCGCTGGAGCTTGCCGAGGAGATGGGCGACGACCCCGATGCCGCCGCATTGCGCGAGGAGGCTGCCGCTACGGCAGAACGCCTGGCCCGCGCTATCGACGAGCTCGAGCTTTCGAGCTGGTTTACCGGTGAGTTCGATCACGGCGACGCGATTGTGACCATCAAGCCCGGACAGGGTGGCCTGGAGGCGCAGGACTGGACCTTCATGCTCTTTAAGATGTACATGAAGTACTGCCAGCGTCGCGGCTGGAAGGTCACCATTAACGACTGTCCCGCGGCTGAGGTCATCGGCATCGACCGTGCGACCTTTACCGTCGAGGGCAAGGACGCGTTTGGCATGCTGCGCGCCGAGGCCGGCGTCCACCGTCTGGTGCGCATTAGCCCCACCGACGACAAGAAGCGCCGCCAGACCACGTTTGCCGGCGTCGAGGTCATTCCCGTGCTGCCTGACGATATCGACATCGAGATCAGTCCCGACGATATCCGTGTGGACGTGTATCACGCGAGCGGCCCGGGCGGTCAGGGCGTCAACACCACCGACTCCGCCGTACGCGTTACGCATTTTCCCAGCGGCATCGTTGTCACTTGCCAAAACGAGCGCAGCCAGATTCAAAACAAGGCCGCGTGCATGCAGATTCTCAAGGCCCGTCTGTACGAGATCGAGCTCGAGAAGCGCGCCGAGGCCCTGGATGAGATTCGCGGGCCCAAGACCACGATCGGTTTTGGCAACCAGATTCGCAGCTACGTGCTCTACCCGTATCAGATGGTCAAGGACCTGCGCACGGGCGTGGAGACCAGCAACGTCGAGGCCGTTCTCGACGATGGCGATCTGGATCCGTTTGTGATCGGCTACCATCGTTGGGCAACCGGCAACGCCGATGCGGAAGCATCGTCTGCCTAGGCACATGATTGGCTCCGGGTCGATGCAAACACTTCGCAGGGGTGGTATTTGCCCGGTGAATCGGTAGAATCGAATACAGCAAGAAGTTCAAAGCGCACTCGTTTGGGTGCGCTTTTTTGAGGGAGGCAGTATGGCATATCGTCTGGACATCAAGCGCATTCTTTCGATGAACTTCTTTCACGATCTGCCCAAGATCATGTTTGGCTGCGCCCTGGCGGCCATCGCAACGGACCTGTTTTTGATCCCCAACGGCCTTGCTGCCGGCGGCGTTACGGGTCTCGCTACGATTATCCAGGCAGTCGGTGCGTCTCATGGCATCTCGCTTCCCGTCGGTATCCAGACCATTGTGATGAACGCCTTACTGCTGTTGGTGGTTATGCGCACGGGCGGCATGTTTTACGTGGTGCAGACCGCGACGGGCTTCGTGCTGCTGGGCTTTTTCACCGACCTGTTCGCTCCGTTTGTGGCGCCGCTGGCGCATTCCGATCTTATGCTTCCCGCCATGTGGGGTGGCATTATCACGGGCATCGGTTATGGCATGGTGCTGCGCGCCGGTGCCAACACCGGCGGCTCCGACACGATCGGCCAGATCATCTCGCGCAACACATCGCTACCGGTGGGCTCCACCGTCATGGCGATCGATGTTGCCGTGTGCGCGCTGTCGGCCCCGGTCTTTTCGGTCGAAAACGCGCTGTATGCAGGCCTTTCGATGGTCATTAGCGGTTATGTGATCGATGCTGTGGTCGACGGCGGCAATAGGCGCCGTATGGTACTCATCATCTCGGAGAATTTCCCCGATATCGCGGCCGACATCATGTATGGTCTGGGACGCGGCTGCACCAAGTTTAGGGCGACCGGTATGTACTCGGGTGCCGAGAAGCCGGTGATCATGGTCATTGTGAACCGCCGCGAGCTCAATACGCTCAAGACGATCGTGCGCGAGCGCGATCCTCACGCCATTGTGACGGTCGCCGACGTTACGGAAACCTTCGGCGAGGGCTTCAAGGACATTAACGCGTAGGGCCGACTGCGTTCCATCCAAAAGACGTTCACATTGATAAACCGTTTCATCTGCGGGTCTGCCTGCTCAATTGTTCAAATAATGATAAATACTCTGGTAAAGCTTCCAGTTTCCAGCATAATGAATGACGTACGTGCATCGCGGCTGTGTTGGGACTACCTTTCCGTGCCGTGCGCATCTTGTCTTAAGAGGATGAAAGGAAGGCACAATGAGCGACGAAGAGCTCAAAAAGGTTGCCAACGAGGTAAGGAAGGGCATCGTCACCGGCGTGCACGCTGCCAAGTCCGGCCATCCGGGCGGTTCGCTCGGCGCTGCCGACATCATGACCTATCTGTACTTTGAGGAAATGAACGTCGACCCGGCCGACCCCCGCAAGGCCGACCGCGATCGCTTCGTGCTTTCCAAGGGTCATTGCGCGCCTGGTCTGTACGCTGTGCTCGCCGAGCGCGGATTCTTCCCCAAGGAGGATCTCGAGACGCTGCGCCACATCGGCAGCCACCTGCAGGGTCACCCCAACATGAACGACACCCCGGGCGTCGATATGTCCACCGGTTCGCTCGGCCAGGGCATCTCCGCCGCCGTGGGCATGGCCGTTGCCGCCAAGCACTGGGGCGACGACTATCGCACCTACGCCCTGCTGGGCGACGGCGAGAGCGAGGAGGGCCAGGTTTGGGAGGCCGCCATGTTTGCCGGCAACCAGCAGCTTGACAACCTCTGCGTGATCGTCGACCACAACGGCCTGCAGATCGACGGCCCCGTCGAGGAGGTCAACGACCCCATGCCGCTCGCCGACAAGTTCCGCGCCTTCAAGTTCCACGTGGTGGAGCTCGCCGACGGCAACGATTTCGATCAGATCCGCGCCGCCTTTGCCGAGGCCCGCGCCACCAAGGGTCAGCCGACCGCCATCATCGCCGAGACCACCAAGGGCAAGGGCGTTTCCTTTATGGAGAACCAGGTGGGTTGGCACGGCAAGGCCCCCAACGATGAACAGTTTGAGCAGGCCATGGCAGAGCTCACGGCCGCCGGAGAGGAGCTCTAGGATGGCAGACGTCAAGAAAATCGCCACGCGCGTAAGCTACGGCGAGGCCCTCGTCGAGCTCGCCAACGAGCACGATGACTTTGTGGTCCTCGACGCCGACCTGGCCGCCGCCACGCAGACCGGCAAGTTCAAGGCAGCCTGCCCCGACCGCTTCTTCGATGTGGGCATCGCCGAGAGCAACCTGATGGGTGTTGCCGCTGGTATCGCGACCACCGGCCGCGTTGCCTTCGCGAGCAGCTTTGCCATGTTTGCCGCTGGCCGCGCCTTTGAGCAGGTCCGCAATTCCATCGGCTACCCGCACCTTAACGTTAAGATTGGTGCCACGCACGCCGGTATCTCGGTGGGCGAGGATGGCGCCACGCACCAGTGCTGCGAGGATATCGCCCTCATGCGCGTTATCCCCGGCATGACCGTGATTGTTCCCGCCGACGACGTGGAGGCCCGCGCCGTGACGCGCGCCGCCTACGAGTGCGATGGCCCCGTGTACATGCGCTTTGCCCGTCTGGCCTCGCCGGTCATCAACGACCCCGAGACCTACAAGTTCGAGGTGGGCAAGGGCATCGTCATGCGCGAGGGCGCCGACGTCACCATCATCGCTTGCGGTCTGATGGTCGGCGAGGCTCTCGAGGCCGCTGAGCAGCTTGCTGCCGAGGGCATCGATGCCGAGGTCATCAACATGCACACCATCAAGCCCATCGATGCCGACCTGATCGTCAAGAGCGCCACCAAGACCGGCCACGTCGTGACCGTCGAGGAGCACTCCGTGATCGGTGGCCTGGGCAGCGCCGTTGCCGATGTTCTGTGCGAGCAGTGCCCGACGCCGCTCAAGAAGATTGGCGTCAACGACACCTTCGGCGAGTCCGGCCCGGGTGCCGAGCTCCTGCACAAGTACGGCCTGGACGCCGCCAACATCGTGGCGACCACCAAGGAGTTCTTGGCCTAAGGCAAGACGGATCTCAAGGACTGCTTCGCCAGTACTATGGAAACCCGGCAGGGGCGCTCTCTTGGAGAGCGCCCCTGTTTCAGTTGCGGTGAGATAAGGACTGATTAGGGCTTTTAACTGCTAAAACAGTCCCTATTTCACCGCAACTTCTAAAGAGGCCGTATCAAGCAGGATTTCTATTGGGATAAGGGCCCATCCCAACAAAGTGCAATTCAGACCCTCCCAAGCATGCATTTGCTGCACCTAATAGAAACGCGGCGACCCCTTAGTTGCCGCAGGCCGCGCACAGGGTTACCTCCCAAATCTTTCCGCAGGACGGGGGAGCCACCGCAGCGCGAAGCGCGCAGCGGGGGCTCCGACATGTCCGAGGACGATTTGGGAGGTAACCCTGTGCGCGGCCGGACGGATCCCAAAGCCCGCCATGCTTCTTATGTGCAGCAAAGGCAATCCTGCTAAAATACAAAGCGCTCATGTAGTTTAAACGCACGACGATAAGGAGCACCAGTGGGTAACCACTTCCGTACCTCCGGTGCGGGCGATGAAGCCCCCAAGACGCAGCCGAGCGTCGCGGGCAGTCGTTTCGCCACTCCGGATTCAGAGGATCAGCTGTTTAGCCCGATCCCCGCACAGCCGGCAGATCAGGCACAGCCGGCGGCAGATCCCTTTGCCTACAATCCCAACAACGATGTTGCGCTTTCCGGCACGGCTGGCTTTGAGCCCGTTCAGACGGTGACCGCCCGCGTGGCTCAGCCTCAGATGAGCGCCGCCACGTCGCAGCCTACCATGGCCGGCATCCCCGATCCTATGGCCCCTGGGGCTCCCGCGCCGCAGCCCGCGCAGTCCGGTCTTTTTGCCGGCATTCCCGACCCCACGCAGCCTGCGGCTCCCGTGGTCGAGCGCGATCAGGCCGCCGAGGTCGCAAGCCTCGACAGCGCGCTCAACAACCCCGACTTCACGTCGGTGTTTGCGCCCATCGACCCGCAGGCCAGCCGCAAAAAGATGGCCAAGCAGGCCGGTGTCGAGCCCGTCATCCTTATGGAGCACGTCACCAAGATCTATCCGGCGCAGCCCAACAAGCCCGCACTCGACGACATCAACATCGAGATCTATCCGGGCGAGTTCGTCTTTTTGGTCGGTCACTCCGGCTCGGGTAAGACCACGCTGCTGTCGACGCTCAACCGCGACGTCAAGCCCACAAGCGGTCGCATTTTGGTCGCCGGCCAGGATCTCATGAAGATCAAGAACCGCAAAGTTCCGTTCCTGCGTCGTCAGATTGGCGCCGTGTTCCAGGACTTTAAGCTCCTGCCGCAAAAGACCGCCTACGAAAACGTGGCGTTTGCCCTGCAGTGCATCGGCAAGCCCAAGGGCGTCATTCGCAGCCAGGTGCCCGAGGTACTGCGTCTGGTCGGTCTGGCCGACCAGATGGACTCGCTGCCCGATCAGCTTTCCGGTGGCGAGCAGCAGCGCGTGGCCGTTGCCCGCGCTATGGTCAACCGCCCGCCGCTGCTTATCTGCGACGAGCCCACGGGCAACCTCGACCCGGCGATTTCGCTGGGTATCATGAAGCTGCTCGAGCGCATTAACCGCACCGGTACCACCGTGATCGTCGCTACGCACGACCGCGAGATGGTCGATAGCATGCACCGTCGCGTGATCGCCCTCGAGGGCGGCCACGTAATCCGCGACCAGGAGAGGGGAGGTTACGGCAACTATGGCACCAACTAACGTGGGCTACTCGCTCAAAGAGGCGATCAGCCACTTCTTCCGTAACTGGACCACCTCGCTCGGCGCCGTCATCACGATTTTCCTTTCGCTGTTTATCATCGGCCTGTTCATTATGGGTTCCGCGATGCTGAACTCCGTGATCGGCACCGTCGAGGATCAGGTCGTCATCAACGCCTTTATTAGCGATGACGCCGATCAGGCAGATGTTCAGGCCTTTGAGGCCGAGCTCAAGACGTGGAGCAACGTCAAGTCCGTGACATACAAGGACAAGGACGACGCGCTGGCCGAGTACACGAGCAAGATGTCGGGTAACGCCGACGCTACCATGAGCGCGCTCGACGGTCAGAACCCGCTGCCGGCTTCGTATGCCATCGAGATGGACGATCCGTCCATGGTCGAGAGCACGGCCCAGAAGCTCAAGAAGAACGCCGATTTTCAGAAGATCGCGGACGACGGCGACGTTAACGCGAGCGTTCTGTACGGCCAGGAGGAAGTGAGCCGCCTGTTCCAGGTGACGAACTACATCCGTATCGCCGCTGTGGTGCTCGTCGGCCTGCTGACCTTTATTGCGTTCATTTTCATTAACAACACGATTCGCCTGTCCATTACGGCGCGTCGTCGTGAGATTGCGATCATGCGTCTGGTGGGCGCAAGCAACGGCTTCATTCGCGGGCCGTTCATTACCGAGGGCGTGCTGCAGGCCATTTTGGGCTCGTTGCTTTCCATCGGCGTGCTGGAGCTGCTGCGTAACCTGATGGTTCCGCGTTTGCAGGAGAGCATCGGCTGGATGTCGTTTGCGCTGCCGATGCAGTACTACCTGGTGACCTACGCCGCGCTGATTCTGGTCGGCGTCATTATCGGTCTCTTTGGTTCCGCCATCGCCATGCGCCGCTACCTGCGCGTGTAAGCGCTGCGGATATGCCGTCTACAACGGGTCGTTCCTTTCCAGGGGCGGCCCGTTTTTTGTCCCCTAGGGATCATTTGGGTAGACTCTTGGGTGTAAGCGGCCATCGATAGTAAGGAGGCGCCATGGGGCGCAATAACAAGCATAAGCGTGGAGCTCGCAATAAGCGCGGGCCGGTGCGCAGCGAGCGTCGCCCGAGTCTGACCGGACGCGTGCAGCTCCATGAGCATAGCGCCTATGTTGTAACCGAAAACGGCGACTACAAGGTCATGGGCCGCGGCAAGCGCGAGATTATGGACGGCGATACCGTTGCCGTAAGCATTAAGAACAGCCCGCATGGCGAGCGGCGCGCCGTAATTGAGGGCGTCGTTGAGCGTGCGGCCATTAGTGTGGTGGGCACGTACCAGACCGCCGGCCCGCTCGGGGTGATCGAGCCGCTTGATTCTCGCCTTAAGGCCGATTTCTTTGTTCTGCCGGAGGACACCTCGGCGGAGCGCTTGGGCGTTCATTCGGGCGATGCGGTCGTCGCGCGCATTCTGACATATCCGACGCGCCTGGAATCGGGCACCGTGACGATCGAGCGCCGTATTGGCGGCGATGATGCGCCCGATTTGGGCGTTCAGTATGTGATGGCGCGCTATGGCTATACCGATACTTATCCCGAGGCCGCGCTAGCCGAGGCCGAGGCACTTTCGCTCGATGTGGCCTCGGCGCTCAAGGACCCGCTCCGCCGAGACCTGCGCGACCGCTTTGTCATTACGATTGACCCGGTCGACGCGCGCGACTTTGACGACGCCATCTCGCTGGAGCGCACGCCCGAGGGCGGCTACAAGCTGGGTGTCCATATTGCCGACGTTTCGCACTATGTTGCCTGGGACGGACATATCGACCTGGAAGCCCGCCATCGCACGACGTCGGTGTATCTTGCCGATCGCGTGTTGCCCATGTTGCCCGAGCGCCTGTCGAACGATTTGTGCTCGCTGCGTCCCGACGAAGACCGCTTGGCGTTTACCGTCGACATTGAGCTCGACGCGCAGGGTCGCGTGCGCCATTACGATCCCTATCCCAGTGTGATCCGCTCGCGCGTGCGCATGGACTACGACGGCGCCGAGGCGCTGCTGGTACGTGCCGGTGCGGTGGAGTATTCGGTGCTGGAGGGTGCCGCCGAGGATGTTGCCGCGGTTGAAGCCTCACGCGAGGAAGCGCTCGAGCGCGGGCTTGCGTGCGAGGAAACCGCTCGCGGCTATAACGTCGACCTGGGGGATTTCCTCGTAGCTGCCAACGAGCTCGCTGAGCTTCGCCGTCGTATTCGTCGCGCACGCGGTTCGGTCGACTTTGATACGGCCGAGATCCGTGCGCTGTTGGATGAGGACGGTGTGCCCGTGCAGATCGTGGCCCGTGAGCGCTCGTGCGCCACGTCGCTGATTGAGGAAGCCATGCTGCTGGCCAACGAGTGCGTGGCGGAGTGGCTGGCCGACCGCGATATCGAGGCCTGCTATCGCGTACACGACGATCCCAGCCCCGACAGCCTGCACGGTGCCGCCGTGGCGCTGGCACAGCTGGGTATCATCGATGACCGTCGCGCGGCAGGCATTGCTCTGGGAAGTCCCGACGAGCTACAGGCGGCGGTTGATGCCGCAGCCGGTACGGCCAACGCGCCGCTCGTCAACACGCTGCTGCTGCGCAGTATGCAGCGCGCACTGTACAAGCCGCGCAACGAGGGCCACTTTGCACTTGCTTCGCCGTGCTATTGCCATTTTACGAGTCCCATTCGCCGCTATCCCGACCTGGTGGTGCATCGCGTACTCAAGTTACAGCTGGCCTACGAGCGGCTGGGCGGCAAGGACGCCTTGGTGCGTACGCCGCGGCTGATCGGTAAGGGTCGCGAGTCCCTGCCGCGCATCCTGCCGCAAATCTGCCGCGCGTGCAGCGATGCCGAGCGTGCGGCCGATGCCGCCAGCCATGCGACGCAAAAGATCAAGATTGCCCAGTACTACGAGGACCGCCTGGGCGAGCGCTACGCCGGAACGATCTCGTGGGTCAGCAGCATGGGCCTCTTTGTGCGCCTGGATCTGACACAGGTTGAGGGTTTGGTTTCGATCAAGAGTCTGGGCAACGAGTGGTTCGAGTTTGATGAGGACGCGCTCACGCTCACGGGTGCCGACACGGGGACTCGCTATGAGCTGGGGCAGCGCGTGATCATCGAGGTCTCGCGCGTTAACACCACGCGCGGGCACTTGGATTTCAGGCTTATTCATTAGCCGGAATTTGGTGATTCATAGAAAACGGGGCGGTCTTTTGGGGCCGCCTTTTTTGTGGCGCATCAATCGTCTTGCCGCTCGCGCGCTTGCGTCTTCCGCCTGCTATAGGGGAGATAAAACCTACCAAAATAAACCTGTCCCTTTTTGGGAGGTTTACGAGAGAGCGGGGATGAGATGGCAACGGTGTACGGGTATGCGCGGGTGAGCTCGCGTGATCAAAATCTGAATCGGCAGCTGGATGCGCTGGGCGCCTATGGCGTGGAACCGGCGAATATCTTTGCCGATCATGCGAGCGGCAAGGACTTCGATCGACCGCGGTATCGCGAGCTGCTGTGCGCGTTGGATTCCGGTGATGTGCTGGTGGTACTTTCCATTGATCGGCTGGGCCGTAACTACAGCGAGATCCTCGAGGAATGGCGGTGCATAACCAAAGAGCTCGGCGCCGCCATCGTGGTGCTGGACATGCCATTGCTCGACACGCGCGCCAGAGACTGTGGTGGGTCGGACGTGACGAGTGCGTTGATTGCCGATATTGTTTTGCAGCTGCTGAGCTATGTGGCGCAGGTGGAGCGCGAGAATATCCATCGGCGCCAGGCGGAGGGAATTGCAGCTGCGCGGGCGCGAGGGGTCCGTTTCGGTCGACCTCGCAAGCCGTGCCCTCCTCAGTTTGAGCTGGTGCGCGATAGCTATGAGGCAGGCGATATAACCCGCAGCCAGGCAGCAAAGTGCCTGGGCGTGTGCGTGGGGACGTTCGATCGCTGGATGCGCGAGGCGGGGTAGGGGTTTGCGGCACATCCGATTGGCGCCCACGCGAGGCGGTATCGGTAACAGCCCTGTTACCGATAATGCGATCTTGTTGAATTATTTTGTGTCGCGCGTATTTCCGAGCGGTCGGATTTGAGGGGCGAGCGGTAGAACGCTCGTCCTTTGTGCGCCACGATGCGGCACAATGTACCGTAAAAGCTGTTTGTATCCGGTACGAATCGTTCGTTGGTCTTTAATTCTTCTCAACGGAGGTGTTTGAGATGGCAAACGGATTGCTTTTGCGGCTTCGCGAGCGTGAGCTCAGCGCGAGCCCGGCGGAACGCAATGTCATCGCATATGTGAGCGCTCATCCGCACGAGGTGGTCGGGCTGTCCGTCCGCGGTCTTGCCGATGCCACGTTCTCCTCGCCCTCGAGCATTTTGCGCTTTTGCAAGCGTTTGGGTTTTGCGGGCTACAAGGAGTTCCAGCGCGAACTGATTGCCGAGCTGGCGCTCTTAGGTGACAAGAAAGACGTAGCCCTCGAGGACATCTCCATGGATGACAGCGTCGAACGTATCGTGGGGAAGGTGATGAAAAGCAACGTGCGCACGATCGAAGCGACGGCGCGAACGCTCGATTACACCGTCTTGGAGCGATGCGCGGCCTATCTTAAGCGGGCACGCGCAGTCAATCTGTTCGGTATCGGTGCCTCTCGTTTGGTCGCGCACGATCTGGCACAAAAGCTCATGCGTGTCGACAAGGAGTGCCATCTGTACGACGACTGGCATGATCAGCTCTTGTGTGCCAAGAACATGCATGAGGGCGATATGGCAATTGCCTTTAGCTACTCGGGCTTAACGCAAGAAGTGCTGGACTGCACCGTCGAGGCTCAACGTCACAACTGTCCCGTTGTGGCCGTGACCAAAGTAGATGGGTCGTCCAAGCTTGCCGCTATGGCCGATGCCGTGCTCGGCGTCGCTGCGAGTGAGCCCTTGGTCCGCAGCGGTGCCATGGCTTCGCGTATGGCCCAGCTTATGGTTGTCGATGCCCTGTACGCTGCTTACGTTGCCAGCGACTACGAGCGGGCGACGCATGTCATTAAGCAAAACTACATCGAGAAACAGGAAAGATGAGGTGAATGAAATGCTCGATTTAACAAAATTCACGACCGAACAGCGTAATCAAAGGTCTATGGACCTCGATACGATGACATCGCTGCAAATCGTCACGACGATGAATGATGAGGATCTTCGTGCCGTCCAGTCGGTCACAAAAGTGCTGCCCCAGGTTGCCACAGCAATCGACTGGGCTGCTGAGGCACTCGAGCGCGGCGGGCGCGTCTTTTACATGGGCGCAGGCACCAGCGGTCGTCTGGGTGTACTCGACGCTTCGGAGTGTCCGCCCACGTTTGGCGTGTCACCCGATCTGATTGTCGGGCTCATTGCCGGAGGCGAGACGGCGTTTATCAAGGCTGTCGAAGGTGCCGAAGACAGCGAGGAGCTTGGCGCGAGCGACCTGCGGGAGCGTGGACTCTCGGACAGGGATCTTGTCGTTGGCCTGGCGGCAAGCGGTCGTACTCCCTATGTGGTGGGCGGCCTTGTGTACGCCAAGGCAACTGGGTGCAAGACCATTGCAATTGCCTGCAACCAAGGGTCGAAGATCGGGGAGAGCGCAGATCTTGCCATTGAACCCGTGCCCGGTCCCGAGGTGCTGACCGGCTCAACGAGGCTCAAGGCGGGAACGGTTCAAAAGCTCATTCTCAATATGATTTCGACCGGTGCCATGGTCAAGATTGGCAAGGTGTACCAAAACCTGATGGTCGATGTACAGCAGACGAACGAGAAGTTGGTGGTGCGCGGCCAGAACATCGTGATGGAGGCGACCGGCTGCACGCGCGAGCGCGCTGTTCAGGCGCTTGCAGATGCCGGCGGCCACGTAAAAACCGCTATTGTCTCGGTGCTGCTGGACTGCGATGCCGAGCAGGCTGCGGTAGCTCTTGAGCGGGCGCGCGGCCATGTCCGTGCTGCGGTGAGGGGCCATGAGAAGAGCAATGCCGATGCCCAATAGGTGCACGGCGTGAGTAGATATGACATCAAGAAGAGATACCCAATACAAGGAGGAGTTATGACGAACAAAGAGCTGGCTCAAAAGCTGCTGGACCTTTTGGGCGGTAAAGACAACGTGTTGGCAAACGCGGCGTGCATGACGCGCCTGCGCGTGACCGTCAAAGACACGGGCAACGTCGACACGGAGGGTATTAAGGCGCTCGACGGCGTGATGGGCTTGGTCGAGGACGACACGATGCAGATCGTGCTGGGGCCGGGCAAGGTGAATAAGGTGCTCGAGGAGTTCTCCAAGCTCACCGGCCTTGCGAAAGGCGTTGCTGACGAGAGCGTGGTCGACGCTGCGGCCACAAACAAGGCCGCGCAGAAGGCCAAGTACGAGTCCAAGCCGGTTCAGGCCTTCCTCAAGAAGATTTCCAATGTCTTCGTCGCCCTGCTTCCCGGCATCATTGCGGCTGGCCTCATCAACGGTATCTGCAACGTCATTAACGTCTCGACGGCAGGCGCGCTTGCGGGCGAGTGGTGGTACCAGGGCATTCGTTCCATGGGCTGGGCCCTGTTTGCCTATCTGCCCATCTTGGTGGGCTATAACGCGGCACGTGAGTTTGGTGGCTCCGCTGCGCTGGGCGGCATCGCCGGCATGATGTGTATCGCCAACAGTGCCATGCCCCTGCTTGCGCCTGGCGCGGCCGATCCTGCCACTGCCATTCTGCTGCCGCTCACCAATGCGCAGTACAACCCCGCAGCGGGCGGCATGATCGCGGCTCTTATCGCTGGCGCATTTTTTGCCTGGATGGAGCGTCAGATTCGCAAGGTTATGCCCAACGCACTCGACACATTCTTGTCCCCGCTGCTGGTGCTCATCATCGGCGCCTTTGCTCTGATGCTCGTCATCCAGCCGGTTGGCGCATGGCTGACGACTGCCATCTTTAGCGTTTTGACCTTTATCTTCGAGAAGCTGGGCGTCCTGGGCGGCTATATCCTGTCGGCAGGCTTCTTGCCGCTGGTTTCCGTCGGCCTGCATCAGGCGCTCACGCCGATCCACGCTATGCTCAACGATCCCGACGGCGCTACCAAGGGCATCAATTACCTGCTCCCCATCCTTATGATGGCTGGCGGCGGCCAGGTCGGTGCCGGTTTGGCGCTGTACTTTAAGACCAAGAACGCCAAGCTCAAGAAGTACGTCGCAGAGTCCATTCCCGTTGGAATCCTCGGTGTGGGCGAGCCTCTGATGTATGCCGTTACGCTGCCGCTCGTTCGTCCGTTTGTAACGGCCTGCCTGGGTGCCGGATTTGGCGGCGCGCTCGCGGCGCTGCTTCACATCGGCACGGTTTCTCAGGGCGTTTCCGGTCTGTTTGGCCTGCTGATCGTCGTTCCTGGTCAGCAGCTCGGCTACGTTGCCGCTATGCTGCTTGCCTATGCCGCCGGCTTTGTCCTGACGTGGTTCTTTGGCGTCGACGAGCAGAAGATCAACGAGTTCTTTGGCGAGTAGTTTGATATCGCGAGCCGTGTTGCTCAGGGCTCGCGGCGCGCGGCAGATTTCTTGATGCTATGGTTGTGCCGGCGGGGCTAACTGCTCCGCCGGCCTTTTTTAAAGGAGTGTTGAAGCGTGAAAACGGGTATTTCGATTTATCTTTCCAACCCTCTGCAGGATATTGAGCGGACGATTGAACACGGTGCCGCGGCGGGTGCGCGCTATGCGTTCACCTCGCTGCATATTCCCGAGGATGGGGGAGCGGCGTATACCGATAAGGTCCGTCATGTGCTGTCGCTGCTTTCCGCCCGCGGCATTGCGCTCATTGCCGATGTGGGGCCGCGCACGTGCGATTTGCTCGGGCTTGAGCGCATCGAGGACCTGCGCGATCTGGGGTTGGAATACCTTCGTTTGGACTATGGCTTTAGCGCCCGGCGGGTCGCGGAGCTGTCCGGTGTATTTCGCATTGTGGTCAATGCATCGACGGTGAGTTCTGATGAAATCGCATCGTGGCGTGAGGCCGGTGCCGATGTGACTCGTTTTGCCGCCTGCCACAATTTTTACCCCAAGCCTTATACCGGTTTAGCTCTGGAGGACATTGCTCGGGTGAATCTTCGTCTTGCGGCGCTTGGATTCGAAATCATGGCTTTTGTGCCGGGCGATGCCAACGTTCGCGGGCCGGTATTCGAGGGACTGCCGACGGTCGAGACGCAGCGCGGTCGCGCGTCAAAGGTTGCCCTCAATATGCTTGAGCTTGCACATGGCGCCGATTGCGACATTGTGTTGGTCGGCGACCCCGATCTTTCCGATGCGGGCTGGGTGCAGTTTGCTCAAGTTTCCGCCGGATACGTGGACCTGCAATGCGAGCTTGAGCCCGGTTATGCCTATGTGCGCGGGCAGATTCATCACGACCGGCCCGACTCGAGTGTCCTCATCTTTAGGTCTCAGGAGTCACGTACGACGCATAAGCCGGATTCCGTGCCGACGGATGCCGGAGCCGGCCTGCCGCGAAAGGCGGGGTCGATCGCTGTGAGCAATAGCGGATATGGGCGCTACGAAGGCGAGCTTGAGATTGCGCGGGTCGATCTTCCCGGTGACGAGCGCATGAACGTTGCGGGCCATATCACGCCCGAGGCAATGGAGCTGCTGCCGTTCATCAAACGCGGATTCGGGGTACGGTTCGTTTAGCGTGTGACCCGTGGGCTACAATTGGCCCATCATACGAAGGCGCCTCGTGTGGCGTGTGCCTGCGTTGGCCGATCTATATTCGGAGGATTCCCATGACCGTACTGTTTGTTGAATATCCCAAGTGCTCGACCTGTAAGAAGGCCAAGGCATGGCTGGACGAACACGGGGTAGAGTATATCGACCGCGATATCGTTTTGGACAATCCCACGGCTGATGAGCTTGCGACCTGGATTGCTCGTTCGGGACTGCCGGTGCGGCGCTTCTTTAATTCGTCGGGCATGAAATATCGAGAGCTGGGCCTGAAGGCGCGTCTAGATGCGGGCATGACGGATCGGGAGTGCTACGAGCTGCTGGCGACCGACGGCATGCTGGTCAAGCGTCCGCTGTTGGTGGGCGACGACTTTGCGATTCCCGGCTTTAGGGAAGCAGCTTGGACCGAGGCGCTGCTGTAGCGGCTGCGGAAAGTGCGACCCGTTTTGAGCGCTCGGGGTGGGACGTGTTTTCCATCGGAGGGCTCGCTCGGCTCAATCCTTGAGCTGTGCCCATTCGTGCGGACCGTAGACCTTTACGTGCTTGTTGGGCTTGCCGCTCCAGTACTCCTCGTCCATAAAGGGCAGATATGCCTGAACACCGGGGCAGATAAAGGGAATCCGCTGCTGTTGCAGTCGCTCGCGTTGGCGCTGCTCCAGGTGCGCCTCGGATATGACAGTCGGCATACCGGACAGCTCGACGAGGCTTGCCTGGATTCGCTTAAGGTCGGGGAGTCCCGCGTGCCATGACATCCGCATGATCAAAAAGGATGCACGGCGGTATTTTGCCTGCATCACCGTGATGGCGGGGCGCAGGGTGGGATGGATTTTGTCCCGTTCGGGCCAAAGGTCAGCAGTGATCTCGAGGCCCAGGGTCTCCCATAGGTAATCAAGCTCTTCGTCCATGGCGCCTCGATATCCGTGCAATGATGACGGTTCGATTGTGCCATCAGCCGTGAGTGCTGCATTGTTGTAATCTACCAGCGGTAGATGCGGGATGTTTTACGGGCTTTGGCGCCGTACGTGTCGCTGGCGCTTCACAGGTCCTTCACGTGTTGGCCGTATTTGACTGAATTTCAAAAAATTCAAAATTGGGGCTTGCGTCACGGCCGGACTTCCCGTATATTTCTTTCTTGCGCAAAGGCACAGCCGAGCGCAGCGATGCAGTCATTGGGATGTCGTCTAATGGCAGGACAGCGGATTCTGGTTCCGTCAATGGGGGTTCGACTCCCTCCATCCCAGCCATTGCATTTGCTACATATGGCCCGTTCGTCTAGCGGTTTAGGACGCCGCCCTCTCAAGGCGGAGATCACCAGTTCGAATCTGGTACGGGCTACCAAAATTGAACGCCCGGGCCTCGTAAGAGACCCGGGTTTTGTGTATTGACCGATATTTAAGGCGCGCGTTGAGTCTGCCGCCCGGACCGAGGAGTTGTCATGGACCTGCCTATCAGCTTGGAAGACATCACGTATGCCGAGAACTATCTGGCGCAGGGCGACCTGGCTACGGCGACGCCGCTGCTTGAGCGTCTGGTGGAGCTCGCCGAGGAGTATATCGACGCTGAGTGCAAGACGGAGGAGAAGCGCCAGTACTTTAGCTTCGACAGCAAGTTTGAGCGCCTGGCCTATCGCCGCGTGGAGAAGGATCCGCGCGAGCTGGTGCAGGTCGAGGTTCCCTTTGACCGCCTGTACTCCGACATGGCGTTTGCCTACATTCGCCAGCAGGATTATGTGAGTGCTCGGAATGCCCTGATGCAGGCCGTGCGTTGGGATCCCATGAACTGCAACTATCGCTTGGACTTGGCCGAGCTGTTCCGCGCGCTCGAGGACAAGCAGGAGTGGGCATCGCTCTCGTTCTCGGTGCTGGAGCGCGCAAGCGATGGCAAGTGCGCCGCCCGCGCCTATGCCAACCTGGGCCAGTACTTCTTGGAGCCCGAGACCGAGAATGTCTCGGCCGCCGTGGGTTGTGCGCGTCTGGCGTTGCGTCTGGCGCCTGGCGATGCGCATACGACGCGCTTGCTCAACAAGATTCATACTGCCTACCCCGATGCCGCCGAGGAGAGCGATGAGCACGTGATGGGCGAGCTGAGCCTGCAAGGCGTGCCGACTTCGCCTTCGGCCGAGATTGCCATCTGCCTGATCATGTGTGCGACCGATGCTGCAAGCGACGGCGACAAGCAGGAGGCGACGCGCCTGACGGTGCGCGCTCGTGATTTGGTGGGCGAGGAGGCCTGCGCGGCGATTATCAAACTGGTGCGCGAGAGCGACGCCGAGCTTAACGCCGAGCGCAAGGCAAAGCGCGAGGCTGCGGGCTCAAACGCCGACGACGTCAAGGAGGCCGGCGATGCCCAGTAAGCGCGAGCGCAAGCTCATTTCCAAGAATCGCTCGGCACATCACGAGTACTTTATCGATGAGACGTTTGAGTGCGGTATTGAGCTGAGCGGCACCGAGGTCAAGTCGATTCGCGAGCGCGCCTGCCAGATCACCGATACCTTTGCAT
Source organism: uncultured Collinsella sp. (assembly GCA_902406155.1). GTDB lineage: Bacteria > Actinomycetota > Coriobacteriia > Coriobacteriales > Coriobacteriaceae > Collinsella. The sequence continues at coordinate 20,916 of CABPCW010000025.1, forward strand.
TGATTCGTGGCGGTGAGTGCTGGCTCGTCGGCCTGCATATCCACCCTTATAGCCATGGTGGCGTGTGGAATCGCGATCCCGATCGTCGGCGCCGTCTGCTGCTGCACCGCAAGGAGATCGACTTTCTTGACGGCAAACTTCGCAACCGTGGTTATGCGCTGGTTCCGTTGGAGCTCTACTTTAATACCGACGGTCGCGTAAAACTGCTGCTGGGCCTAGGCCGCGGCAAGAAGCTTTACGACAAGCGCGAGGATATGGCCAAGCGCGATGTCCAGCGCGAGATCGACCGCGCCCTCAAGGAGCGCAATCGCTAGGCGTTCTGTATAAGTTGCGGTGGAATACGGACTGTTTTGCCTGTTTGAGGGGCTATTCAGTCCTTATTTCACCGCAACTGCGGGCGTCTCATCTTGCTTATACTGTTTTGACACATATGTCTCAAAGGTGGTGTCCGTTGTGGGCGCCGCCTTTTTTGTGGGTACATACATCCATGAGGTTCCAACCCGGGTTAGGGGAGTGATTGTTATGGACAAAACTGCGTTCTTTACCATGCCGAGCGGCCTGTACGTGGTGAGCTCCGCGGCAGACGGGCTGCGTGCCGGCTGCGTCATCAACACAGCGGTGCAGGTGACGTCCATGCCGCCGCGCATTTCGGTTGCAGTGAACAAGGACAACGTCACCTCGGGCGTCATCGCTTCGGCCAAAGCGTTCGCGCTGACCGTGATCGATCAGACCGCCGATATGCTCTACATCGGTAACTTTGGGTTCCGCACCAGCAGCGATTATGACAAGTTTGCCAAATACGAGACCCGCGAGACGGCTCTGGGCATGCCCTATGTGCCCGAGCACGCGGCGGCCCTGTTTAGCTGCCATTTGATCGACACTGTGGATGTTGGCACGCATCTGCTGTTTATCGGCGAGGTCGAGGATGCCGAGCGCTTGAGTGACGAGACGCCGCTCACCTACGATTACTACCATAAGGTCCTGAAGGGCAAGACGCCTCCGAAGGCGTCCTCGTATCAAGGCTAGAAATGTTTTAAAAATACTTGCATTATATTATTGAGAATCTATACTGATAAATGAAGTACATCACCAGTCGCGTTCGAGAGGAGAACATCATGGCTGAGGAGAAGAAGACGTATAAGTTCGTGTGCGTCGTTTGCGGTTACGAGGTTGAGGTCGATACGCCCGAGCTGCCCGAGGATTATGTGTGCCCGGTGTGCGGCGTCGGTCCCGATCAGTTTGAGCTCGTCGAGGAGTAGCTCGCAGACACACGGCGAAAGCCGAACATAGCTCTGTCCAAGGGCCTCGGTCGAATTCTCGGCCGGGGCCCTTTTCCTCCGCCCCCAAGGGATCACGGTTGCTGTTGGCCGATCCTGTCTGTTGTGAGTCCGGCCGACCTTTTGTCTTAACCTGCCACATCTAACGGCTCAAAACGGGTCTACGTGTTACAGATTGAGACAAACGGAGCTGTCCCTCGGAATGATCTCGATCTGTAACATCTAGACATCAAAAGCGGGTCTAGATGTTATAGATCGAGACGTTTGCCTGGGTAGGTGCCCCGTCCCATTACATCCCCGTTAGCAACACGACATCGAGAATCGTCACGATGGCACCGATCCCTACGAGCAGCGCGTTGAGTGGGCGCGAGTTGGCGTATTTGCCCATGACGCGGGGTGAACTGGTGAGCCGTATGAGCACAAAGACCGTAATCGGCAGTTGAAGCGACAGCAGTGCCTGACTCCAGATGAGACCTTCAAAAGGATTTGGGACGACCAGGCATGCCGTCACTGCGCCGACGAAACAGGACGCCACCCCGATCGAGGAATGCCGGTCGTGGATGTCGTATTCCTCGTCGAACATGCCCGCGGTGATGGTGCCCGCCGCCATGCCCGCCGTCACGCTACTCGAGAGGCCCGCAAACAGCAGCGCCACGGCAAAGATGGTCGAGCTTGCCGGGCCCAGAATGGGGGAGAGCGTGGCCGCTGCGACGGCGAGGTCGTCTACGACCATGCCGTGCGCAAAGAAGGTCGTTGCGGCCAGGATGACCATGGCCGAGTTGATTGCCCAGCCCACGCCCATCGAAAAGAGCGTGTCGAAGAGCTCGTAGCGCAGACGCTCTTCGATAACCTGCTCGCCTTGGCCTTCGAAGTGCATGGATTGGATGACCTCGGAGTGCAGAAAAAGGTTGTGGGGCATAACGACCGCACCCAGGACACTCACGATAATCGCGGCAGAGCCAGTGGGCATACTGGGCGTGATCCAGCTTGCGGCGGCTTGCGGCCAGTCGACCTTGACTAGTGCAAGCTCGGCCAAAAACGAGAGTCCTACCACGCCTACGAAGGCGATGATCCAGCGTTCGGCATGCTTGTAGGAGTTCGTCATGAGCATCGCCATCGATACTGCCGCCACGATGACGCAGCCCGCGCGCACGGGCAGCCCAAAGAGCATTTGAAGGGCAATCGCGCCGCCCAGGACTTCGGCCATGGCGGTGGCGATGGTCGCGAGATAGGCGCTGGCGAGCACCGTACGCCCGACGAAGCGGGGGAGGTAACGTGTCGTGGCCTCGGCAAGGCAGGCGCCCGTGGCGATACCCAGGTGCGCCGCGTTGTGCTGCAGCACGATGAGCATAATCGTGGACAGCGTGACGATCCACAGCAGCGCGTAGCCAAACTGCGAGCCCGCGGCCATATTGGAGGCCCAGTTGCCCGGGTCGATAAAGCCGACGGTCACGAGCAGCCCGGGGCCGATATGCCGCGCAATGTCTAGGCCTCCGTGACCACCGGTGCGTCGGGAGCCAAAGTGTTGTTTGAGATGGTTGAGCATGGTGCGCTCCTGTGTATGGGCGGCGTGACGTCGCATCTGGGTCGTGCGGCGCCACGCGTCGGATTTGGGTTGGGGCTACTTGTGCGCTTTGCCCTGATTGGCCACGGCGTCGATCTTGGCGGCGATGGTCGCCGGGTCACCGATGTAGCGCTTGTCGAGGACATTGAAATCGGTATCGAAGGTGTAGACGAGCGGCACGCCAGTGGGGATGTTGACCTTGAGGATCTCCTCGGGCGTGAGGTGCTCGAGCTTCATGACGAGTGAGCGCAGGGAGTTGCCGTGCGCGGCGATGAGTGCGCGCTTGCCGGCGAGCATCTGGGGGCGAATCTCGTCTTCGAAATAGGGCCAGGCGCGGGCGATCGTGTCCTTGAGGCACTCGGTATAGGGCAGCTGATCGGGCGCGACGTCGCGGTATTGCTCCTGGGTGTGGGGGTCGCGCGCGTCGTCCGGCTCGAGTGCCGGCGGGCAGACATCGAAGGAGCGGCGCCAGATGAGCACCTGTTCGTCGCCGTGCTCCGCGGCGGCATCGGCCTTGTTGAGACCCTGCAACGCACCGTAGTGGCGCTCGTTGAGCTTCCAGGATTTGATGACGGGTAGCCACTCGCGATCCATTTGGCCGAGCACGATGTTGAGGGTGTGGATTGCGCGCTTGAGGCGCGAAGTGTAGCAGACGTCAAAGTCGAAACCGGCTTCTTTGAGGGCGCGGCCGCCTGCCGCCGCCTCTTCGCGGCCCGTGTCGGTGAGCTCGACATCGGTCCAGCCGGTGAACAGGTTGAGCTTGTTCCACTCGGACTCTCCGTGACGGATAAGGACGAGTTGCATCGTCTGCTGGTCTGCTTGGTGCGCCATAGGGGCCTCCTTGATCTGGCACGGTGTGCGTGCCGTTTGCTTGACGCCGCAAAGGATACCCGTTTTAAGCTTAAAAGTTAACCAAGACTAACAAAATTGTTGTATTTGAATGGGATGGTGAAAGGGGGCTGCCGAAATGTCTCGATCTGTAACAACTAGGGATGGAAATTGGGCCTAGGTGTTACAGATCGAGACAGGAAGAAATGGTCCTATGGAAAATCTCGATTTGTAACAGCTGGCCGCCAAAACCGGCCCTTCGTGTTACAGATTGAGACATTCGGAACCGTCTCTCAAGAACATCTCAATCTGTAACAGTTAGGCGTCGAAATGGGATCTTCCTGTTACAGATTGAGATGTTTGAAGCGGTGAGCTTACGGGCGAACTTGGGGGCCTTGTTGCCGCCCTTAAGGTCGGCGGTGCCCACTCGTAGGGCGCGCGTTACGCGATTGTTTCGAAACGGGTGGGAAACACAACGGGCCGGCGATGCTCCTAGTATGCCTATTCAACTGACTGTCTAATATCTAGGGGAGGATCGCGATGCAGACAGATTCCGCTCAGCAGCAGGGCCTTTATCGCCCCGAATTCGACCACGATGCATGCGGCATCGGCGCGCTTGCCGATATCAACGGCGAGCGCCATCACCAGATTCTGGACGACGCGCTGTCCATTCTGGTCAACTTGGAGCACCGCGGCGGCACGGGACTCGAGAAGAACACCGGCGACGGTGCCGGTATCCTGTTCCAGGTTCCGCATCACTTTTTTCGCAAAGAGGCTCAAAAGTGCGGTCAGATTCTGCCGGCAGAGGGCGACTATGGCGTGGCCATGCTGTTCTTCCCGCAGGACGACAAGGGCGTAGAGGATGCCCGCCGCATGTTTGAGGAGGGCTGCGCCGAGGCCGGCGTGCCGCTGCTCTTTTGGCGCGAGGTGCCGGTCGACCCGCACGACCTGGGCGAGACGGCCCGCGCTTGCATGCCCACCATCTTGCAGGCCTTCCTGGGCCGTCCGGACGACACGCCCGCCGGCGATGCCTTCGAGCGTCGCCTGTACGTGTGCCGCCGCACCATCGAAAAGAAGGCCGATGCCGAGTTCGCCCTGCGCGACAAGATCTTCTACGTGTGCTCCATGAGCTCGCGCACCATCGTGTACAAGGGCATGCTGGTCGCCACGCAGATGCGCCGCTTCTTCATCGACCTCAACGACGCCGCCGTCAAAACGGCCGTGGCGCTCGTCCACTCGCGCTACTCCACCAACACCACGCCCAGCTGGGAGCGTGCGCACCCCAACCGCTTTATCATTCACAACGGCGAGATCAATACCCTCAAGGGCAACGTCAACTGGATTCGCGCCCGCGAACCCAACCTGTACAGCCCCGTGCTGCAGCGCGATCTTGAGCGCGTGATGCCCATCATCAACCGCGAGGGTTCCGACTCCGCGATTCTGGACAACGTGCTCGAGTTTTTGGTCATGAACGGCCGTCCGCTCACGCGTGCCGCGTCCATGTTGCTGCCCGAGCCGTGGGACCACAACGACAACCTGAGTGAGGAGCGCCGCGCCTACGACGCCTACCAGTCCATGCTCATGGAGCCCTGGGACGGCCCGGCGGCCATCGCCTTTACCGATGGCTGTACCCTGGGCGCCGCCCTCGACCGTAACGGCCTGCGTCCCGCCCGCTATTATGTGACGCGCGACGGTCGCTTTATGCTGGCAAGCGAGGTGGGCACCATCGAGGTGAGCCCCGAGAACATCCTGACGAGCGGCTGTCTGGGGCCGGGCCAGATGCTCGAGGTCGATTTTGCCCGCGGGCGCGTCATCTACAACGACGAGCTGCGCGCCCGATACGCCAAGGAAAAGCCCTACTGTGATTGGATTGCCGAGGAGACGTTGACGGTCGACGCGCTCGATAGGCCTGCCGCGGCAACGCCCGCCGAGGACGCCGAGGTGCCCGCCGCCGTGCGCATGGCTAAGCTCGGGTATCACTGGGATGATGTTGACGAGGTCGTGCGTCCCATGGCCCAGCAGGGCAAGGCGCCGCTTGCCTCGATGGGCATCGACGCGCCGCTGGCTTGTCTGTCCAAGAAGACGCGTTCGTTCTTCGACTACTTCTATCAGCTGTTCGCTCAGGTCACGAACCCGCCGATCGATGCCTTTCGCGAGCATATGGTCACCTCGACCACGCTCTACCTGGGCAACCACGGCAACCTGCTCGAGGACTCCCGTACGGCCTGCCAGCTGGTGCGCCTGGAGCGTCCGCTGTTGAGCGAGGAGGAGTTCGACCGCATCTGCGCCATCGACCGCGTGGGCTTTAAGACCCGCCGTTTCCGTGCCGTCTACCGCCGCGACGCCGGCGAGGGCGCGCTGCAGGCTGCGCTCAAGCAGCTTGCAGAGGACGTTGAGGCTGCGGTCCGCGACGGCGTGAATATTGTGGTGTTGAGCGATCGTGCCGCGGCGGGCGAGGTGCCCGTGCCGTCGCTGCTCGCCGTGGGAAGCC
>CABPCW010000026.1 GCA_902406155.1 uncultured Collinsella sp.
AGGCCCTCGCGGCCTAGTCGCTATTTAGGGCGTCCAAGATTTGGGACGCAGTTCAATTTGATCGGACGGGCTTCTTGATGGGTATCATGGTTGGACGATCATTAGGAGGTTTCTCTACATGGAATTGTTTGAGCCGATTCTTCATTTCTTTGCACAACGATGGGTCCACAACATCATCTGGGCAGGTATCTTGGCCATCGGCACCGCCGTTGCCGCCAAGGTCGCGTCCAAGACCCTGTACCACCTGCTCAACCGCGACGATAACCCACTCCCTTCATCAAGCATCTTCATCAACATCGCGCGCGCCGTCATTTGGATGATCGGCGGCAGCTTTATCCTCGACAACTGCTTTGGCATTAATGCAAACGCCCTCGTCGCCGCTCTTGGCGTCGGCGGCATCGCCATCTCGCTCGGCTTTCAGGACACGCTGTCAAACCTTATCGGTGGCATGCAGGTGACCTTTATGGGCATCATCAAACCCGGCGACAATATCGAGGTCGGCGGCGTGACGGGCGTGGTCCAAGATATCACCTGGCGCCATACGACCATCGAGGACGCCTGCGGGCAGACCATCATCGTCCCCAACTCAAATATCTCCAAGAACACGCTCGTGCACCTCATGCCCTTTGGGCGCGTTGCCGTGCCCGTTGCCGTAAAGGACACGTCCAAGTGGGCTTCACTGGACGCGCTGGCAGATGAGCTTACCGACGCCACCAAGGCCGCGGTGCTTCCCATCTCTGGCTTTGACAAGGAGCCGTACGTGCTCTTTAGCGAGATCGGCGACTTTGGCGTCAAGGGCAAAATCATCTTTATCGTCAGCGACGACAGCACCACTTTCACGGCAGCCGACGCCTGCATCCGCGCCATCGCCCCCATCATCGCCTAAAACCACCGCAAAGGGGACAGGCACCATTGTGGTGGTTTCGCATCGTGGTACGATGGTTCATATCGTTGTTTAAACGACTAAGGGAGTAGACACCATGGAAGAGGCCTATCGTCAAGCACGCAAGCGCGGCGAGCAGGGACGCCGTCGCGCCATCAGCCAAAGCGAGCACCCGTACCTTACGGACCTCGATAGCCTCGTTGCCCAGCTCCCCTTAGGTCAGCGAGAGAGCGTCGGCCTAAGGGACATTCCGCTCGAAATGGTCGTCGGCACGGTTACCAAGGGCCGTCAGTCTGCCTTTTCGTGCAACTTTATGCCCCTGTTGCCATTTAGCACCGAGTTCGCCCGCAAGTGGTCCAACCTCTATGACATCCAGGTGACCGAGGGCTATCGCGACCCCATCATCGTCACCGAGTTCATGCATCGGTTCTACGTCCAGGAGGGCAACAAGCGCGTCAGCGTCCTCAAATTCCTGGACGCCCCGACGGTTTCGGCCAAGGTCACCCGCCTCTACCCCGGCACATGGGATTCCGTCGAAAGTCGCCTGTACGGCGAGTTCTGCGCGTTTTGGCGCGTCTGCCCCCTATACGAGATCGAGTTCTCGCGCGAGGGAAGCTATGAGACGCTCGCCAAGATGCTCGGCCAGGACCTTGTCGAAAAGTGGCCACAGAAAAAGGTCGACTACCTGCGCCATACCTTCCTACTCTTTAAACGCGCCCACCTGCGCGCCGGCGGCGACCATCTGGACATTACGCCCGCCGACGCCATGCTCGTCTACCTCAACGTGTACAACCAAGACCGTCTACTGGATACGCCGACGGACATCGTCGTAAACCGCCTGTGCAAGATTTGGCGCGAGCTGGTCATTGCCGGCAAAAATGACGAGGACAAGGTCGATCTTGTCGAAGCGCCGAGCGTCGATGAGGAAGAGGCGCCCGCCAAGCCCACCTCCGGCGTGCTCAACTTCTTTATGGGCAAGACCGTCTACTCGGCGGCCAACCCCCTACGCATCGCCTTTATCCATGAGTTCCCCTGTTCGACGTCGAGCTGGGACAGCCTGCACGATCAAGGGCGCCAGTATCTCGATGAGCACTTTGGCGGTATCGTGCGCACCGAGGCGTTTGAGGACTGCCACGATCCAGACGTGTTCTACGCCGCCGTGGAAACGGCTGTCAAACATGGAGACAACGTCATCTTCTCGACCTCGCATCGCCTGATGGAATACACGCTCAGGGCAGCCGTTGAGTATCCCCAGGTTCGGTTCCTCAACTGCTCCATCGGCCTTCCCCACCAAAGCGTGCGCTCGTATTTTGGAAAGATGTACGAGGCAAAGTTTCTGCTGGGCGCCCTTGCGGCCAGCATGGCGGACAACCATCGCATTGGCTACCACGCGTCGGTCTTTGCGTCGGGCGCGCTTAGCGAGATCAACGCCTTTGCCATCGGCGCCTCGCTGCTCGACCCCCGCGCGCAAATTATCCTGACCTGGGGCGATGTGCCCGCCGGCGGTCTTGCCGAAGCCATGTGTCGCGAGGGCGTGAGCGTCATGACCGGCGCCGATATGTCCAAGTCTCTCGAGGACCCCACCGCCTACGGGCTTCACCGTCTGGTAAACGGCAAGGAAGTTACCGGTATTGCTATGCCGGTATGGAACTGGGGCCGTTACTACGAACTCATCGTACGCAGCCTACTGCACGGCACATGGGACGAGACCGCCGATGACCAGCAGGTGCGCGCCGTCAACTACTGGTACGGTATGAGCTCCGGCGTCATCGATATTCGCTACGCTCCGGGCCTACCCTATCAGACGCGTAAACTTGTGCAGCTGCTTCGCAACGGCATTGTCGAGGGCTCCATCAACCCATTTGGCGGCGAGCTCCACAGCCAGGACGGCGTGGTTCAGATTGAGGGCTTCCCTCCCCTGCCGAGTACGCAGATTGTCGAGATGAACTGGCTGGCTGACAACGTTATAGGCTCGATTCCGCAGCTCGATAACGAGCCGGAGGTCCGTGCCCTATGAATATCCTAGCCATTGCCGATGTAGAGGAGCGCTGCCTGTGGGAATGTTTTCGCAAGGAGCGCTTTGAGGACGTTGACCTGATTCTATCCGCAGGCGACCTGGATCCGGACTATCTTGAGTTTTTGGTCACTGTCATCAACAAACCGCTTGTGTACGTTCGTGGCAACCACGACGACCGCTACGCGCGCCATGCACCGGGCGGGTGCATTTGTGTTGAGGACAGCGTATATGTGTACCGAGGTATTCGCATTGCGGGTCTGGGCGGTTCCATGCGCTACCGCGACGGCGCGAACATGTATACCGAGCGCGAGATGGCAAAACGCATGCGCAAGCTATCGCGAAAAATCGCACTGGTAGACGGATGCGATATTCTACTTACCCATGCACCCGTCGCAGGCATGGGCGACCTGGACGACCTGCCGCATCGAGGATTCGAGTGCTTTAATGCGGCTCTTGAGTCTTGGGGTCCCGACTATATGATTCACGGGCATGTGCACCAAAGCTACGGCCCCAACTTTCAACGCGAGCGCCAACACCCATGCGGAACGAAGATTGTCAACGCCTGCGGCTATACCAAGATCGAAATTGACGAGGCGCGCTACCCCACGCGCGGTTGGAAGGCCGCTTGGCTCAACTCGCAAACCATGCGCCGCGAGCTCAAACGCCACGAAGCAATCGAGTCTTCAACCGCCAGAACCCCCTGGTAACTGCCAACAACCACCACGAAGGGGATAGGCACCTTTATGGTGGTTTTGCTGACTCGTCCGACCTGTCCATCACGGTGCTTGTGTAATTAACGAGAACACTCATTGTTTTGTAAGGACGGCGCTCACGTGCCGTCTTTTTTTGTCAACTTATGCAGTCTCGACCGTGTTGTATGTAGAGGGACCTCGCGAGACGCCTTCCCTATATCCACCACGACCAATTGGAGGTGACACTATGCCTGCACGCCGTAACCGCAATAGCACGCTCCGATGCGATGCCGATCAGATCGAGCGGGAAGCAAAGCGCTTGGTCGACACGTATTCCGACCTCATCCTTCGATTGTGCTATTCGGCCCTTGGATCCGCTGACGACGCTCAAGACATCTGCCAGGACACGCTGATCAAGATTCTCCAACACACTCAACCGTTCGACTCGCTCGAACACGAACGTGCTTGGGTGATCCGAGTCGCACTGAACGCATGTCGCGATATCGGCCGTACGCACGCGAATCACCCGGTTGTCGACCTCGATTCGCTCCCCGATTTCTGCGCACCCGTAACACATACCGAGCAAGAATTCGCGCAACGCGACTGCGCCATTCTTTCCGCTGTCACGGCCCTGCCTCAAGCACAGCGCATCGCCATCTTTTTGCACTACTACGTAGGCATGAGCATCAGGGAAATCGCAGACGCCGTTCACGCGACGCCAGCTGCAACCGCCCAGCACCTTAGCCGCGGACGTGCGTCACTTCGGCTTTCCTTGAAAGGAGACCACAATGACTACGAATTCGAATGACTATCGCCACGCCCTGGAGCACATTTCGTTTACCGATAATGCGAAGCAGCACATGGCAAACTCGATTGCTCAGTCCGTCGCCTCGAGCGATGCGGCGACCGCTCAAAGCAACTTTAATGGCACGCGACGCAAGCCGCGCATCGCCCGCCATCCCGTAAGAACAGTCGCTCGCATTGCCGCTGTAACGGCAGTCCTCGCTATCGTCATTGGAGGCGCTGGCACGGCTATGGCAACAGGCGTCCTGCCGCTTCCTTCTGACATGCTTTCCGACATCTTTGACGGACCTGCTTCTCAAACCGAGATCATCGACCGTATTGGCCGGCCCGTCGGTGCTAGCTGCTCCAACAACGGAGTCACCGTGACCGCCGACGCCATCATGGGCGACAAGGATATGGTTACCATCGCCTATACGCTTACGTTCGACGATCCCGCTGCCCTGAAAAAGCTTTCCGAGCCGGGCGAGAACGGAACTATCGCCGGAAGTGTCGATGGAAACGTATACGTTGATGGCGAGCATGGCGGCCAAGGCCAATCATGGCTCATTGACAAGAACCCCAATGACTCCAGCATTCAATACTTTGCACAGTTCAGCGTTGAATCACCCGGCCTTATGGGCAGGACCGTCCGCACGCATATCAACTCTCTCGTTGTGCCACGTGCTGGCAAAGAGCTTCCCGAGTATAAGAAAATACTTACGGGCCCATGGGATCTTAAGTTCCAGCTGAATTACGAAGATACATCCGTTACGATTCCCGCGCCCAAATCGGTCAACTTTAACGGCACCAAGGCGACGATTCAAGAGGCCACCGTATCCTGCGTTGGCGTTTCAGTCCGCTACAACATAGATCGTTCCATCGAACACGACAACAACAGCGGCAAGATGTCTCAAAACATGGAGGAGTCTATGGATGCCGTTGGCAACATACCCCTCATCGTGACGTTCAAAGACGGTCATGTTGAGGACGCAACCAGCCACAGCGGCTATTTCGCAAATAAACTGGATAACGGCACCACTGATGTCCACAAGACCTGGCCGTTCTCGCAAGTTTGTGACACAGACAAGATTGCAAGCGTACAAATTGGCGATACGGTCATTCCCATGAATTCGTAACGCTACGCGGCTCGTATATGCACCCGGTTCCGCACTTCGCGTCTAAAGATGCGCTGTCATCGAGCAGCGTGAGCGCAAGGCCGCCTGTATGGTCGGCTGGGAACACCTCGTTGCGCTAAAAACCACCACGAAGGGGACCGGCACCTTTGTGGTGGTTTTGCTGACTCGTCCGACCTGTCCCAACGGTTTGTCTCAATCTGTAACAGGTAGGGCCCAAATAATCGGTTAGCTGTTACAGATCGAGACAGACCACGGATGCTCGGCCGAAAATCTCAATCTGTAACAGGTAGGAACGATTTTGCCCCTTAGATGTTACAGATTGAGATATTTGACAGCTTGAATCGGCATCGCCTACAGCGCGGCGACGACTTTGTCGCCCATCGTCGTGGTGCCGAGGATCTTATCTGCCGGGGTGTTGACATCGGCGATGTCACGGGTGCGCCAGCCCTCGTCGAGCACGCGCGCCACGGCGCTCTCGATCCACGCGGCTTGCTCGCCCATGTCGAGCGCGTAGGTCAGCAGCATCGCCACCGACAAGATTTGAGCCAGCGGATTGGCCACGCCGAGCCCCGCGATGTCAGGAGCGCTGCCAGCGCTCGGCCCAAACAGCGATACGCCATCATCCAGCGAGGCAGAGGCAAGCATACCGAGCGATCCGGTAATCTGAGCCGCCTCATCGGACAGGATGTCGCCGAACATGTTCTCCGTCACCACGACGTCAAAGTCTGCCGGTCGACTGATGAGCTGCATGGCGGCGTTGTCGACGAGCAGGTCCTCAAGCTCCACGTCGGAGTACTCCTCGTCTTGCACGCGATGCACGATCTCGCGCCACATGCGGCTCGTCTCCAGCACGTTGCGCTTATCAACGCTCGTCACCTTGCCGCGACGTTTGCGCGCCGCCTCAAATGCCTGGCGCGCAATGCGCTCAATCTCGTACTCGCGATACTCCATCACGTCGACCGCACGCTGACCGGCCGCACCCGCAGCGCCCGCGCAGGTCACGGATGCGGGCGCCAAAGTCCCACGGCATGTTGTAGCCCATCGTATCGGGGATGTTCACGACCGTGGCACCGGCCTTTACGGCCGCCTCGATAATGCGCACCAGAAACTCCTGATCGGAGCGGCCGGCATCCTCGGCATAAAACTCAACATCGTCAACGAACTTGCGAGCATGTTTGACGGCATGGATCGCTCACTCAATTGCCCTTTCCTCAGTCATATGGAGCTTGTCGCGCAGGTGACTGGTGCTCACACCCAGCCCTGTATGGATACGGGGCCTCTGGGCCGTTTTGAGCGCCTCTGCAGCCACTTCGATATCCCTGTCGACAGCGCGCGTCAGGCCGCATACCGTGCATCGGTCGCCCGCAATCTTGCCAATCTCCTGTACGGAGCGAAAGTCACCAGGACTCGAGATGGGAAAGCCCGCCTCGATAACGTCCACGTTCATGCGCACCAGCTGGCGGGCGATGAAGAGCTTTTCCTCGGTATTCATGCTGGCGCCCGGCGACTGCTCACCGTCGCACAGGGTGGCGTCAAAGATTGTGATTTTGCGGCTTATATGTTCCTCCTGATTGACCGTTTTATGACAGATGGCTTTCAGGAGAGAGAGAAGGCCTAGAGATAGAAAAATACCCGTGTCGCTCATCACGCCTGAAAGCGGCAGACGATAGCGCACCCGGGTACAACAAATCGTTATAGCGAGATTACAACCCTAGCGCGCTATCCAATCTAGTAGCGCTAGGCCTAGGAGCTGTTGCGTGTTCTTAAACATGTTGGGCTCCCTTCGGCCTCGGGTAGTACTACATCGCGCTAAAGTACAACACAAGTAAAACCACCACAAGGGTGCCTGTCCCCTTCGTGGTGGTTTCGTTGACTCAAAAGCAAGAGACCCGGTCCTGCACGAGGCAGAACCGGGTATCTTTAGCAATGCTTGCTTTGCTCAGGCAGTAACTAAAAGTTACTCAGCCAGGAAGTCGCGCTGGACAGCGGGATCAACCTTGACGCCAGGGCCCATGGTGGAAGACACGGAGATGGACTTGACGTACTTGCCCTTAGCAGAAGAGGGCTTGACGCGCAGGATCTCGGTGTACAGGGCAGCGTAGTTCTCGACGAGCTGCTGCTCAGAGAAGGACTTCTTGCCCAGGGGCACGTGGCAGATGCCGTAACGGTCGGCGCGGTACTCAACGCGGCCAGCCTTGAGCTCGGAGACCATCTTGGCGACGTCCATGGTCACGGTGCCGAGCTTGGGGTTCGGCATGAGGCCACGGGGACCAAGGATCTTACCGATGCGGCCAACCTTGGCCATCATGTTCGGCGTAGCGATAGCGGCGTCGAAGTTGATCTCGCCCTTCTGGATCTGGGCGACGAGCTCGTCGGAACCGATGATGTCGGCGCCGGCAGCCTCGGCCTCGCGGGCCTTCTCGCCCTCGGCGAAGACGGCAACACGAACGGTCTTGCCGGTGCCGTGGGGCAGGGAGATGGAGCCACGGATGTTCTGGTCAGCCTTACGAGTATCGATGCCCAGACGGAAGTGGGCCTCGACGGTCTCGTCGAACTTGGCGGTGTCGAGCTCCTTGATGAGCTTGGCAGCCTGAAGGGGGGTGTAGAGCGTGGCGCGGTCGATCTTCTCGGCAGCGGCGTTATAGCTCTTACCATGCTTAGCCATGTGCATTACCTCCTGTGGTTAAACGGGCGTGAGCCCTCCCACATCGTATCGTGTGCCCTATTGCACACATTTAACGGGCGCCCCGGTCGGAGCACCCGTCATTACCTAAAGAAATCGCTACTCAGCGATGGTGACGCCCATGGAACGGGCGGTACCGGCGATGATCTTCTTGGCGGCGTCAATGTCGTTGGCATTGAGGTCCGGCATCTTGATCTCGGCGATCTTGGTGAGCTGCTCCTGGGAGAGCTGACCGACCTTGTCGGCCTGGGGCTTAGCGGAACCAGACTTGAGGTTCAGCTCCTTCTTGATGAGGTGAGCCGCCGGCGGGGTCTTGGTGATGAAGGAGAAGGACTTGTCCTCGTAGACAGAGATCTCAACGGGGATGATGTCGCCCTTCTTGTCCTGCGTCTCGGCGTTAAAGGCCTGGCAGAACTGCATGATGTTCACGCCAGCAGCGCCCAGGGCGGGGCCGACGGGAGGAGCGGGGTTAGCTGCACCAGCAGGAATCTGGAGCTTAATGACGTTGGAAACCTTCTTCTCAGCCATGGTCATTCCTTTCGAATCACGAGTGTGAAGTACTTGCTATATCGTAAGCACGCACGTGTTAGAAGCACTCCTGAGATGAGCAGTCACAGAAGAAGCACGCTCGCGCGAACGGACGAAAACTTAAGCGATGACAGCGACCTGGTTAAAGTCGAGCTCGACCGGCGTCTCGCGGCCAAAGATCATCAGCGTGACCTTGAGCTTGCCGGCCTCGGTGTTAACCTCGGAGACCTTGCCATCAAAGTCGGTAAGCGGGCCATCGGTGACGCGGACGGACGTACCGACCTGAATATCAACCGAGGTGCGCTTGGGCGAATCGCCCTTACCGGGACGACGAGTCATCTTGTTGTACTCGTCACGGGAAAGCGGAGCGGGCTTGCCGTTGCCGCCTAGGAAACCGGTGACGCCGGGCGTGTTGCGAACACACGTCCAAGCATCGTCATCCATCTCCATGCGGACCAGGACATAACCCGGGAAGATCTTGGAATCCTTGGTCTCGCGCTTGCCACCCTCTTTGATCTCGGTGACGCGCTCCATAGGAATCTCGATATCAAAGATACGGTCCTGCATGCCCATGGTCTCGATGCGATGCTCGAGATCGGACTTAACGCGGTTCTCGTATCCAGAGTAAGTGTGAACGACGTACCAACGCTTAGACATGGTTTAGCCCCTCAATCCAGAGAACAGAGCAAGAGCCTCGCCAAAGCCAGCATCGAGCAGAGCGATGACGACGCCGACGACGATCAGAGAAGCGCAAACGACGACCGAGTAGTTCACGAGCTCCTTCTTATCGGGCCACGTGACACGCTTCATCTCGGACTTCACCGAAGCGAAATACTTCTTGGTGCGGGCGAAGAAACCAGGCTTCTCGTTCTTCTTAGACTTCGCAGCCTTCTCGCTCTTCTTGGCAACGGCCTTCTTGGCCTCAACCTTGGAGTTGGCGGCAGCGTTGTTGGCAGGCGCCTGCTGCTGTGCCTTCTTCTTGTTCTTCTTGTTGGCCATTTGGGTTACCTCCGCGCAATGCGCTTATACATGAGTAAACCGTAAGCCCCCAAGTGGGAGCTTACGGAATAATGACTGGCACGCCAGGAAGGACTCGAACCCTCAACACTCGGTTTTGGAGACCGATGCTCTACCAATTGAACTACTGGCGTATATGACTAGAGACTAGCGAGTCTCTTTGTGCAGCGTGTGGTGACGGCACCAGGGGCAATACTTCTTGATCTCCATACGATCAGGCATGGTCGACTTGTTCTTGGTGGTCGTATAGTTGCGGCGCTTGCACTCAGTGCACGCAAGAGTAACTAGAGTACGCATGTATCCTGAACCTTTCATTTCCGCCCCGTACGGGCACGAGTTGTTACTTTATCAGCTCCACGTAAGTGCTGTCAACGAAAACCTCGAGTCAATTGGTTCTCGGTGGATCCATTCATATTTGGAACACATCAATGAAGCCATCGAGATCTAATCGACGGTGCATCCAGGACCATTATCGATCCTCTCGACACCAGCAACGGCTGAATATCCATTGCAGAAAAGAACCCGGCACCCATATAAGTGCCGGGTTCTCTAAGTCAGCTATATCAAAGAGCTAATTTACTCAATGATCGTGGAGACGATGCCCGAACCGACGGTGTGGCCACCCTCGCGGATAGCGAAGCGCAGGCCCTCCTCCATGGCGATCGGGTGGATGAGGTCGCCCTCGATGGTGATGTGGTCACCAGGCATAGCCATCTCGGTGCCCTCGGGGAGCTTGACCGTACCGGTAACGTCGGTGGTACGGAAGTAGAACTGAGGACGATAACCATCGAAGAACGGGGTGTGACGGCCGCCCTCCTCCTTGGTCAGAACGTAGATCTCACCGGTGAACTTGGTGTGCGGGGTAACCGAACCGGGCTTGCAGAGAACCTGGCCACGCTCGATGTCCTCGCGCTTGATGCCGCGGAGCAGCAGACCGACGTTGTCGCCAGCCTCGCAGAAGTCCATGGACTTACGGAACATCTCGATACCGGTAACGACGGTGTTCTGGGTATCCTTGATGCCGACGATCTCGACGGGCTCGTTGAGCTTGAGCTCACCGCGCTCGACACGGCCGGTAGCAACGGTACCACGGCCGGAGATGGTCATAACGTCCTCAACGGCCATCAGGAACGGGAGGTCGTTGTTACGAGCAGGCGTCGGGATGTACTCGTCGACGGCGTTCATGAGCTCGCGGATAGCGTCCATCCACTTGGCGTCGCCCTCGAGAGCGCCCAGAGCGGAACCACGGATGACGGGGATGTCGTCGCCGGGGAAATCGTACTCGGAGAGGAGCTCACGGGTCTCCATCTCGACGAGGTCGATGAGCTCGTCATCGTCGACCATGTCGCACTTGTTCAGGAAGACGACGATGTAAGGAACGCCGACCTGACGGGCGAGCAGGATGTGCTCGCGGGTCTGAGCCATGGGGCCGTCGGTAGCGGCGATGACCAGGATAGCGCCGTCCATCTGAGCAGCACCGGAGATCATGTTCTTGACGTAGTCAGCGTGGCCCGGGCAGTCAACGTGAGCGTAGTGACGGGCAGCAGTCTCGTACTCGACGTGGGAGACGGAGATCGTAATGCCGCGCTCGCGCTCCTCGGGAGCCTTGTCGATGTTCTCGAACGCAGTGAAGTCAGCCTTGCAGCCCTCGGTCTCGGAGAGAACCTTGGTGATGGCAGCGGTCAGCGTGGTCTTGCCGTGGTCGACGTGACCAATGGTGCCGATGTTAACATGCGGCTTAGTGCGCTCAAACTTCTCTTTGGCCATAAAGCCCTCCTCTTAACAGGTCGTCCCCGGACGGGACTTTGCCTTTATACCATAGTGGCCTCTCAACATACTATTGAGAAGCCACCGTGTTACCTATGGTAGCGGTGACTGGATTCGAACCAGTGACGCCACGGGTATGAACCGTGTGCTCTAACCAACTGAGCTACACCGCCGGATGGAGCCTGCAACCAGACTTGAACTGGTGACCTCTTCGTTACCAACGAAGTGCTCTACCGACTGAGCTATACAGGCACTTGACGGGTGGGAGCTATAGGATTCGAACCTATGTAGGCAGAGCCAACGGGTTTACAGCCCGTCCCCATTAACCACTCGGGCAAACTCCCAATCGTTCAAGTATCCGCAGGTTCTTTGGTCTTTTGGACCGCCGCCCCCGCGAACGAAAAAGATAATACGATGCAACCTTGGGGGCTGTCAACGAAAACCTCTAGATACACGGTGCCGGGCGTATCTATGTACCTTTGACCTGTGGTTTTGTTGAGTTTAGATATGAAGGACGGTGAATTTCGCTACGCTGGTGACATTTCCCGAGAGAACACTTTGGCACGGTGGAGTACGCCTAGAGCATCGACCTTCGATAACGACCCTCTCGCACTATTACATAGATCGCAATCGGGCTTCCACGGCACGATCGAGCGTGGATAATCTCCCGCTTTTAGCGCGGCTCTAAGGCCAAAGTGGCAGATTATCCACGCTCGTTCTCCAGGCGGGAGAACTATAGAGCCGCAACTACTCGGGCCAGGCCAAAGTAGACCCATAGAGCGGCTCCCCCTTGGTGCAGGGGTAGCGACTCAAGTAACACGACGATAGCAAGTCGAAGAAATAAGTCATGGCATATTTCGAATAAACGCCGAGTCGGTCAATTCCGTTTCCCGCATTACCAAGACGATATACACGGTCAAAAGACCTCGATTTGTCATCGTTGCTAAACGCAGTAATTAGAATCTTCCTGCCCGAACGGCAATCAAGATACTCACGCGCCTGTGACGCAAATAGCCCGGAGACCGATACGAGAATTATCAATGACTGCGAAGCGTCTCCCGTGTTTTTCAATTCCGCGACGTTAGCCCCAGCAACTATGCGGACTATCTTGCCCGCATAAAACATTTCCTGCTGAAATCGTACGAGATTGGCGCTCACATTATTGGTGCACCAGATTTCAACGTTTTTATGGCCATCAATTTCGTCGGCAAGGTGCTTAATAGCGATATCGGACACGCCGCTTTCAACCTCAGCGAACATCTCGATCATGCGAACGTCGAGCTCTGCCCTGTACTCCTCGTAGCCAAATTCCTCCTCTCGATGGCTTAAGTCGCTTGGAAAGACTGATTGAGTAAATGATTCTTTCAAATCGCTAAGAGACTGGTAGCCCAATCGATTGCAGAAACGACGAACAGCGGAACGGGTAACGAATGCATCGCGGGTTATTGCGGCAACATTGATTTCGCTCGAACGCCTAATGTGAGCGATGAGATATCGAGCGATGGCGGCATCGTTTGTCCCAAACTCGCTGTTGATGATGGAGCTAATGCGATTGAGCACATCGAAGTCATTGATATTCACGTGATCTCTCTTTCCGCTCTCCTCGAAATCATGGTTCATTTATTGAACCAAACAGCTTTGGTCGTTCTCCTATGATTCAAATCAGTTGACGTCATCTTAATCGTAATTCCGCCACACGTATCCACCGTGTTGAATGATGGAAAGGGGATTCATGGGCAACGTGAACAACATGCCGTTTCTCTGGGGTTCCGCCACGGCGTCTTATCAGTGCGAGGGTGCCTGGAACGAAGACGGCAAAGGCCTTGGCGAGTGGGATTTCTTTAGCCACACAAGCAATAAGAACATCAACCATGTTGACGGTGATGTATCTTGCGACTTCTACCATCGCTATGAAGAAGATATCCGCATGATGAAAGAAGGCGGACAAAACACCTATCGCTTCTCTCTTTCATGGAGTCGAATCATCCCCACGGGTATCGGCGAAGTGAATGAAGAGGGTATCGATTTTTATAATCGGGTCATTGATTGCTGCCTCGAAAATGGCATAGAGCCCAACGTTACGCTGTTCCATTACGATCTACCATTCACGCTTGCTTGCAAAGGCGGATGGCTGAACAACGACATGGCAGAGTGGTTCTGCAAATACGCCAAGATTTGCTTTGAGCGCTTTGGAGACCGCGTCAAAATCTGGGCTACCGTTAACGAGCCGCATTTCTACAGCTACTGCGTAAACATGTTGGGCAACTATCCCCCCAATCGATCGCTCGACGTTCAGTCGTACATGCAGTTTCAGTACAACCTGATGCGCGCAAGCGCACTCGCAGTCCGAACATATCGTCAAATGGGCTACGACGGCATCATCGGCGCCGTCCACGATGGCGGCGTTGTCGAACTCGACCCGGCAACCGAGCACCCTGATGACGTATTTCGATACGCAGACTTTTTCGCCAATCGCATGATTCTGGCACCAGCGCTTCAGGGTCAACTGCCGCCAGAAATGGACGAAATCCTTGAAAAACTTGGCGTCTCGCTCTATCGATCCCCAAATGACGTAGAAGAATTCAGAGACGGTAAAGTCGATTTTATTGGACTCAACGTGTATTGCCGAGAGTATGTAACCGACTGGCACGGTGGAGAGCTTGCCGTTTCGGCGAACAATAAGGGCGGTTCGAGCAAAAAGGTCGAAGGAAAATGCATTGCGCCCTTGTTTGAAAGCGCCCGCGACAGCAATGTTCCCCGCAATAAATGGGGCCGCGAAATACTCCCAGGTTGCATGTATTCAACCATCATGGATGTCCACGAGCGCTATGACGCGCCCCGCATCTTTATTACGGAAAACGGACATGGCGCCTATGAGCAACCAGACGCAGACGGAATGATCCACGATGATGACCGCATCGAGCTTCTGGGCCAGTTCATCGAGCACATGATGAGGGCTAAGCGCGACGGCGCGCGCGTTGAGGGCTACTACCTCTGGTCGACGATGGATCTGTATAGCTGGATCAACGGCTACGAAAAACGATACGGACTTGTCCATATCGACTTCGAGAACAATCTGGAGCGCACCCCCAAAAAGAGCTGGTATTGGTACCGAGACCTTATCTCGAAGTATCAGGAGCAGGAAGGTTAGGAGAAAGAGATGAAATATCAGGCAATGTCCGAAACAGTCCTAAAGGCTGTTGGCGGCAAAGAGAACATTACATCGGTAACTCATTGTGCGACGCGCCTTCGCATCGACGCACGAGACACCTCGATCATCGATCTCCAGCTCGCCAAATCGGCCGATCAGGCGCTCGGGGCAGTAGTCAGCGGTGGCCAGCTTCAGGTGATCATCGGCCCCAACGTCACCGAGGCTTACAACGACTTCCTCGACTTCGCGGGAATCGAAGTCGGCGGTGGCACGGTTGCCGACGATGCCCAAACCGCCAAAGACCTTGCAGAAGGCATTAAAAGCGGTAACACCGCCATGGGCTTGATTGAGAAATTCGGGAACGTCTCTGCACAGGTATTCATGCCCATCGTCCCGGCGCTCATCGTTGGCGGACTCATTCTTTCGATCAAGAATCTCCTGGTCAATTATTGCGGATTGAGCACCGATAGCGGAACCGCCCAGGTCCTGTTGGCGATCTTTAGCGCTTCGTTTAGCTTCTTACCCGTTTATCTTGGTTATCAGCTCGCGGCCGTCATGAAGATGCAGCCCATCATGGGCGCATTGCTGGGCGCGATCATGATCAGCTCGTCCATTAGCGGTGCCGAGGGTCTCGACTTTCTTGGTATTCCCATCCCGACGAACGACTATTCGAGTACGGTAGTGCCCATCGTACTGGGCGTTGTATTCATGTACTTTGTCGACCGCGGCCTTCAGAAGATTATTCCCGACGTTACCAAACTGTTCTTGAAGCCGCTGCTCACCATGATCATCGTCGTGCCCGTCGAGCTTATTATCCTTGGCCCCGCCGGCAGCATGATGGGCTACGCGCTGAGCGATGCCGTCACGTGGCTTATGGACAACGTGGCATTTATCGCTACTCCGATCCTGGCAGCCCTTAACCCCTATTTCGTCATGCTCGGTCTCGATAAGGCTTACATCGCAATCGAAGTTACGAGCCTGGCGCAGCTCGGTTGGGCACCCATTATCTTTGGATTCATCTCGAACCTCTGCATTGGCGGCACGAGCCTCGCCCTGGCAACTGCCATGAAGGGAAACAAAGAGAAGAGGGGTATGGTCACCACGGTTGCCGTCACCGCACTCTGTGGCGTAACCGAGCCCGCGTTCTACGGTTGCCTCATCGAGCGTCCGCGCCTGCTTGTCGGCACGGCAATCGGCGCGCTCTGCGCTGGACTCCCTGCAGGCATCTTTGTTCTGAAAGAGTATGTTGCGGGAGCATGCCCCGGCCTTCTTTCGGCACTCATCTTTATCGCTCCCGATGGGTCCATGGGTAACTTCGTGCTGGCATGCGTTGTCGCCATCATCGCCATCGTCGTCTCCTTCATCGCTGCACGCGTGATCATCAAGAAGAACCCCAGCTATATTGAGTAGATGCCCGCTGTTTGCATTGGGGACATCCTCGGCAGACCATTAGCAAGAACCCAAGAAGTTCCTTAGGAGCTCGATTAATCCATTCGGATTCCTGAGGCACAAACGGCCCCGATTCCACAATGAAATCGGGGTCGTTGTTTCTAAAGCCGTCGATAGACAATCGGTGTTTACCTTAGCTCCCTATCCAAGTTAATTATCCACGCTCGTTCTCCGGTCGGGAGATTTTCTTCGCTCGCGTATCCAGAAATCCACGCTCGAGCAGGACATCCAGATCCGCGCTCGCCCTTGTCTCGATCTGTAACAGCAAGAGGCCTATTCCGCTTCTAGATGTTACAGATCAAGATATTCCTAAAACACCCTAAGTTTCATCTCAATCTGTAACAGTTAGATGCCGAATATCGGTCTTGGTGTTACAGATTTAGACAAACTGGAGGACGAGACAAACCAAAAACGGGATGGGCGCTAACCCGATGGCGCACCACCTAAATAGAAACGGGCTCTGTCCCATATAGAGACAGAGCCCGAAACTCTCATGGAGCCAGTGACAGGAATCGAACCCGCAACCCACTGATTACAAATCAGTTGCGCTACCGTTGCGCCACACTGGCACACTTGGCGCTTTCGCGCGAAGCCTGTTTAGGATAAAGGAATTGAGGACGGGGCGCAACAGGCCCTTCGACCGACCACATCTCAAAAACCGTTCGTCAGAACGAACAGTTTTATCTGTTCGTCAAAACATAAACCTATTCGTTTTGACAGCTGCAAACCCGCAACCCACTGATTACAAATCAGCGGGTAGACCAATCTAGGAAACGGCTCTCTGCCGCAACTCCCCTACCGTCCGCGCAGGGCCTTGAGCTTGGCCAGGGCATCGGGGCTCAGGCGACTGCCCAGAGTCATCTTGATCTGCGGAGCTTCCTCTGCCTCGTGAACGTCGTTATCGATCTGTTTGATCTCGTCCACCAGCATACGGCTCGAGATGCGCGTTACGCCCTTGCCCATGACGACGGCCTGGATCGTGCCGTCGCTCGATACCACGGAGCACGCGCGGCCTTCCTCGCGTGCCTCGATGCAGAGCTTTTGCACCACAGTATCGGCAGAGACGCCCGTCGGCGAAAACTCGATGCGCACGCCGCGGGCCGGCAGGTTGGGGCGCTCGTTGGAGATATTGCCCGCGCCGTCGAACACGATCACGGCCTCGTAGCGGCCCTGGGCAAAGGCGGCGACGTCGTTGATGAGGGCGGTGCGCGCCATATCGTGAACGTCGCTGGAATACGGATCATCGGAATGGTCGTAGACGAGCTTTTCGTAGCGCGGCGTGCAGTGGATCACGTTGTAGCCGTCGACCACCAGCAGCTCGGGCTTATTGGAGTGCACCGTCGAGACCGGGTCGGCGATGGCCTGCGCAAACGCATTGCCGCCCACGCCATAGGTCGCGGCCGAAACAATCGGCTTGGCCGAGCCTTCGCCAAAGCGCTTGGCCTTGGATTTGGCGCGGTTCTTCTTGGACATGCGCTACTCCTCCCCCATGAGCTCGCCGGCGTTGCGGCGCAGCCACTCAAAGCACAGCGCGGTGGTCGCCTGGGCCACGTTGAGACTCTCGGTCATGCCGCGCTGGGGAAGCTTGGTCAAAAAGTCACATTTCTCGAGCACCAGACGTGAGATGCCGTCGCCCTCGGAGCCCATGACGAGCGCCACGCGGCCCTCGAAGGGAGCATCCCAGCAGCTGCCCTCGGCATGCTCGGAAGCGCCACCCACCCAAAAGCCGGCGGCCTTGAGGTCATCGAGCGCACGGGCGATATTGGGCACCTGCGCGATAGGCAGATGCATGACGGCGCCGGCGGAGGTCTTGTAGCTGCCCACGGTCACGCCGGCGGCACGCTTGTTGGCGATGATGACGCCCGCTGCGCCCACAACCTCGGCAGAGCGCACGATGGCGCCAAAGTTACCGTCGTCGGTCACATGGTCGAGCACCACGACAAGCGCCGGGCCCTCGCCTGCGCGGTCGAGGATGTCGGCGACATCGGCGTAAGGGAAGTTGCCCACCTCGAGCGCAATGCCCTGGTGAGCGCCATGGCTCGACAGCGCATCGAGCTGCGCGCGCGGCACATACTTAATGCGGACGCCCGTGGCGTTGAGGTCATCAACCAGGCGCGACAGAGCGGCATCGCGCTCCCCGCCCTCGGCGATGAGCGCGCACTTGATGGGAAAACCGGTGCGCAGCGCCTCGGCGGCAGCACGACGACCTTCGATAAACTCGCCCTTGGGAACCTGGACAGCGTCGCGGTTACGATCGCGTTGCGGACGTGCGGCCTGGGCGCGATCGCGCTGGCCCTTGGGAGCGGCAGCGCGGTCGTTGCGGCGAATCGGACGCGAGCCAGAAGCAGTCTGCTTGCCGCCACGAGGCGCACGCTTGCGATTGTCGGCCATAAAACGGCCTCCTTTAAAAAATTTTCAAACAGGACAAAAGAAGCGACCGCTTAAGACGAATAGCTCAAGCGGTCGGTACGGGTTTTCCAAGTGCCCGAGATTGCCGTGAAAGAGGAGCGACGCGTACTTGAGTACGCGAGCGACGGTTTGAACGGCAAGGTCGGGTGCTTGGGAAACCCGAGGGGATTAGAGAGATTTGATACGAGTGCCAGCGGCAGTGTCCTCGATCGTCAGCCCGAGGTCCTTGAGCTGGTCGCGGATGGCGTCGGCCAGATCCCAGTTCTTGGCGGCGCGGGCCTCGGCGCGGGCCTCGAGAATCTTGGCAGCGGCCTCGTCCACGTCGTCACCCGTGTAGGCGACTAGGCCGGCGGCAACGCCCAGCAGGCCCAGCGGCAGCTCGACCTTGGGCTCGGGAAGCTCAACGCCAAATGTGTCGAGCAGCTCGACCAGCGTATCGGCGGCGGCAAGCGCGGCGGCCTTGTCGGCAGCGTCGCCCGCCTGCTCCAGGTACTGGTTGCACTCGGTCACAAAGCCAAAGACGGCGCCCATGGCGCCGGCGGTGTTAAAGTCGTCGTCCATGCACTCCTTAAAGGTGGCACGGGTCTCGGCGGCCTTGGAGGCAAACGCCTCGGATGCTGCCTCATCGGCGTCGGCCGTCGCATGGTTCGCGGCCCAGCGCAGGTTCTCGACCGTACCGGCGATACGCGTGAGCGAGTTCTCGGCACCCTCCAGGCGCTCCCAAGAAAAGTCGAGCGGCGAGCGATAGCTCGTCTGCAGCATCAGCAGGCGCAGGGCGGCAGCGGAGTGCTGCTCGAGCACCTCGGCCAGCGTAAAGAAGTTGCCGAGCGACTTGGACATCTTCTCGCCGTCTACCAGCAGCATGCCCGTGTGCATCCAGGTGTTGGAGAAGCCCTGGTGCCAGGCGCAGGTGGCCTGGGCGCACTCGTTCTCGTGATGCGGGAAGGCAAGATCGGAGCCGCCGCCGTGGATGTCGATCGGGGTGCCCAGGTAGCGGTGCACCATGGCGGCGCACTCGGTGTGCCAGCCGGGACGGCCCTCGCCCCAGGGGCTCGGCCAGCTGGGCTCGCCGGGCTTGGCGGCCTTCCACAGGGCAAAGTCGAGCGGGTCGTTCTTGTCCTCGTTCTCCTCGATGCGCGCGCCAACCATAAGGTCGTCGATGTTGCGGCCCGAGACCTGACCATAGCTGGGATCGCTGCGCACGGCAAAGTACACGTCGCCGTTATCGGCTGCGTAAGCGTGGCCCTGCTCGATAAGCGTCTTGATCATGGCGATCATGGGGCCGATCTCCTTGGTGGCGCGGGGGCGCACATCGGGATCGAGCACGTTAGCGGCGCGCATGACGCCGATGAACTTGTCGGAGAACTCCGTCGCGACCTCGGCGGCCGTTCGGCCCTGCTCGTTGGCGCGCTTGATGATCTTGTCATCGACATCGGTGAGGTTCTGGGCGAACGTGACCTCGTAGCCGCTCGCGATGAGCCAGCGACGAATCACATCAAAGCTGATGAACGTGCGGGCATTGCCGATGTGGATGTTGTCGTAGACCGTGGGGCCGCACACGTACATGCGGACCTTGCCGGACTCGATGGGCTGGAACTCTTCCTTTTTATGGGTAGCGCTGTTGTAGATACGCATTCGTTACTCCTTAACGGTTTTCTGTAGCAGGCAGACGGCCCAGGCACCGATTCCCTCGCCCTGGCCTTCCCAACCGAGCTTTTCGGTCGTAGTGGCGGCGACGCCCACGTTTTCGACGTCGACGCCCAGGGCATGGGCAAGGTTGGCGCGCATGGCATCGCGGTGCGGGGTGATCTTGGGCTGCTGACAGGCAATGGTGCAATCGGCATCGACAAACTCAAAGCCCAACTCGCGCGCATAGTCCATCACGCGAGCGAGCAGCACCATCGAATCGGCACCCTCGCAGGCGGGATCGGTGTCGGGGAATAGCTTGCCGATGTCTCCCCCGCGGCAGGCGCCCAGAATGGCGTCGGCCAAGGCGTGCGCAAGCACATCGGCATCCGAGTGGCCCAGCAGGCCGCGCTCGTAGGGAATGTCGACCCCGCCGATGATACATCGACGCCCCTCCACCAAACGGTGGACGTCGTAGCCGTGGCCAATGCGCAGGTTACTGAACATGGGGAAGGTCCTCTCCCTCGGCCATGTGGCCAAGCAGAATCGCGGTTACGGGACGCAGGTCCTCGGGCACCGTCACCTTAAGGTTATCGCGCGGGCTCTGGACACAGCGGACGCGCCCGCCCATGCGCTCGACCAGCGATGAATCGTCGGTACCGATAAAGCCCTCGGCAATGGCTGCAGCGTGGGCGCGCTTCATAGCATCGACGCTAAAGATCTGCGGCGTCTGCGCGGCCCAATAGAGCTCGCGCGGCGGCGTCTCGACGATATTGTCGCCGTCGACGATCTTGAGCGTATCGATCGCGGGCTGACCGCACACGACACCGTCGAGCGAGCGGTCACCCACAAGCACGTCAATCGCATGATCGATGGCCTCGGTCGTGATAAGCGGACGGGCGCCGTCGTGGATGGCGACATATTCGAAACCCGTCGGTACCGCATGCACGCCGGCACGGGTGGAATCCTGACGGGTATCGCCGGCATCGGCAAAACTGATGGGCGTGTCATAGTCAAACGGGTCGATGGCCAGGCGGCGCATCTCGGCACGGCGCTCGGCAGGGCACACCACCACGATGTGGCCGACCTTGTCGCTACGATCGAACGCGCGGATAGACCAGCTCATGAGCGGACGGCCCGCCACGTTAACGAGCTGCTTGCCGCCGGGATTTCCAAAGCGCTGGCCGCTGCCGCCGGCAACGACCACGGCGCATACGGGCGCCATTATGCGTTCCCCTGTTTGGTGCCCTTCATGCGGTACAGCGAGTCCGCAAGAATGGCAGGGTTGTTGACGCCAAAGTCGCCCAGGCGCTCCGGATCCTCGCTGATGTCGTCCATGAGCTCCTGCAACGAGCCGTACTCGTCGACGATCTTCTCGGCCACGCCGTCGCGCACGACGGACACGCGCGAAAGCGTGCGCAGGCCCAGCGGCGTCATGACGGAGTCCTCGTCCAGGTCGTCGTAACCCAGAACTGCCGCCACGTGCTGCGGGTCGGACAGGTCCTTAGGCGTCATGCGACTCAGGTTGGCGCGAATCTTCTCGGCGTTGGCCTCGGAGGAATCGCTTGCGTAGTCGCGGATCATCAAGTCGTATTCGGTATCCATGCTGGAGCCCGCGAGCTGCTCGAGTTGCATCTGCACGAGCTTGCCCTGGTTACCCAGCTTGACGATGCAATCCTTAAGCTCAGTCTTTGCCTGCTGCATGATCTCGAAACTCGAGAAAATGCCGGTGATGTCGGCGAGCGTAACGTAGTCGTCGAGCTCGAGGGCCGTCAGGCGCAGCAGGGAGCGGTCGAGCGACTGACGGGTGGTCTGGAGCGTGGCGACGAGCTGGTTGACCGAGCTCATGATGGTGGTGACGGGCTGGATCTCGTAGCTCTTGCCGTGAACGTACACGTTAACGACGGCACGACGGGCCGAGACCGAGATCACGATGGCGTCGGTGAGCACCGACATGCGAGCGGCGGTGCGGTGACGCATACCTGTCTCGCTCGTGGCAAGCGAGGGATCGGGATTGAGGTGGAAGTTGGCGCGCAGGATCTGGGTGAGGTCGCCGTCGATGACAATGGCGCCGTCCATCTTGGAGAGCTCGAACAGACGGTTCGAGGTGAACGAAATGTTGAGCGGGAAGCCGTCGTTACCGGCAGCAAGCACGTTTTCGGTGTCGCCAACGCAGATAAGGGCGCCCAGGTGACCGGCGATGATCATGTCGAGGGCAGTGCGGATCGGCTGACCAGGTGCCGTCAGGCGGATGGCCTGTTCCATACGCTTTTGCAGCTCGTTCTTATCCAAGGCATCGCTCCCATCGTATACGCTCCATAAACGCTAAATAGTTTCTCACGGTTTGTCCCCGTGGCGCTCGCGAAATCCGATGCTTACAGAATGAGCGAACACCGCTAAGATAGCTAATTT
Organism: uncultured Collinsella sp.; assembly: GCA_902406155.1. Lineage (GTDB taxonomy): Bacteria > Actinomycetota > Coriobacteriia > Coriobacteriales > Coriobacteriaceae > Collinsella. The sequence goes on from CABPCW010000026.1 coordinate 22,554, forward strand.
GGGACGGGCTCTTTTGACTACCCAATCAACCATGTGCCAAGGTTAGTCTTTTTGTTGCTCCCCCAAGAGGTACACGCGGGCCTGCCCGCAGAGAGGGAGCCAGACTATGGGACTCGCAGAGCTCGTGTTGCTCGCCGTTGGCCTTTCGATGGACGCCTTTGCCGTTTCCATCTGCAAGGGTCTCGGCATGAAAAAGATCAACCTTAAAGTCGCCGTTGTACTCGGCCTGTTCTTTGGCGGCTTTCAGGCCGGCATGCCCGTGATCGGATGGGCGCTCGGCAGTCAATTCATGGGCATCATCGGGCCCATCGACCATTGGATCGCCTTTATCCTTTTGGCCTTTATTGGCGGCAAGATGCTGTGGGAAGCCTTTACCGAAGACGAGGATGAAGGCGACGGCAAGGATGCCGAAAAGATTGACCTGGGCGAGTACATGATCCTCGCCATCGCCACCTCAATCGACGCCCTAGCCGTTGGCATCTCATTTGCCGCGCTCTCGGTCGACATCGTTCCCGCCGTGTCGCTCATCGGCGTCACAACGTTTATCTTCTCCGTCGCCGGCGTAGCGATCGGCCACACCTTTGGCGCGCGCTACGAAAAACCCGCCACCATCGTGGGCGGCGTCGTGCTCATCCTCATCGGGCTTAAGATCTTGCTTGAGCATCTGGGGATTTTGGCGCTGTAACGAATAACGGCCGCCCGGCATTACGCCAGGCGGCCGTTTTCATAGCCAGCCGTTTTAGAGCGGCTTAGTCAAGGCGACCTTTACGCAGCAAGGCGCTTGAGGACGTCGATGAGCAGCTCGTAGAAGCGCTCGGCAGAAGCGAGCTCCATGCTCTCGTCCGGGGTGTGGACATCGGAGAGCGTCGGGCCCACGGCGATGGCGTCCAGGCCGTGCAGGGCCTCGGCAAACAGGCCGCACTCAAGGCCGGCGTGAATGGACTCGATGCGCAGCTCGGAGCCAAAGAGCTCGCGATAGCTCTCGACAAAGACGTCGCGGACCGGCGAATGCTCGGCATAGCTCCAGCCGGGATACTCGAACTCGAACTTGGCATCGAAGCCCAGGACATCGGCCAACGTCTGCAGGCGGTCCTTGAACTCGTTCTGCAGCGAGGTGATCGAGGAGCGCGGGGACAGCATGATCTTGACCTGGTCGTCGGAAGTGGCAACCACGCCGATGTTGGAGGAAACCTCGACGGAGCCGTCGGTGGCGACGTTGCGGCGAATCACGCCGTTAGGGGCAAGACGCAGGGCGCGGATGAGGGCAAGCGCGGACTTCTGGTCCATGGCCTCGACCTCGGCATCGTCGGCAATCTCGACGGTGCAGGTAAAGCCGGGGTCGAAGACCTCGAGCTCGGCAGTGACGTCGGCGATGATGCCCTTTGCGATCTGGGCCGCGGCCTCGGCGGCAGCGTGGTCGGCGTAGACCAGAACAGCCTTGCACTCACGGTTGATGGCGTTGTCCTTGGTGCCGCCGTTAAAGCTGACGATGGCGGGCTCGCCGGCGACCATCAGGCGGTCGATGATACGGGCCATGATGAGGTTGCCGTTGCCGCGCTCCAGGTTGATATCGTTGCCGGAATGACCACCCAGTAGGCCGGAGATGTCGAGCGTGAGGGTGCTGCCGGTCTTGTGCTCGCGCACGATGGGGCAGGTGTAGGTAACAACGACGCCGCCGGCGCAGCTGACGGTGGCAACGCCCTCTTCCTCGGAGTCAAGGTTAATCATGGTGCGGGCGCTAATCTGGGACTTGTCGAGCGTCTCGGCGCCGACCAGGCCAGTCTCCTCGTCGGTGGTGAATACGCACTCGAGGGCGGGGTGAACGATCGAATCGTCATCGAGAACAGTGAGCATCAGAGCGACGGCGATACCGTTGTCGGCGCCCAGGGTGGTGCCGTTAGCGGTGAGGACGCCGTCCTTGACGACCAGGTCGATACCGTCGGTCGTAAAGTCGTGCTCAACAGAGCCCAACTTGTCGCACACCATATCGATGTGGCCCTGCAGCATCACGGTCGGGGCATTCTCGGCGCCGGCAGAAGCGGGCTTGCGAATGATGACGTTGTAGACCTCGTCCTGGTACACATCGAGGCCGCGCTCCTTGGCAAACGCAACCAGGAAATCGCTGATGCCCTTCTCGTTGCCAGACCCACGAGGGATCGCGCTGACCTCCTCAAAGAAATGGAACAGCTGGGCGGGCTCGTAGCCGGTGATCTTGTAATCCATGGTGCCTCCTTGGCGCAACTGGTTAGACAGTAAGACATGCGACTTGTATATTCCCAGACTTTGCGTGCATAAACCAGTCGAAAACGCCGAGCGCCCTTGCATCATCGGCTAACGGCGGGGAAACGCTACTTTATTAGAATAAAGCAGGTTAGACGGGCCGCGCCAAAGGGACGTTGGACCCTTCAACCAACCTCAACGCTTGATCAACGTTTATGCATACGCCATTGATATGTTTAATGAGATCTACTTTGAACGAAGGGTCCTTTTCAACAGAAAAAGGGCGCTCCTTTGGAACGCCCTCGTGGACACAAGGTTTTGTTACGCCCTACAGCGCGCCAGAGCCGGTTTGCATCATGCCGCCGGGGCCCGAGGTCACGCCGCCGCTCACGGGCGCGGCGTTGCCGGCGTGCGGTGCCGCCGGGGTGGTATCGCCACCGAGCGTGCCCGCCGGACGCGGTGCCGGGATCTCGCCCGTACCGTGGCTAAAGACAAACTTGCCATCGGCCACGTCGCACAGGACGGTATCGCCCTCGCCCCACTCGCCGGCCAGAAGCTCCTCGGACAGCGGGTCCTCGATAAGCTTTTGAATAGCACGGCGCAGCGGACGCGCGCCGTTGGTGAGGTCGGTGCCCTCGGCCACGATCTTGTCATAGGCCGCATCGGTGAGCTTGATGTTCATGCCGTTGGCAATCAGACGCTGGCGCAGGTCGTCCACCAGCAGGTGCGCGATCTTGGTAAGATTCTCGCCCGAGAGCTTCTGGAACACCACGATGTCGTCGATGCGGTTGAGCAGCTCGGGGCGGAACAGGCGCTTGAGCTCGCCCATCGCGCGGCCGCGGATCTCACTCGAGGTGAGGCCCTGCTCGCCGGTGGTGCCAAAGCCAACGCTTGCATCCTGCGCAATCTCGCGGGCGCCCACGTTGGATGTCATGATGATCACGGTGTTGCGGAAATCGACCGTCTTGCCCTGGCTATCGGTCAGACGACCCTCCTCCAGCACCTGCAGCAGGATGTTGAAGATATCGGGGTGCGCCTTCTCGATTTCGTCGAACAGCACGACCGAGTACGGGTGGCGACGAACGGCCTTGGTGAGCTGGCCGCCCTCGTCGTGACCAACGTAACCCGGAGGGCTACCGATGAGCTTGGAGACCTCGAACTCGCTGCCAAACTCCGACATATCAAAGCTGATGAGCGCGTCCTTGCTGCCAAAGAGATACTCGGCGAGCGTCTTGGCGAGCTCGGTCTTGCCCGTGCCGGTGGGGCCCAGGAAGATAAAGCTGCCGCCGGGGCGGCGCGGGTCCTTGAGCGGCGAGCGGCTGCGGCGCACGGCCTTGGCAACGGCCTCGACGGCCTCATCCTGACCGATGATGCGCGTCTTGAGCACGCTTTCGGTCTGCAACAGGCGGCGGCTCTCGCTCTCGGTGAGCGAGGACACCGGCACGCCCGAGGTCACGGACACGATGTCGGCGATCTGGGAGACATCGATGGTGAGCGGGCTGGCGTCGAGCTCGGCCGTCCAGGCAGCCTTGGCCTCGGCGAGTTCAATCTCGGCAGCCTTCTGCTGCTCGGTGATCTCGGCGGCCTTGTTCATGTCGTCGCTCTCGGTGGCCTCCTGCGCGGCGGCTTTGAGCTCCTCGATGCGATGCTCGGCCTCGCGCACCGGCTCGGGCGCGCGATTCGCGGCGATGCGAGCGCGGGCACCGGCCTCGTCGGTGAGGTCGATTGCCTTATCGGGCAGGAAA
>CABPCW010000027.1 GCA_902406155.1 uncultured Collinsella sp.
ACTGCTTCTGTTCTTTTCAATACCGCGCAAAGACACCAACGCTCTGGCGCCCAGGCTGCCGCCGGTGCTGCCGTGCCCACTATCTCGCGCGGACGCGTGACCTTTGTCGATGCCGCCTTGCCGCAGGGCGTGGTGGTGCCCGATGCCAATTTGGCCGTGTTCTCGATCGCCGACCTTAACGCCCGCATGGATGCCAACCGCGCGCGTAGCCGCCGAAAGGTTGACATTACGCAGATCACCTTCCCGTTTAAGCCGGGCGACTACGTCGTGCATGCCACCCACGGCATCGCGCTCTTTAGCGAGATCGCGCGCCAGGAAGTGGGCGGCAAGGAGCGCGACTACTTTTTGCTGGAATACGCCGACGGCGACAAACTCTATGTGCCGCTGGAGCAGGTTGACCGCATTACGCGCTACGTTGGTCCCGACGGCGATAAGCCGCGCCTGACCAGGCTCAACACCGCCGACTGGACGCGTGCCACCAACAAGGCGCGCAAGAATGCCAAAAAGCTGGCGTTTGACCTGGTCGACCTGTATACGCGCCGCTCTTCGATTACCGGTATCGCCTGTCCGCCCGATACGCCCGAACAGATCGAGATGGAGGAGAGCTTCCCCTACGACGAGACGCGCGACCAGCTGGAGGCTATCGCCGACATAAAGGCCGACATGGAGGCACCCAAGCCCATGGACCGCCTGCTGTGCGGCGACGTGGGTTTCGGCAAGACCGAGGTCGCCCTGCGCGCGGCGTTTAAGTGCGTGGACTCCGGCCGCCAAGTCATGGTGCTCTGCCCCACGACCATTCTGGCCCAGCAGCACTACGAGACGTTCTTTGAGCGCTTTTCCCCGTTTGGCCTGGAGGTCGAGGTGCTCAGCCGCTTCCGCACCCCGGCGCAGCAAAAGCGCGCGCTCAAGGCGTTTGCCGAGGGCACGATCGATGTGCTGATCGGCACACACCGTCTGCTTTCGGCCGACGTGAACCCCAAGAACCTGGGCCTGGTGATCATCGACGAGGAACAGCGCTTTGGTGTGCAGCACAAGGAGCAGCTCAAGAACCTGCGCGAGCAGATCGACGTGCTCACGCTTTCGGCCACGCCCATCCCGCGAACCATGCAGATGGCCACGAGCGGCGTGCGCGATATGAGCCTGATCACCACGCCGCCGACCGGGCGCCGTCCCGTGATCGTGCACGTGGGGGAGTACGACCCCGACGTGGTGAGCGCGGCGATCCGTCTGGAAGTGGGCCGCGGTGGCCAGGTGTATTACGTGTCCAACCGCGTCAAGACCATCGACGATGCCGTGGCGCGCGTGCACGAGGCCGCGCCCGAGGCGCGCGTGGGTGTGGCACACGGCAAGATGAGCCCGCGCGAGGTCGAGGACGTGATGATCGAGTTCGCGACCAAGAAGATTGACGTGCTCATCGCCACGACCATCGTGGAGAGCGGTATCGACAACGCAACGGCCAACACGCTCATCATCGAGGACTCGCAGCGCCTGGGCCTGGCACAGCTCTACCAGCTCAAGGGCCGCGTGGGCCGCTCAGCCACGCAGGCATACGCGTACTTTATGTTCCCCGGCGAGCTGCCGCTTACCGAGGAGGCCACGGCACGCCTGACCGCGCTTTCCGAGTTCCAGGACCTGGGCAGCGGCATGCGCATCGCCATGCGCGACCTGGAGATCCGCGGCGCCGGTTCGCTTATGGGTGCCGAACAGCACGGTAACCTGTCGAGCGTGGGCTTCGACCTGTTTACGCAGATGCTGGGACAGGCCGTGGCCGAGGCGCGCGGCGATGACGATGCCGGCGTGGAGGCGGCGAGCGTGGGCATCAACCTGCCGGCCGACTACTTCTTGTCCGAGGAGTACATGGCGGCGGTGGACCAGCGCGTGCTCGTGTACCGCAAGCTCGCGGCGGCTGAGGACCTGGAGAGTGTCGACGAGGTGCAGGAGGAGACCGAGGCTGCGCATGGTGAGCTGCCGTTGGCGGGACTCAACCTGTTCAATCGCGCGCGCATCCGTATCCGCGGCGAGCGCCTGGGACTCGAGAGCGTCACACTCAGTGGCGGCCGCATCACGTTTTTGGGCGTCGACGTGCCCAAGAAGGTGGCTTTTGAACTAAAGACCCGCTATGGCGCGGTGAACTTTCCCAAGAGTCGCAAGCTCTCCGTGCCCTACAAGGCGGGCGCCGGCGCGGGCAGCGGCCTGGGTCGCGGCCTCGATGCCAACGACGGCACCGGCCCGGTGGCGGCTGCGCTCATGCTGCTGCAGCAGCTGGGCGCGAGCGACGATGACTAACGGGTCGACGCTGCAAACGCCCCAGTTGGGCAATCTGGTTCCATCGAAAGGAAAGCATGTTCGGGTACATCTATAAGAAAGACGCCGCTGCTATCGCGGTTATCCTTGCCCTCTGCCTGGGCGTGGGCAGTTTCTTCGATTATCAGATTTCGAGCGCGCTGTTCAACATCGGCAGCATGTACGGTCGCTTTGTCGAGGCGGCCGGCGAGCTACCGTTTGAGCTGACGGCGAGCATCGCGGGCGTTATGCTCGTGCGAGCGGTGCGCCCCGATTCCAAGGCAAGCAAGTGGCTCGCCGCGCTGGGCATTCTCATCAACGTGGGCCTGCTCGGCTACGAGATTGTCGGATCGCAGCGTGTCGGCGGCAAACTCATCGCGTTTCAGCTGGTGCTGACGTTTGTGCTGGTCATCGCTGCCAACCTTATCGCCTACCGCCTCACACGCGACACCGATCCCGACGAGCTCACGCGCTGGGCGTTGATGGTGCTGGCCGTGTGGGTCGCTCAGGCCATCATCCTCAACGTCATTGTTAAGCCGTTGTGGTCGCGCCCACGCATGCGCGTGATCGAGGTCACGCCGGGGCTCAATTTTCAGCCGTGGTGGGTGATCGGCAATCCCGACAAGTGGGCCTATATCGCCGCCGGCGTGATCAAGGACGGGTTCAAGTCGTTTGCGAGCGGACACACGGCGCATGCGGCGATCGGCCTTATGCTCGCCGGGCTTCCCGCGGCAGCCTTTGCGGAAAAGCCTTCGCGTCGCCGCGTGATCTTTTGGGCGGCGTCGCTCGTCGCGGCGCTCGTCGCCTTTGGCCGTATCGTGATCGGTGCACACTTTTTGACTGACGTGAGCTGCGGCTTTGCCCTGGTGTTGGCACTTGAGTGCCTTGCCGCGCGCGTTGCCTATCCGCACGGCGTACAATAGCCCCACCTGAATCATCTGGACGATACCTGGTAAGAGAGGATTGCCATGCTCGCGTTCAACAACGACTATTCCCACGGCGCCCATCCGGCGGTGCTGCAGGCGCTCGTCGACACCAATATGGAGCCGCAGCCCGGCTACGGCACCGATGCGCACACCGAGCGTGCCATGCACCTTATTCGCGAGGCCTGTCAGGCCCCCGATGCCGACGTGTTTTTTCTGGTGGGCGGCACGCAGGCCAACGCGACGGTGATCGACATGCTGCTTGCGCCCTACGAGGGCGTCGTTGCTGCTGAGACTGGTCACGTCGCCTGCCACGAGGCGGGCGCCATCGAGTTTGGCGGCCACAAGGTGCTCACCATCCCCGGCTACGAGGGCAAGATGCACGCCGAGGACCTCGAGAACTATATCCAGGTGTTCTACGAAAACGAGAGCTACGAGCACACGGTGTTCCCGGGCGCCGTGTACGTGAGCCTATCGACCGAGTACGGCACGCTGTACTCCAAGGCCGAGCTCGCGGCAATTCATGCGGTGTGCCAGAAGCGCGAGATTCCGCTGTTTGTGGATGGCGCCCGACTGGCCTATGCGCTGGCAGCCGACGAGTGCGACCTCACTCTGCCCGAGCTGGCACAGCTGTGCGACGTGTTCTACATCGGCGGCACCAAGTGCGGCGCTCTGTGCGGCGAGGCCGTGGTGTTTTGCGGCATGCACGCTCCGGCGCATCCCATTCCGCGCATTAAGCAGCACGGTGCGTTGCTGGCCAAGGGCCGCCTGACGGGCGTGCAGTTTGAGGCGCTCTTTACCGATGGCCTGTATTTTGAGATTGGTCGCCAGGCGATCGAAACCGCGCAGGCGCTTCGTCGCGTGCTGCACGAGCGCGGCTACCAGTTCTTCTTGGAGACGCCCACAAACCAGCAGTTTGTGATTCTGCCCAACGAGGACATGGCGCGCATTCGCGAGCATGCCGCGATCGAGTATTGGGAAAAGTACGACGAGACCCACACCGTGGTGCGCTTTTGCACCAGCTGGGCCACGACGCAGGAGGACATCGACGCGCTGGCGGCTGTCCTGTAGCTTGATGTAATGACGAGGGGCCGCCCTACGCCTGGGTTTGGCGCAGGGCGGCCTTTGCTTTTGTGGGGGAGGGGCTGTATGCCCGAGATGTCCGAGCCGACGATTCGCCTGGCGACGCCCGATGATGCGCCGGCGCTGCTTGCCATCTATGAGCCGTATGTACGCGAGACGGCGATAACCTGCGAATACGAGGTGCCGAGCGTTGAGGAGTTCGCCGGGCGCATCGAGCGTACGCTCAAGCGCTACCCGTATTTGGTTATGGAGCTGGACGGGCACCCAGTGGGCTATGCCTATGTGAGCGCGCTTAACAGCCGCGAGGCCTATGACTGGTCGGTCGAGACGTCGATCTATCTGGCGCGCGACGTGCGTCACGGCGGGCTGGGCCGCAGGCTGCACGACGCGCTCAAGCAATGCTTGGTCGCGATGGGCATCACCAGCATGTGCGCGCTCATCGCCGTGCCGCACGATAAGGACGACGAGTATCTGACGCACAACAGCCAGGATTTCCATGCCCACATGGGATACCGCCTGGTGGGCGCCTTCGACCGCTGCGCGCAAAAGTTCGGCCGCTGGTACGACATGTGTTGGATGGAGCTGGTCCTGGCCGAGCGCACGCCCAACCAACCCAAACCAACCTGGTTCCCCGATCTCCCCAAACCTACCATTTAGGGACAGGTTTATTTTGGCAGGTTAGCCGATGGGCTCGGTGTATTTGGCGCGGTCGGTGCGTTGGATGCGCTTGGAGATGTGCAGCGGGCGGCCGTCGGTGTCGTAGACGTAGTCAGTGATAAGGATCAGTGCCTGCCCGCGCTCGACGTTGAGCAAAAACGCCTCGTTTTGCGAGGCATAGCACACCTCAAAGGTCTTATGCCCCTGTGCCGGCGCGCGATGGAATTCTTGGCGCAGCGTGGCGTAGAGCGAACCGTTGATATCGCGATCGATGAGTGCTTCAAAGCTCGGTGGTAGATAGGTGGTCTCCAGGCACAGTGGCGCATCGTCCAGGTAACGCAGGCGGACAAGTTTGACAAGCTTGCTGCCCACGCTAGCGTCAAAGAACTTGGCCACGCTGCCCATTGCTTTGGCAAAGCCCGAGTCCACCGTGCGCGTGGTGGGCTTCATACCCTGGCCTTCGACCTGCTTGGTATAGCTCGAAAACACCAGGTTGTTCTCGTGGAGCGCCGGCGTGTCAGCCACAAAGGCGCCGCGTCCGCGCTCGGTGCGAACCAGGCCCTCGTCAACAAGCACCTTAAGCGCGTGACGCACAGTGCTGCGCGACAGGCCCGATTCGCCCATGAGCTCCATCTCGGACGGCAGCTTGTCTCCGCACGCGTAGATGCCGGCGGCGATGCGGTCACGCAGCGTACCCGCCAGACGCTCGTATTGGGCCAAGTTCTTTTTCGACGAAGTGCTCATGCGAACAACCTGTATCTAACCTGTATGCTTACTGAACCAAGCATGTATCCAACATGACAACAAAACCGCTGATAATGGATTGCCGAAAACTTTACCAGCAAAATATCTAAGACAAATATAGCATACAACTAGTCGACATAACCAAAACATGTATGTAACTTGTATGCCATCAAGAGCATCAAACGAGAAGAAAGGCTGATGCACGATGACTACTCAGGAACAGGTTAAGGATGTCGTCTCCCAGGTTTTGGCTGACAAGGCAGACAAGGGCGGCATCAAGCGCGTTGTGTGGATCGGCGCCGGCGGATCTAACGGTGGTAACTATCCTGCCCAGTACTTTATGGAGCACGAGGCCACGCAGGTCGTGAGCTCCAGCTACACCAGCAACGAGTTTGTGCACGCCACCCCGGCCTACGTCAACGAGAACACCCTGGCCGTCGTCGTGTCCATGCGCGGCACCAAGGAGACCATCGTCGCCGCTCAGGTCGCCAAGGATCACGGCGCCAGCACCATAGCCATCTATGTTGACGAGTCCGGCCTCACCGAGGTCTGCGACTACAAGATCCAGTACGACAGCTTGGCCGTTGACGAGTCTTGCATGGGCCGCACCAACTCCGCCGTCGTGACCATGATCGCCATGGAGCTCACGCAGCAGACCGAGGGCTATGCCGAGTACGAGACCGCTATGGCCGCGTTCGACTTGGTCGACCCCATCTATCGCAAGGCCGTCGAGTACACCCGTCCGCTCGCTGCTAAGTGGGCCGAGCAGAACGCCGACAAGCCCTGCATCAACGTCATGGCCCAGGGCCCGCTCTTTGGTGCCGCCTACGTCTTTAGCATCTGCAACGTGCAGGAGATGCTGCAGATCGACTCCTGCACCATCAACACCTGCGACTTCTTCCACGGCCCCTTCGAGATTCTGGACAAGCGCACCTCGCTGTTCCAGCTCATCAGCGTCGGCCGCAGCCGCTGCAATGACGAGCGCGGCATCCGCTTCGTCAACCAGTACGGTGGCGAGCGCGTCTATCAGCTCGACGCCAAGGAGCTCGGCCTCAACGACATCAAGGACAGCGTGAGCGAGTACTTCAACCACCTGATCTTTGCCCCGATTCTCAACAACGTGTACATGCGCGCTCTCTCTGCCGTTACCCACAAGGACTATATGACGCGCCGTTACATGTGGAAGCTTGATTATTAGTTACGGCGTTTTACCAAACGCCGTAACCGGCCGACGCTGCAAACCCGCCAGAGCGGCAATCTGCCTTTCAGCTTCGGCGGCATGACCAGAAGGTCAATGCCGCCTCACTTCAAGGCACTTTGCTCGCTCTGGCGGGTTTTCGCTGACATTGCCAAAACATCGACGATACCGTGGCTGGCGGGACACTCCCTTTGTCTAGAGATTTCCCGTTTGCCGATTTGTGCCTTGAAAAATGTATATAACGACTATAACGTAGTGTGAAACATATTGGAAACAATACCGAGGAGGCTGCGTTGAAGAAAAGCAATCTGGGCTATGTGCTGGTGCTGATCGCCGCGCTTATGTGGGGCAGCATCGGAATCTTTGTAAACGGCATCTCGGCCATGGGCGTTACGTCCCAGAGTATGGCTGCCTTTCGCTTGTTGGTCGGAGCGCTTATCTTGGCACCGGTCCTGATGTTTATGGGCTGCCGTCCGGGTGAGGGGTCTACCGTGGCTCAGGGTCCGCTGGCCCTGTTCAAGGCAAGCCCTAAAGAGCTTGTTCCCTGCGCGCTTGTCGGTATCGTCGGTTTGGCCGCCGCCAACACTTGCTATTACGAGTGTATGGGCGAGGTGGGCATGTCCACGGCCTCGGTGCTGCTCTATACCTCGCCGGTGTTTGGCGTCGTGCTCGGCCGCGTGCTTTATCGCGAGGACGTGACCCCCAACAAGCTCGTTGCCATCGCTTTTAACATAGGGGGCTGTGTACTTGCAGTAACTAATGGCGACCTTTCCGGTTTCCATTTTTCGGTTTGGGGCGTCACGTCGGGCGTGATTGCAGGCTTTTGTGGGGCGTCGCTCGCGGTGTTTAGCCGGATAGCAACCAAGACGGTCCACCCGCTGGCTGTCACGTTTTGGGGCTTTGTTTTTGGCGGTGCGGTTATGGCAGCTATCGCGGCTCCGTGGCCGGATGTCGCCGCGGCAATGTCGCCACAGCTGCTGCTGTTGTTCCTTGGCTTTGGACTCATCCCCACAGCCGTGGCTTACATCTTATATATGCAGGGTCTGTCCATGGGGCTCGAGACGTCGAAAGTTCCCGTCGTAATGTCATTCGAGACAGTCGTCACCGTACTGCTGGGCATTGGTGTCTACGCCGAGCCCGCCGGCGCGATCAAAGTTCTGGGCATCGTTTTGGTGCTCGCGTCCATCGTGATTATGAACACCGACTTTTCCAAGCTGCGCAACAGTGTGTTTGTCGGTCATGTCGTTGAGAGCATGACCTTTAAGCCCAACGCGTGGTGGACGGAGAAATCGCAGGACATGGATCTCTTCCGCGAGCGCACGGGCATTGCGCTGGAGCCCACCGTGCAGGAAAGCCCCTGGTACTTCGTGCGATAGGGGGTTGCGCGCGGCGTCCGACCTGGGGTTATCCAGCCAGCGCCGGCCTACCCAGCCCCAACGTTTCAAGTACGTTAAACCCGCCAACGGCCGTTTTTCACCCGCGAACGGTTTATATACTAATTATCAATATAAGCAACGTATAAGACGTTATAATGACAATAACGAAAAGGAGGAGGCAAGATGAATCAGATCATTCTCGCATCTCATGGCGGCCTGGCCGCAGGCGCCAAAGACACGCTCGAGATGGTTCTCGGCGACGTGTCGAACGTCCACGTCGTGTCGCTTGCTCGTGACGACAAGGAGCCCATCACCAACAAGGTGGACGCCATGATCGCCACGTTCAACGCGGACGACACCGTCTATGTGCTGACCGATATGCTCGGCAGCTCGGTCAACAACAGCATGGTCGAGCTTTCCCGCAACGGTGCGGCATTCACGGTGATCAGCGGTTTCAACATTCCGCTGGCACTGACGCTCGCTATGAGCCCCGCCCCCGTCAAGGGTGCCGAGCTCGCGGCCCTCATCAACGAGGCCCGCACCGGTCTGACCAACCCCAACGCACCGGTCGAGGCTGCCGCGGCTCCCGCCAAGAAGGCTAAGGCGCCCCGTCACAGCTCCGGTCCCGCCAAGATCGTCCTCGCACGTCTTGACTACCGTCTGCTGCACGGTCAGGTCGTCTTTACCTGGACCACCAAGGTTCAGGCCGAGCGCATCATCGTCGTCGACAACGCTGCCGCCAACGATGACATCAAGAAGGGCGCTCTTAAGCTGGCCAAGCCCCAGGGCGTGCGCCTGAACGTCTTCACCGTCGAGCGTGCCCTCGCCAAGATGGACAAGCTCAACACCCTCGGCGAGCGCGTCATGTTCGTCTTTGGCAACACTGCCGAGATGCTGCAGTTCTGCCAGGGTTACAAGCTCGACGCCATCAACCTGGGCGCCACCGCCAACCACGACGGTGCCGATCAGGTCGGCGGCAAGGACAGCTCCGTCTTCTTCGACGCCACCCAGAAGGCCGACGTCAACCAGCTGCTCGACATGGGCATCAAGCTCTACGTCCAGCAGACCCCCACGTATCAGAGCGTCGACATCGACGCCAAGCTGTAATCAACCAGGCTTTTGCCTGACTGAAAGGAGAAGGGTATGAATACGTTCATCAGTGCGGTGCTCGTCGGCCTCGTCGGCGTGTTCTGCATGTGGGACTCCCGCCTGCTCGGTCGTCTTAACTTCGAGCAGCCCCTCGTTGGCGCCACGCTCGTCGGTCTGCTGCTGGGCGATGTGCCCACCGGCCTTGCCGTCGGTGCCGCCGTCGAGCTCGTATCCATGGGCCTGGTGCAGGTCGGCGCCGCCGTTCCGCCCGATATGGTCCTGGGCAGCATCGTGGCAGCTGCCTTCGCCTGCCTGACCGATGCTTCCGCCGAGACCGCCATGACGATCGCCATCCCGGTCGCCGTCCTGGGTCAGCTCCTCGGCATCGTGTTCCGTTCCATCATCGCCGCCCTCACCCATGTGGCCGATAGCGCGATTGATAACGGCAAGTTCAAGACCGCCTACCGCATGCACATCTGCGCCGGCTCCGGTCTGTACGCCATCATGTACTTCCTGCCGATCTTCCTGGCCGTCTTTGTCGGTACCGACCTGGTCCAAGCCATCGTCAACATGGTTCCCGAGTGGCTATCCGTTGGTCTGAACGTCTCGACCAAGATCATGACCGCCTACGGTCTGGCCCTGCTGCTCACCATGATGATCAAGAAGGGTATGACCCCGTTCCTGTTCATCGGTTTCCTGCTCGCCGCCTACCTCAACCTGTCCGTCATCGCGGTCGCTCTGATCGGTGTGTGCCTGGCTATCGTCTTCATGGGCTTCAAGTTCAACGGTTCCCATGCAGCCGCCGGTGTCGATTCCGACTACGATCCGCTCGAAGACGACGAAGACTAAGGAGGAACACACTATGGCAACCGCAACCAAGGACGTGTCCCTGAACAAGAAGGTCAGCCAGTTCTTCTGGCGCTCCTGGGCCATCCAGGCCTCTTGGAACTACGAGCGTCAGATGAACATGGGCTTCCTCTACGGCATGGTCCCCACGCTCGATCGCCTCTATCCGGACGAGTCCGACCCCAAGCAGCTCGCTGCTAAGAAAGAGGCTTACCACCGTCACATGGCGTTCTACAACTGCACCCCGCAGACGAGCGCTTTTGTCCTAGGCCTCGCCGCCTCCATGGAGGAGGAGTACGCCAAGGATCCCGAGAACTTCGATCCCGATTCGATTAACGCGGTCAAGACCTCCCTCATGGGCCCGCTTTCCGGCATCGGTGACTCTTTCTTCCAGGGCACCATCCGCGTTATCGCCTTTGGCCTGGGCGTTCAGCTGGCTCAGCAGGGCTCCATCATGGGTCCGATCCTGGCCATGCTCATCTCCATTGTGCCCTCCGTGCTGATCACGTGGTTCGCTGCCAAGATCGGCTACCAGGGCGGCCACGAGTACCTGAGCAAGCTCCAGGGTGGCGACCTCATGGAGAAGCTCATGTATGTCTGCGGCATCGTGGGTCTTATGTCCGTGGGCGGCATGATCGCTACGCTGATCGGCGCCACCACCCCGCTGCAGTTCGCTGACGGCACCGTCGTGATCCAGGACATCCTGGACGGCATGATGCCCCAGATGATCTCCCTTGGCCTCACCGGCCTTATGTACTGGCTCATCAAGAAGAACGTCAACACCGGTTGGCTTCTCGTGATCGCCATCGTGGGCGGCATCGCCCTCTCCGCGGCCGGCATCCTGGCCTAGTCGCGACCCAGCGCTTCCCCCGGGGGCCTGCCTGGCATCCCATACCCCAGGCAGGCTTCCATCCCTAACATGTGACAAAGGGATAGTCCCTTTGTCACATTCTCAACGGGCCGGCGACTCGGTCCTAACTACGGTAACCCTGCGAGCGTCCGGCAATGTGACGCCGCAACAAATCGAAAGGAATGTGTCAGATGTACGAGATCGACCTTAACCTCCCTAAGCAGATCGTCGCTGACGTCCTGTCCAACCACGAGATCCACAGCGTCGCTTTCGTCGGCTGCGGTGCTTCCATGTCCGACCTTTACCCCGCCAAGTACTTCCTGGCCAACAACACGGACAAGCTGAACGTTCAGATCTTCACCGCTAACGAGTTCAACTACGACACGCCTTCCTGGGTCAACGAGCACACCTTCGTGATCACCTGCTCCCTGGGTGGCTCCACGCCCGAGACCGTCGAGGCCAACAAGACCGCCAAGAAGCACAACTGCCCGGTCGTCTCCCTCACCAACAAGGCTGGCTCCGCTCTGACCGTCGACGCCGACCACGTCATCGTTCACGGCTTCCACGCCAACTACGCTGCCAAGTGCGAGAAGCCCGGCTACGCCATCGCTCTTGCTGTCGAGATCCTTCAGCAGACCGAGGGCTATGACCACTACGAGGACATGATCACCGGCCTCACCAACGTCTTCGAGCTCTGCGAGAACGCCGCTCAGTCCGCCAAGGGCCTCGCCAAGCAGTTCGCCCAGGACTTCAAGGACGACGAGATGATCTACTTCATGGCCTCCGGTGCCTCCGAGAAGATGGCTTATTCTCACGCCGCCTTCCTGTTCACCGAGATGCAGTGGATCGACGCCGCCGCCTACAACACCGGCGAGTACTTCCACGGCCCGTTCGAGGTTTCCACCGAGGGTAAGCCCTACGTCTTCTTCATGTCCGATGGTGCCACCCGTCCGATGGACGCCCGCGCCCTCACCTTCCTTAAGCGCATGGGCGCCAAGGTCGCTCTGATCGACTCCAAGGACTACGGTCTGGCCGACGCCGTGCCGGCAAGCGTCGTCACCTACTTCAACCCGCTGCTGCACCTCGCCGTTATGCGCGAGTACGGCAACCAGATCGCCGAGGCCCGTCAGCACCCGCTGACCATGCGTCGCTACATGTGGAAGCTTTCCTACTAATCACAAGTAAGTAGACCTTACAGGTTGATTGAGAGGGGATGGGGTTTGCGCCCCGTCCCCTTTTTTGCTCTGGGGAGGGCGCGCCCGTCGCGCCGCAAAACCCCAGATAAAACCTACCAAAATAAACCTGTCCCTTTTTGGCAGGTGGGAGGAGATGCGTATGATCAAGGCAGTGCTGTTTGATATGGACGGCGTGCTGGTCGATACCGAGTGGTTCTATAACCGTCGCCGCGTGGCGTTTATGGAGGAGAAGGGGTTCTACTTTGACGAGATCCCCGATCTTTCGGGGTCTAACGAGCCCGCTATTTGGGAGACGCTGGTTCCCGACGATATTGAGCTGCGCGAGCGCCTGCGCGTGGAGTACAAGCAAGTCTACAGCCCGGACCACCCCGTTCCGTATGCCGAGCTGCTCAACGAGCAGACGGAGTCGGTGATGCGTGAGCTGCACGAGCGCGGCGTGAAGTGTGCCATCGCGAGCTCGTCGTATCGTGAGTTGATTGACGAGCTGGTGGAGATTGCGGGTATCGCCGACGTACTGGACTACACCATCAGTGGTCACGAGTGCAGCGCGTTTAAGCCCGACCCCGAGATCTACCTGCGTGCCATGGAGGCGCTGGGTATGGAGCCTGCCGAGTGCCTGGTTATCGAGGACTCGCCTTTGGGTATCGAGGCCGGCAAGCGCTCCGGCGCCCGCGTCCTGGCGCTGCGCCCGCACGAGGGCGTCAACCTGGATCAGTCCGCCGCTGATGCCATCATCGATAGCCTCGCCGACATTCTGACCGCTTTATAGCGTCAATTCGCTACGAGAAGTACCGATTCACGCGTCTTTTGCGGCAGATCGGCTCATTTTGGCTTCGATTTGATCCGTTTGGCTCCGACTCAGACTAAGTGAGTAGACTTTTCGGCTCAGGCAGAGCACAAAGCGAATCTGCCTTAGTAAAACTGCAGGTCACAGAGGTGGCTGTTTTGGGTGTGCTCGACAGGTCGCGAATAGTCTACTCACTTAGATTTTGGGCTCTTTGGTTGGGGAGATGCTGGCTCGTTTTGGTTGTCGAGAGCGGGTGAATTGAAGCGCCCTTTCGCGCTCCATGCTACAATCGCCGACATGCCCCACAACTACATCTGCCTTCGAAAGGAGCCTACGTGGCGAACGCCATCGATCAGCTCACGGACCGCGTGCTCGTGCTCGGCCGCCTTACCATTGTCCGCCGCGCCATCACTGCTGTGGCGGTCACAATTTCCGCCGTTCTCCAGACATTCCTGATCCAGGCGTTCATTCGCCCCGCCGACCTGCTTCCGAGCGGTCTCACCGGCGTCGCGGTCCTGCTCGATCGCGTTACCTCGCTCGGCGGCGTTCATATCGACATCTCGCTCGGCATGCTCGCGCTCAACATCCCCGTGGCGCTCCTGTGCTGGAGCGGCATCAGCAGGCGCTTCGTCATCTTCTCGATGATGCAGGTCGTGCTTTCGTCGCTGTTTCTCAATATCTTTCACTTCGCCCCGTTTTTGGGCGACAAGATCATGCTCATCATTTTTGGCGGCGTGGTCTCGGGCCTGGGCGCTGCCATCGCGCTTAAGTCCGGCGCATCCACCGGCGGTACCGACTTTATCGCGCTGTGGGTTTCCAACCACACGGGCAAGACCATTTGGGGCGTCATCTTTGGTTTTAACTGCTTTATCCTGGCGATCTTTGGCTTTATGTTTGGCTGGGACAACGCGGCGTACTCCATCGTGTTCCAGTTTATTTCGACCAAGACCATTGACAGCTTCTACCGCCGCTATGACCGCGTAACGCTGCAGATCACGACGCGCAAGGCCGACGAGGTCATGAACGCCTATATCGACCATTTTCAGCACGGCATCAGCTGCGCCGAGGTCGTTGGCGGATACAGCCGCGAAAAGATGTACCTGCTGCACACCGTTGTCTCGACCTACGAGAGCCAGGACATCATCAAGTTGGTGTGCGACATTGATCCCGGCGCCGTGATCAATGTGTTCCACACGCTCAACTTTGTGGGCGGCTGGTGGGGCGGTCATGTCGACGAGCCTATGCCTACGGCCGTACCCGATCCCGACAAGCCCGCGCGCATGGCCAGCAGGCAGGCCCGTCTGCACGATCAGGAAAGCTTGCAGCAGGACGACGGCAAGTAAAGATTTGCTGTATGCGGTGTATCGTTTTATCAAACTAAGGTAACATATAAAAAGACGTTATATACGTATTAGTTATTTCGATATTTTGATAAGAGTGATCAGATATGCCAGCGCCCAAAAATGCACCGCTTTACCAGCAGATTTACGACGAGATCAAGGACGCGATTGAGAAAGGTGTTTATGCACCAAAGGAGCGCATTCCATCTGAGCTTGAGCTTGCCGAGCAGTACGAGGTGAGCCGCATTACGGTGCGCCGCGCCGTCGAGGAACTGTGTTCCGACGGCTATCTGGTTAAGCAGCAGGGCCGCGGCACCTTTGTCTCCACGCCGCACATCAACCGCCAGTTCCACGCCTCGACGCTGCAGACGTTCACCGAGCTTTGCGCCGATAACGGCATGAAGGCGGGCGCGCATGTGATCGATCGCCAGATTGTGCCGGCGCGCCAAAACGAGATGGAATTCTTTGGTCTGCAGAAGGATGCGCTGCTGCTGCATATTAAGCGCGTGCGCACGGCCGACGGCGAGCCCATCTTTGAGGAAAACATCTTTGTGCCGTTTGATGCATACCGCGAGCTGTTGACGGCCGATCTTGAGGACAAGTCGATTTTTGCCGAGGTCGAGCGTGTTGGCGGAACACCGATCGTCTCGGTTGGCTACCGTACGGTCGAGGCCGTTCGTGCCAACGCCGAGCAGGCCACCGAGCTGGGCATTGCCCCGCACGATCCGCTGCTCAACCTGCGTGCCGGCTTTATCGGCCCCAATGGCGAGCCGGTCCTGATGGGTAAGCAGTACTACGTGGGTAGCCGTTACGTCATGGTGATGTAGCTCTAGTTGCGCGGTTTTGCCAAACCGCGCAACGGCTCGACGCTGCGCCCTTGGTTCCGTCGTTCTAACGAACGACGGACCGGTCGACGCTGCAAACGCCCCTAAGCGGCAATCTGACGTTCAATCGCCGGTCGCGTACCGAAGTACGCTTCCCTCCTCTTTCACGTCATCTTGCTCGCTTAGGGGCGTTTTCGCTGACTTATGCTCAACCTGCGACGTTTCCACGCCTGTCAAGAGCTTAGCCGTTGGGGACGTTCTTAAACGACTAGTCATTCAAGGACGTCCCCAATGACTACCGCAGAATGAGCGTGGCCGGCAACCGTGGGGCACCGGTCCGCATGGCGGCGTATAATCGGCGGCAGATGACTTGGACGTTAGGAAACCATGACCGATAGCATGCAGCAGACGGCGCTCGACACGCTCGGCGCCTATTTTGGCTACACCTCGTTTCGCCCGGGGCAGGACCGTATGGTCGATGCGATCCTTGCCGGCTGCGACGCGCTGGGCGTTATGCCCACGGGCGCCGGCAAGTCCATTTGCTACCAGGTGCCCGCGCTCATGCTGCCCGGTATCACCTTTGTGGTGAGCCCGCTGCTGTCGCTTATGGAGGACCAGACCCGTGCGTTGCTCGCGGCGGGTGCGCGGCCCAGCTATCTCAACTCCAGCCTTACTCCGGCCCAGCAAAACACCGTGCTCAAGCGGGCGCGCGAGGGCCGCTACCAACTTATGTACGTGGCGCCCGAGCGTCTGCTCGAGCCGCGCTTTTTGGCCTTTGCGCAGGAGGCCGCAGCGGACGGCGGCATTGGCGTGCCGCTCGTGGCCATTGACGAGGCCCACTGCGTGAGCCAATGGGGACAGGATTTCCGCCCCGCCTACCTGCAGATTCGCGAGTTTATCGATTCCCTGCCGCAGCGCCCCATCGTGGCGGCCTTTACCGCTACGGCAACCGAGCGCGTGCGTGCGGACATTCATCAGATGCTCGGCCTGCAAAACCCCGCGACGGTAGTGACGGGCTTCGATCGCAAGAACCTCTACTTTGGTTGCGAGGAGATGGGCGACAAGGCCAAGGCCGCGTGGGTGCGCGATTATGTGATCGCGCATTCGGGCGAGAGCGGCATCGTGTATTGCTCGACCCGCAAGACGGTCGATGCGCTGGCAGGCGAGCTTGCCGAAGCGCTGGGCCCCAGCGGCATTCGCGTTGGTCGTTACCATGCCGGCATGGGTAACGACGCCCGCCGCCAAAGCCAGCGTGCCTTTATCGATGACGATATTCAGGTGATGGTTGCCACTAACGCCTTTGGCATGGGCATCGACAAGCCCAACGTGCGCTACGTGATTCACAACAACGTGCCCGAGAGCATCGAGGCCTACTACCAGGAGGCGGGCCGCGCCGGTCGCGATGGCGACCCGGCCAGCTGCCACCTGCTGTGGAACGGCAACGATTTTCGCATGCGTCGTTTTTTGATCGACCGCGGCGATGCGGCCGACGAGGCGCTCGACGACGAGCAGCGCGCGTGGGCGCTCCAGAATCGATATCGTCTGCTCAGCCAGATGGAGGGCTACTGCAATACCACCGGCTGCCTGCGCGAATACATGCTGCGCTACTTTGGCGACGAGGCCGCGGCCGAGCATGCGGCAGCGGCTGGTGCGGGCAGCACCGCCACGGACGAGGCCGAGGGCTGCGGCAACTGCAGCAACTGCCTTACGCAGTTCGAGGTCGAGGACGTCACCGATATGGCCCGCGCCACCGTGCGCTATGTGGCCACGCGCCCCATGCGCTTTGGCAAGTCGCTCATCGCCGACGTGCTCCACGGCGGCAACACCGAGCGCATTCGCCAGATGCATCTGGACGAGGACCGCGGCTACGGTGAGCTGTCGAGCGAATCGGTCGGGCGCATCAAGGACATCATCGGTCAGCTGTGCGGCCGCGGTTATTTGGCCACCTCGCAGGGGCAGTACCCGGTCGTTGGGCTGGGCCCGCGTGCCGGCGAGGTCGAGGATGAGGCGTTCGCCTTTACCGTTAAGCGTCGCGCGTCCAAGCGCAAGGCCTCGGCCCGCGCCCGCCGCGCGGTGGATCTGCTGCGCGAGGAGGCTGAGCTGGATCAGCGCCCGCGCGTGGGCGACGATGCCGAGCTGTTCGAGCGCCTGCGTGCCTTGCGCAAGGAGATCTCGACCGAGCTGGAGATGGCGCCGTATATGGTCTTTTCCGACAAGGCTCTGCGCGGCCTGTGCCGCCTGCGCCCTCAAACGCGCGAGGAGCTGATCCGGGTCAACGGCATTGGCGAGAAAAAGGCCGACGCCTTTGGCGAGCAGTTTATGGCGGCGATTGAAGAATTTGAGTCCGAGCATGCGCGGGATGGAGCGTAATGATGGCAGCCGATAGCAAGACCGAACGTTCCGAGCGCGCCGAGGTGTCCGCCGTGCCGCTGTACCAGCAGGTTATGGACGACCTAAAGGGCGAGATCGCGCGCGGCGTGTACGCGGCCGGCTCGCGTATTCCTTCCGAGATGGAGCTCGCGAAGTCCTACGGCGTGGGACGCATCACCGTGCGCCGCGCCATCGAGGAGCTGTCGCGTGCGGGGTATCTCAGCCGCCAGCAGGGGAGGGGTACCTTTGTGTGCGCTCCCAAGCTCAAGCGCAAGATTCGCCAGAAGGGTGACGTCCAGAGCTTTACCGAGGGTTGTGCTGCCAACGACATGGTGCCGGGTGCGCGTCTGGTGTCGCGCACGGTGGTCGCAGCGACGCACGAGGATGCGGCGTTTTTTGGGGTGGAACCCGGCTGTGAGCTTATCGTGGTCGAGCGCGTGCGCACGGCCGACGGCGTGCCCGTCATGCTCGAGAACAACGCCTTTGTGCTCGCCGACCATCCCTACCTGCAGACGCTTGCCGATAAAGACCTCGCCGATAACTCGATCTTTGCGCTCGTTGCAGAGCATTCGGGCCGCGCGCCGCTCAAGTCCGATCCCTGCACCGTGGAGATTGGGCTTGCCGATGCTCAGGCGGCCCCGCTGCTGGAGGTGCCGGTCGGCGAGCCGCTCTTTTATATGGAGGCGTACTTTACCGATGCGGACGAGCGGCCCCTACTGCTCGGTCGTCAAAAGATCGTTGGCTCGCGCTACGTGTTTGACATCTAACGTCCACAGATAGAACAACATAGAACAAGTTTGGCGAAATGACTTCACCCACGACAGCTTGCGTGCTATAAATAGGACAACATAGAACGACCGCAGGTACGAGCAGCCGTCACCAAAAGCCACCACACAAGGAGGAGCATCAGCATGAACGCACATGATCTGATTCAGGAAATTATCGAGCGCAAGGGCAAGGTCGAGAATGTCTTTTGGATCGCCTGCGGCGGTTCGATGATCGACCTGATGCCGGCCAACGAGCTGCTCAAGCGCGAGGCGACCACGTTTACCTCGACGGTTTACACGGCGCGCGAGTTTTGCCTGATGGCCCCCAAGAGTCTTGGCGAGAAGTCACTCGTCATCGCCTGCAGCCACAGCGGCAATACGCAGGAGGTCGTCGACGGTTGCGAGATGGCGCTGGCAGCCGGCGCCGAGGTCGTTGCCCTCACCGACTGCGAGGGCTCAAAGATCGACAACGGCAAGTGGACCACCTGGGTCTATCCGTGGGGCAAGGGCGAGTCGCAGGCCGAGGTCCCGCAGGGCATTGGCGTGCTAATGGCTGCCGAGCTGCTCGACCAGCAGGAGGGCTACGAGGCGCTCGCCGACATCTACGCCGGCCTTAAGCAGATGGACGCGCTGCTGCCCGCCGCCCGCGAGAAGGTCAACGCCGAGCTGGGCGATCACTTTGCCGAGCTCTGCCAGCAGCACAAGTTCTTCTATATCCTGGGATCCGGCCCCAACTTTAGCCAGACCTACGCTATGGCCATCTGTTCGCTCATGGAGATGCAGTGGCAGCACTGCTGCTACATCCATTCCGGCGAGTACTTCCACGGTCCCTTCGAGGCCACCGAGCCCGGCGTGTTCTACTTTGTGCAGCTCGGATCGGGTGAGTGCCGCCCCATGGAGGAGCGCGCACTTGCGTTCCTCAACACGCACACCGATACGGTCATGGTACTCGATGCGCTCGAGTACGGCCTGGGCGACGTGCCCGCCAGCGTGCGTTCGTTCTTGGAGCCGATCTTCTTCTACGCGATGAGCTGCGAGCTGCGCGCCGCCCGCGGCAAGGTGTTCGACCACAGCCCCGAGGTTCGTCGCTACATGGGCATCGAGCAGTACTAAGTAGCGGGGAAAGCGAACTTTTACGACGGGGCCTTCGCCAAACGAGGGTCCCGTTTGCGTCGCGGCACCCCGTCCCAGCTGTCGAATAATGAAGTCAAATACTTTTCCCCAGAAGTGAACGACCTATTTTGGACCCCTGAAGCATCCGCACTTTTTGGTGCCAAAACCGCAGGTAAATCTCGACGAAATCGCAGGAAATGGCGTCTGAAAAGTGTCGATGCTTCGGGGGTCCGATTTGGCTCGTTCACTTTGCAGGAAAAGTATTAGACCTAAATCTGCAGGCATGCTGTTGGGGTCAATAAAAAGCGGGCCGCACCGGGGATTTCCGGCGCGGCCCGCTCTACATTGCGGCCGTGTGTGCGAGGTGTCGCGTCAAGCGGCGGCCTACTTTGCGTCGTAGGCCTCGGCATCCCACCAGTCGAGCTGGGCGATGTTGTCGCGGATGTGCTGGCAGCTCTTGTGGAAGCCCTCGAGCTCGTACTCGGACAGGTCGAGCGTGTAGACCTCCTCGACGCCCTCGGCGCCGATCACGCACGGCAGGGAGGTGAAGATGCCCTCCTCGCCATACTGGCCGGTCATGAGCGTGGAGGCGGAAAGCACGGCGTGCTCGTTGTGCAGAACGGCAGCGCAGACGCGCGCGGCGGAGTTGGCGACGGCGTACTCGGTGCACTGCTTGCCCTGGTAGGTTACGTAGCCGCCCTTGCGCGCGAGCTCCTCGACCTCCATGTGGTCAAAGGCGTACTTGTCGGGGTTCTCGGCCTGAAGCTCGGTGAGGCTCTTGCCGGCGATGGTTGCGGACTTAAAGGCAGCCAGCTGGCTAAAGCCGTGCTCGCCGATCATGTAGGCGTCAATGGACTTGGGGCTCACGCCGATCTTCTTGGAGATCTCGGTGCGCAGACGGGCGGAGTCCAGGCCGCAGCCCGAGCCGATGATCTTCTTGGGGTCGTAGCCGGTCAGATGCCACAGCTCGGTGCACACGACGTCGCAGGGGTTGGAGATACTCACGAAGATGCCGTCGAAGCCGGCGTCGACGATGCGCTTGGCAAAGGCGCGGGCGGCGTCGGTGGTAAAGAACAGCTCGCCGTCGCGGCTACCGGCGGCCAGCGCGACCTTGCCGGCGGCGTTGACGATGACGTCGCAGCAGGCCAGCTCCTCGTAGTGGTCGTAGCAGTTGACGATCTTGGTGTTGTACGGGACAAACGAAAGGGAGTCGCGCAGGTCCTGGACCTCAGACGTCACCTTGGCCTCGTTGATATCGCACAGGTACAGCTCGTCGGCAATGCCCTGCATAAGCAGGCTGTTGGCGACATGTGCTCCTACGTGGCCCTGGCCGACCACACCGATCTTACGCGTCTGGTACATATATGTATCCTTTCGGCCGAGTTTTTCGCGTCGAACCATTGTAGCGTCCTGCGCC
The DNA here is from genome assembly GCA_902406155.1 of uncultured Collinsella sp. Taxonomy (GTDB): domain Bacteria; phylum Actinomycetota; class Coriobacteriia; order Coriobacteriales; family Coriobacteriaceae; genus Collinsella. The sequence continues at coordinate 20,864 of CABPCW010000027.1, forward strand.
CACTTTGCTAGGCTAAAGCGCCGTAGATTCTTGGGGCATGCCGTAATCTCTACTTTTGGAGTGATTTGGGCCGCCGACGGCATCGCGGGGCGATGTGCTCGCGCGGATGGGGCCGCTCGTTGTACCATAGCTGCAACTGACTCGTTAGGAGCTTCCATGCCCATTCGCATTCCCGACGCCCTCCCTGCTGCTGCGCAACTCGAGAGCGAGAACATCTTTGTCATGACCGAGTACCGCGCGCTGCACCAGGACATCCGTCCGCTGCGCGTGCTCATCCTTAACCTCATGCCCACCAAAATCGCCACCGAGACGCAGATCATGCGTAAGCTCTCCAACACGCCGCTGCAGGTGGAGGTGGACCTGCTGCGCACCAAGACGCACGAGGCCACGCACGTAAGCGCCGGCCACCTGGAGACGTTCTACCGTACGTTCGACGACATCCGCGACATCCACTACGACGGCTTGATCATCACGGGTGCACCGGTGGAACAGATGCCGTTCGAGGAGGTCGACTACTGGCCCGAGCTCTGCCAGATCATGGACTGGTCTACCACGCACGTGCACTCTACGTTGCACATTTGTTGGGGCGCGCAGGCGGGGCTCTACCATCATTACGGTATCCAGAAGCACGACCTGCCGGCCAAGGCGAGCGGCGTGTTCGAGCATCATCTGGTGAAGCCGCAAAGCCCGCTGGTTCGCGGCTTTGACGACCGTTTCTATGCCGTGCATTCGCGCAACACCGATGTGCGCCGCGAGGACGTGGAGGCCGAGCCTCAGCTTGAGGTCGTGGCCGTGTCCGACGAGGTGGGCCTGTACATCGTCAAGTCGACCGACAGCCGCCGCTTCTTTGTCTTTGGACACCCCGAGTACGACACCGACACGCTACGCCTGGAGTACGAGCGCGACGTGAAGCGCGGACTTAACCCTCAGGTGCCGGCGCATTACTTCCCGGGCGACGACCCCACTGCCGAGCCGCTCAACGTCTGGCGCAGCCAGGCTCAGCTGTTCTACACCAACTGGCTCAACTACTACGTCTACCAGACCACGCCCTACGACCTAGCCCGCGCCGGCGAGGAGCACTAGACTGCGCTCGTGTAATGAGGCCTGCCAGCGGTTAGGCGCTGATGATGTTGGGTAGCGGTAGGTCGTGGGCATCGGTGGGGACGCGGTCGACGCGTTGCTCTTCAAAGGCGATGCCGACGATGTGGCAGTCGGGACGAAGTGTGGGCAGGTAGCGGTCGTAGCAGCCTCCGCCGTGGCCCAGGCGCGCGCCGGCGCGGTCGAAAGTCACGAGCGGCACGACGATCATGTCGAGCGCTTCGGCAGGCACGATGGGGAAGCGGTCTCTGTCGATGTCCGTGGCCGCGAAGGCCCGCGTGGGGCGGGCGATAAACGGGGCCGCGGGCGCATCGCCGACGGCGACGGCCCTCATACACATGCGCTGGCCGCACGCAGCGGCTTCGGCTGATGAGAGCATGCAGGGGTACGTGACGCGGCAGCCGCGCCGCTCGGCATAGCTGGCAAATGCGGAAGGATCGGGCTCGGATCCCATTGCCGCATACGTTGCCACGGTTACCGGGTCGCCTTGATGGCTGTCGAGCAGCCGGTCGAGTTTTGCTGCGAGCTGGGAGGATATTGAGGCTGACTTTTGCTCACGGAGGGCCTGCGGGATGTCGTTGCGCTGGGCAAGCGCTTTGACGCGGGCGGCTTGTTTCTGTTGCGCAACGTTAAGCATGCATTCCTCCAAAGCAGCTGTTCGGTTGCTACAAAGTCTATCCCTTCCGTCGCGAGGGCAAACGGGTCAACCGCCGGCCCTTAGGCCGGCCAGCAATCCGGCGGTTAGCCACCGCCAACTGTTGCATGTGCGCAACTATGGTCGAGATGTGCATAACGCGAGTTACCATGGCCTACCTTCCCACTTGCGGGGTAGATTGAACCCCAGTTCAGCAGCACAACGCAAAAAGACGCGCCTTCGGGATTGCCGTACGGTGACTTTGCATCCTCGTCTACTCAAAGAATGTTAGTCTGAACTAATTACCGTTCTATCCGCACGTCCGAAAGGATCATCCATGGTCAGCATTTCCAAGACTCACTCCCTGCTCGTTGCCGCCGGCGCCGTCCTGGGCGTCGTTGTTCCCAAGGCCCTCGCGTCCGACACCGCCAAGCGTGCCGCCGTGGCTACCGTTGCTGCCGGCATGCGCGTCAAGGCTGGCTACCAGGACATCGTCGAGCAGGCCAAGGCCCAGGTCGACGACATCGTTGCCGAGGCCGAGTACCTCAACAACCCCGTTGACGTGGAGGTCGTCGAGGGCGGCAAGGCCGAGTAGACCTCGCGCCCAACGCTTGTCTCAACGACTCTAAGCAGCTGCGATCGCCCCCAAGCGACGCAGCTGCTGCTCTTTTGGGCGCACGTTTGACGCCCCATACCAAGAGAGGCCTTCACGCATGAACTACACCATCCAACACGAGGTCCCCGGCCGCGTGCGCGTTAAGCTCGTCGGTCGCGTGCCCGAGGCGGACATCGACGCCCTCACGCGCGCCCTCCGCCAGCATCCCGTCATCCAAAAGGCGACGGTCTATCCGCGCATGGGCTCACTCGCCGTCGCGTTTGATCCCGCCGCCCGCGCCCAGGCGCTCGCCGCCATCG
>CABPCW010000028.1 GCA_902406155.1 uncultured Collinsella sp.
GTGTACTGTTTTTGTGGGTGTGCAGGGATAGCCGCGAAGCGGCGCACGCTCTCGCACGCTGGGCCTCATGCTGGAGGATACGGCGTTCGAGCTGGGTGCGATGGCGTTGAGTCCGCTGTCCAAAACCGAGTACGCGCTGGCGGCGCCGGCGCTTTGCGGCGGCTACCAGGGCGATTACGCGCCCTTTGGCGATGTGTACCTGTCGACGCTTGAGTTTGTGGCGCGTGTGCGCAACCGCGCGTCTGCCGTGGTGCCCCAAGAGCTCGTGACGCTCAACGCGGTAGAGGATTGCATGGATCGCGTGCTGTCGCAGGCGCTCGCGACGCTCGCCGGCCCGGTTGATATGCTCGATCGCGCGGCGCAGCTGCTTGGCGGGCTTGAGCCGGGCGAGGTCGATGGTGCGCTCGAGTCGCACGTGGACCGCAACCGTCCCTTTGACGACATCCCGATGGCCGCTGCCAAGCCTGAGGCCTGCTCGCTGCTGCTGATGCTCGTTCGACAGGGTGAGGCTGCCCGCCGCATGTTGCCGACGGCGCCGATCGTTTCGTCCCGTTCGTTTGCCGAGCGCTCCTGGCCGTACATGCTCGCGTGGTCCGACCTGGGGCTTAACGGCAAGGAGCGTATGACGGTCGATTCGCTGGCGCGCGCCGAGGTGCGCCGTTTTGCTGACGAGGATACGAGTGAGCGCGTGCGAAACGAGATGATGGGCGTGCTGGGTGACCTGTTGGGTATTTCACCCGAGCAGATGGAGGAACTGCGCTCCGAGGACGGCCAGCGCCGCCTGCACGAGGGCATGAAAAAGTTTGAGGGCGAGGTCCAGGACGCCATCGAAAAGATGATGGGCGGCCAGGGCGGACCGCAGGGTGGGCCCCAGGGCACGCCGATGCCGCATCCGCCGGTTGATCCCCGACAGTTCCCATTCTTTAGCCAGAACTAACTAAGGGCTGGGATTTGCTCCCAACCCCGATACTTCAACTAAGCGTCTTGGCCCCGTTGTGTTATTCTAGAACAGACGTTCGTGAATGATGCGCGGGGCCTTGTCTTGCGCCGTGCTTGTGGCGAGGGGAGGTTGGCTTGGTCATTTTGGGTATCGACCCCGGTTTGGCCCACACGGGTTGGGGGATTATCGAGGAGCGGCGCGGTGAGGTTCGCTGCCGTGCCTACGGTTGTATCGAGACCGGCACGGGCAGTCCGCTCGCGGTGCGCCTGTCGCATATCGCCTGTGACCTCAAGGGCGTTGTCGAACGCTATCGACCCGATACCGCTGCTATCGAGAGCATTTACTTTGGCGCCAACGTTCGCTCGGCCATCCCTACGGCGCATGCCCGCGGTGCTGCACTCGTGGCGCTTTCGGAATGCGCGCTCGAGATTGGCGAGTACACGCCTATGCAGATTAAGCAGGCGGTTGTGGGCACCGGCGCCGCGGACAAACGGCAGGTCGCGTATATGGTTCGTACGCTCACGCAGCTCGATCACGACCCGCATCCCGACCATGCCGCCGATGCTCTGGCCTGCGCCATCTGCCACGTTAACCTCAGCCGCACCCGGGCGCTTACCGGCGGCGAGTTCTATCAACAGAGAGGAACCGGATACTGATGATTTCCCAGCTCCATGGAACGCTTGTCGAGGCCACGATGAGCTCGGCCGTTGTCGATGTATCGGGCGTAGGCTTTGAGCTCGGTATTTCGGGCGGCACTGCCGCCACGCTGCCTACGCCCGGCGGCGAGGTGCGCCTCTATACCCGTATGCAGGTGCGCGAGGACGCCATGACGCTCTTTGGCTTTGCCTCCAAGGACGAGCGCACGATGTTCGATCGGCTCGTGTCCGTCTCGGGCGTCGGTCCGCGCCTGGCGCTTGCCGTGCTCTCCACCTATACCGTGGGCCAGTTGTATTCCCTGGTAATGGCCGAGGATGACAAGGGCATGGCCAAGGTTCCCGGTGTGGGCAAAAAGACTGCGCAGCGTCTGATCCTGGAGCTCAAGAGCACCTTTGCCAAGGACAAGGGCTTTGTACCGGTCGACGTGATTCCCGGACAGGTTGCGATGCCGATTCCCGCTGCCGCCCCCTCGGCGATCGATGACGCCCGTGCGGCGCTCCTTTCCATGGGCTTTAGCCCGCAGGAGACCGATGTTGCCCTGAGCGGGTATGATGGGCAGGATATGCGTGTCGAGGATCTGCTCGGCGCGGCGCTTAAGCGACTCGGAATGGATGCGTGATGTGGGAAGCCGATGACTCTCAGGACCTGTGGGCGACGCCTGGCAACTCGCCGGCGGCATCCATGGCGCATGGCGAGCGCATGGTGGGCTCGGAGCTGACGCCCGAGGACCTCGATGTCGACCGTACCCTGCGCCCCCAGCGCCTGGACGACTACTGTGGCCAGGAGCACATCAAGCAGAGTTTGCGCGTGCTCATCGAGGCGGCGCAGAGCCGTGGCGAGACGCTCGACCACGTGATCTTCTCGGGCCCTCCGGGTCTGGGCAAGACCACGCTGGCCACGGTTATCGCCAACGAGCTGGGCGCTCAGATCAAGACGACGAGTGGCCCGGCCATCGCGCGCACCGGTGATCTGGCGGCCATCCTGACTAACTTGCAGCCGGGCGACGTGCTGTTTATCGACGAGATTCACCGTCTGAACCGTTCGGTCGAGGAAGTTCTGTATCCCGCTATGGAGGACTTTGCGCTCGATATCGTGATCGGCAAGGGTCCGGCGGCGCGTTCGATTCGCCTGGATATTCCCAAGTTTACGCTGGTGGCGGCGACGACTCGTTCTGGCATGCTGACCGGCCCGCTGCGCGATCGCTTTGGCATTTCGTATCGCTTGGATTACTACACCGTCGAGGAGCTCGCCCAGATTGTGACGCGCTCGGCGACCATCCTGGGCGTGACAATAGACCATCCGAGCGCGCTCGAGATCGGCTCACGCTCGCGTGGTACGCCGCGCCTGGCCAACCGTCTGCTCAAGCGCGTGCGCGACTACGCGCAGGTGCGCGGCAACGGTCCCATCGAGCTCGATATCTGCCGTCAGGCGCTCGAGTTCTTCGAGATTGATGAGCTTGGTCTGGACTGGATGGATATCCGCATCTTGGAGACGCTTGCCAAGACGTTCTCCGGCCGTGCCGTTGGCTTGACCACGCTTGCCAGTGCGGTGGGCGAGGACCCGGGTACGCTTGAGGACGTCTACGAGCCCTATCTGCTGCAGTGCGGATTGATGGTTCGCACACCGCAGGGTCGCCAGGCAACGCTTCGCACCTTTGAGCATTTGGGAATTGAGCCGACCGTTTAGGACGGGTTTGTAGGCTATCGCTGAGCATTGGATAAACATATCGCCGTTTGTCGGTTGCGGGTGCTTTACTATTGCGCGCCCGTGCTATGCTGAATTGGTCTTTTTCTCATCCGGTAACGAAAGGACCGTCCATGCCTACTGACATCGAAATCGCACGTTCCGTCACGCCGCTGCCCATTACCGAGGTGGCTAAGAACGCCGGCGTCGACGTAAAGCACCTGATTCCGTACGGCTTCGACAAGGCTAAGGTCGACTACTCTCTGCTCAATGAGCCAACTGATCACCAGGCCAAGCTCGTCCTCGTGACCGCCATCAACCCCACGCCTGCGGGCGAGGGTAAGACCACCACGACCATCGGTCTGGCCGATGGCCTGCGCCGTCGCGGCGTCAAGAGCGCTGTGGCCCTGCGTGAGCCTTCGCTCGGCCCCGTCTTTGGCGTCAAGGGCGGAGCCGCTGGCGGCGGCTGGGCTCAGGTCATCCCCATGGAGGACATCAACCTGCACTTTACCGGCGACTTCCATGCCATTGGTGCCGCCAACAATCTGCTGGCAGCCATGCTCGACAACCATATTCAGCAGGGCAACCAGCTCGGCATCGACGTTAAGCGCATCACCTGGAAGCGCGTCGTCGACATGAACGACCGTCAGCTGCGCCATGTTATCGACGGTATTGGCGGCAAGGCCCAGGGCGTGCCGCGCGAGGACGGCTTCGATATCACCGTTGCCTCCGAGGTCATGGCGATCCTGTGCCTGTCCACGAGCATCAACGATCTTAAGGATCGCTTGGGCGAGATCGTTGTCGGCTACAGCTATGCCGGCGAGCCCGTCCGCGCACGCGACCTTAAGGCCCAGGGAGCTATGGCCGCACTGCTCAAGGATGCGCTCAAGCCCAATCTGGTGCAGACGCTCGAGGGTACGCCCGCGTTTGTCCACGGCGGTCCCTTCGCCAATATCGCCCACGGCTGCAACTCCATCATGGCCACGCGTATGGCCATGCGCTTTGGCGACGTTGCGATTACCGAGGCCGGTTTCGGTGCCGACCTGGGCGCCGAGAAATTCCTGGACATCAAGTGCCGCATGACGGGCGTTCGCCCCAGCGCCGTCGTGGTCGTCGCCACTGCCCGCGCGCTTAAGTACAACGGCGGTGTCGCCAAGGCCGACCTCAACGAGGAGAACCTCGAGGCCCTCAAGGCCGGCATGCCCAACCTGCTGCGCCACGTCGACAACATTCAGAATGTCTACGGTCTGCCCTGCGTGGTCGCCATCAACCGCTTCCCGACGGACACCGAGGCCGAGCTCGAGCTCATCGAGTCCGAATGCCAGAAACTCGGTGTTAACGTTAAGCTGTCCGAGGTTTGGGCCAAGGGTGGCGAGGGCGCGCTCGACCTGGCCGATGAGGTCATGCGCCTGATTGAGCAGCCGAGCGAGCTCAAGTTTGCCTACGAGGACGGTGCCGATGTGGCCGACGCCCTCGAGGCCGTTGCCACCAAGGTCTACCGCGCCGACGGCGTTGACTTTACGCCGGCTGCCAAGCGCCAGCTCGCCGAGCTGCGCGAGAACGGCTTTGGCAACCTGCCGGTGTGCGTTGCCAAGACCCAGTACAGCTTTAGCGACAACGCCAAGGCGCTGGGCGCTCCCGAGGGCTTCCGCATCACCGTGCGCGAGCTCAAGGTTTCCGCCGGTGCCCACTTTGTGGTCGCGCTGACCGGCAGCGTTCTGACCATGCCTGGCATGCCCAAGGTTCCCGCGGCCGAGAACATCGACGTCGACAACGACGGCAACATCACCGGCCTGTTCTAGGCCCGCTTCCCATAGCCGCTTGCCCGCCCCGCCGCGCCACCAAGGCCCGGCGGGGCTTTTTGTTCCCAAGGGGACGGAAGGATCATTTTGGGACGGCGGCAATGTTGCGCAACAAGAATGGGGATTTCTCTCGTACGGTGTAGTTGGTAGAACTGCGCGGGTGCATTGCGGCCGCGATGAGAGACGGGAGATGCGATGTATTGCACCAAGTGCGGAGCTCAGATACCCGATGGCTCCATGTTTTGCACGAGCTGCGGCGCTCGCGTGGGCGGCGTTGAGGACCAGGCGGAGCCTGTGGCGTTTCCGGTAGGGGATGCGCCGGCGACCGCTCCTGCGGGGCAGCACGTTCCTCAGGGTGCCCCGGTTCATATGGCGGCGCAGTCTCGTTATGAGGAACCTATGACCGAGCCTGCTGAGGCCGCTCAGCCGTTTGTTCTGACGCCTCAGCCCAAGAAGCCTAAGCACAGGGGCCGCATTGTCGCGGCCATTATCGGCGGCGTGGCAGTTGTCGCCATTGTCGCCGCTATCGTGATCGTGCCGCGTATCGGCGCATCTTCCGAGGTAACCTCGGGTGGCAAGGGCTATGTTGTCTGCGCATGCGAGACCAAGATTCTGCCCAAAAACAGCAAGGGTAAAAAGCTCAAGAGCTATACCGTCGAGTTGGCGCCCGCGAATGGCAAGGGCAAGAGCTACACCATCAAGGTCGATGGCGAGGACGGCTTTGCCATGGAGGACTTTGGCGAGCTGCCCGATCAGAAGTACCAGATGACCATTACCTCGGGCAAGGGCAAAAAGAAGAGCACCAGCACCATGAAGGTGGATTACACCAAGGAAGGCTCGAACGCCCCTAAGAGCGTTGAGCTCACGCAGTCCAAGAAGGAGGCCAAAGCCTCTGCCAAGGCGGCGGTCAAGACGGCAAACGAGCTGTTCACCGACAAAATCCTCGAGTATCAGAAGAAGTATGGCGAGGGCGAGGCTGTCGAGATTGATGATTCTCAATCTACGTATGGAGCCCAGGGTGTTGCCTATGCCAAACTTGTTGACTTTGATGGCGACGGCCAAGATGAGCTACTGATTGAGTATTCCGATGAACCGGTGGACCGTGTGGATAACGCGGCCGCTGCGCATCTTGAAGTCTGGGCGTATAAGAATGGCAAGATTGAGAAGGTCTATACGCCGGATGTTAGTGTGGCTCCCCATCAGGCGTATGTGTCTTTCGCTCCTTTTTCTGGCGTTTATGGCGTGCTAGTTTACGATAAGGATACGGTAAACGAAACCATCGCATCGGTCGCCACGACGCTGGAGCAACTGAAGTCAAAGGACGATGACGGTGCGCAGGCGAGCTATGAGGCTGCTACTGCCACACAGGATGTCAGCTTTACGGCGCCGGTGGGCGAGGGCGCGCCTGATCCCGACGTTACGTGCCAGATTTCGGCTACGTGGACCTATCCTCAGGTAAAAGGCCAGAGTGTGGGTGTCGCCAAGTTCAACAAGGATATGATTCAGCTCGTCGCGGATGCGCTTGATGCGAGCAAGCAGGCAACGCCATATGATGAGAGCAATCGTGTGACCACGATGTATTACGCTGAGATTGTCTCGATTGATGGCGATATTGCATGCGTGCGTACCTACACCGATAGCTACATTCCTCCGTATCGTTCGGAGCAGGTGACGAGGTCGGCATACTATAACCTCAAGACGGGCGAGCAGGTTTCGCTTGAGGACTCGCTTGCACAGCACGGGCTCTCGTTTGACACCCTCAAGAGCGAGGCCAAGCAAGTGATCGGGGCGGCAAAGCGAGGGGCGGATTCAATAGTTGATGACAGCCTCGAAGACGACGATAACTTTACCGAGGACCATTTCTGCTATGACGGCAAGGGTTATATCGTTGTTCTCGATACTGGTTTATTTGACTGCATGGCATGGGGCACGCACGATCTGGTGGCGCATCCTTTCGATTCGAGCTATTCCAGCGGCCAAGATGTTACGCCCGATTATCCTCGTGCCACATATGTGTCTAACGAGTAAGGAAAGCTACGGATCGTGAATAGAACAGTCCCCGGTAGCGCAAAACACAGCGCCGCCGGGGACTTTTGATGCAAATTGGCTCCGAAACAAGCTATCTGGGCCGGCCGGGCCACGAAAAGCGCCCATCTACTACGTTTACCGGGGTTAGACCGACCATGGAGCGTTTTTTAACAATGCGGCAAGACGTTTACCTGCGGTTTTGTTAACACAAATATGGCCATGGTTGGCACCCTTGGGTTAAACGTAGTAGATGGGCGCATTTTTTGGTGCACAGCCCAAGAAGGGATCATTAGCCGCGCTGGAGGCCGAAGAGTTTGGCGTTGCGCTCGGCGACCATCATGTTGATGTCGGCGATCTCCATCTCGCCGTCAATGTAGGGCTGGTAGGTGCCGTACGGGTCGCCGGCTCCCAAGCTGCAGCTTCCGCAATTATCGCAGCTGCCGTTGCCGCAGCCAGCGAGTGCCAGCTTAATGATCTCCTCGCGCTCGGCACGCGTTGTGTCTTTGATGAGCTTGCTTTTTGCCATGACGTTCCTCGATTCGCTTGTGACCGTCGGCCGCGCATGTCTTGTAGATACCGGCGGGCTTTGCCCATCATAGGCTTTTGCGCGGGTAGAATGCATGGATAACTTGATGCTTACGGGCGACGGAAAGGAATCGTTGCATGGACCAGGATAAGACGACCGTAATGGGTGGCTACGGCTCCCCGCGGACGGGCAATGGCGCCGATGAGACCCGCGTCGTGCCGAATCCCGGCTACGCTGCCCCCGATACGACGCAGGCGTCGGCCGATCCCACACGCGTTGTGAATTACGGAAACGCAGCGCAGGACCCGTATGGTGCCTCATCGCAGAGTCCCTACGGAAGCGCGGCGGCAGACCCTTATGATGACTTGCTGCAAAATCCCATTCCGCAACCTCAGCAGACGACATATATGCCGCGCACGGCACAGCCGCCCTACGAGTCGCGCGACCGATATGCGCGCGAGCCGTATCGTGAGTATCCCAAGTCCATCCCTCAGTATGGCGAGGACGAGGAAAAGACGCCGTCGCGTTCGTCGAGCGTGATCAAGAAAATCCTGATCGTGCTGGCGATCTTCTTTGCCCTGTCGGTAGTGTTTGCCATCGTGTCGGGCATGCTCAACAAGCGGGGCGCCACGACTGATACCACGGCCGGGCAGACCGAGACTACCCAGTCCGGCACCGTCGACCTGAGCGATATCCCGGGTCAGTACTGGTCCAACGCCAAGAAGCTCCTCAAGTCGCGCGGGGCCGATCTTTCGAATGCCGTGATTCTGACCGATGACGGCTCGACGCCCGTTGTCGATGCCAACTGGGTCGTGACGTCTGCCTACTATAACGACAACGGTAACCTCGAGATTCAGCTCACGCGCAAGGACAGCTCGTCGGGTAATGCGTCCGGCGACCAGGGCACCTCGGACAGCTCGAGCTCCAACACGCTGGAGGACCTGAGCAACAAGGCCCAGGAGCTGGGAGATAAGGCCCAAGAGCTGGGTGACACGGCTCAGAATCTCGGCGATACCGCACAGAACCTGGGCGATATGGCAACGAACGCCTGGGGTGCCCTGCAAAACGGCATTTCGGGCGCGCAGGGGAACTAGCGGTCGAGCGGCTAGAGCCTTAGCAGTGCAAACAAAAACGGGACGCAGGATTGCGTGACCGGGCGCGTAGGCGCGTTGGTCGGCGGTCCTGCGTCCCGTTTTGCTGTCGATTACAGCTGCTCGGCCGGACGGTCAGGCGAGCTGAAGCCCGAGTCAAACGTGACGACGCACGAGGCGTCGGGTCGGCGCTCGTGCACGATGCGCGTGACGAGCTCCAGCAGCTCCTCGTCGGATATGTCAAAGCCGTCGGGACGCACCAGGTCAAACGAAACGAACCCGTCGTGTTCGTGCAGGTCGTGGATGGAAAGCGCGGGATCGATCTGCATGATGCCGCGCTTGACCCAGCCGCGCAGGTCGTCGCCGGTGGTGGCGATGGGGTCGCAGTGTAGCGTGATACCGATGCCCATCTGCCGTTTGATATCGTGCTCAATGGTGTCCAGGATCTCGTGATGTTCAAACGCATCGCCCTCGCCGGGCATTTCCACGTGTGCGCTGGCAAACTGGCGGCCGGGACCGTAGTCGTGCACCATCAGGTCGTGCGTGCCTAGGACCTGCGGATACGACATGATCTTGTCGCGGATTGCCTGGACGAGCTTGGGGTCGGGCGCCTGTCCCAGCAGCGGGCTGATGGCGTCGCGCACCAGGCCCATGCCGCTGATGCAGATGAAGATGCCCACGCCCAGGCCTGCCCAGCCATCGAGGTCAAAGCCAGTCGTCTGCGAAATAAGCGCTGCGGCCAGGACCGAGGCTGAGGCAATGACGTCGTTTTTGGAATCCTGCGCCGTGGCGATGAGCGTCTCGGAATCGATGCGGTTGCCCAGCGTGCGGTTGAATGCCGCCATCCAAAACTTGACGAGCATGGACAGGACAAGGGCTGCCATGGAGAGCGCCGAATACGCGGTGGGGGAAGGCTTGATGATCTTGGTAATGGATTCGAGCGCCAGGTTGATGCCGACGGCGCAAACGAGAACGGCGACAAACAGCCCCGCAAGGTACTCGTAGCGGCCGTGGCCATAGGGGTGACCTTCATCGGCCGGGCGGCTGGCAAGGCGGAATCCGAGCAGGCTCACGATGTTGCTCGAGGCGTCGGAAAGGTTGTTGAAGGCATCGGCGATAAGCGAGACGGAGCCCGCGAGCAGACCAGCTATGCCCTTGGCCAGGCACAGCGTGATGTTGAGGCCGATGCAGATGAGGCCTGCGGCAAAACCCGCGTTGGTGCGGCAGGAGGTATCGACCGGCTCGCTTTCGCTGCCGGGAACAAGCGTATGTACCAGCCGATTTACAAATAGCATGACGATCGTCCTCACAATCATGTTTAAGGGGATAGTGTAGCTCGCACAGACGCAACGTGTACCGATGTTCAGAAAATGCAGCAATGGTCTGCCGGCGCTAACGGGCGCGAGGCGGAGGGGGCGACCGTCCGCGCGCCTTCGGGTTCACTGCGCCTTCCCGTCCGACCGAGTGCTCCATTTTGGGCCACATGGGTATGGGCACGCGCCGATTTGCTCGACATACTGAATGTCGACAGCCCTGTGCAAAGGAGGACGTTTCCATGGACGAGATGTTTGCCATTAAATGCCAAAACTGCGGCGGCCCCATGTATTCGCACCAGGCAAAGCGCAGCTTTGAGTGCGCCTATTGCGAAACGGTTATTCCGTGGAAGGCGGATGCCGGGGAGCCCAAGAGCGCCCTGGGTATCCGTCATACGCCGCTGACGGTGGTTGACGGGCTGCTCAAGCTCACGCACGTCTCGCAGCTCGAGCGCCCAGAGGACCCGGACTGGTATTTCTTCAATTCGCACTGGCGCAATCAGTCGGTTCTGGAGCATCTGCTGTGGGAAGATCGCGGAACGGCGCAGGAGTTCCAAGAGGCGACGCACGTGAGCATTCCCTGCCCCTTCTGCGGCGCGTCCTTTGAGGGGTCATCGACCCAGCGCGTGTTTGAGTGCCCGTCCTGCGGCAACAAAATCGGTATGGCTGACCTTCTCAAGCCCGGTGCGTTTAGCAAGCGCCTGACCATGGGCGTGGGTGCCGAATACGTTCCCGAACAGGGCGTCCCCTGTGAGATATCGCCGCAGCAGGCACGTGCCAACGCACTGCAGCTGGTGCGCCAGTACCCGGAGATATTTGCCGGGCACGACGTGGAAGACACAATCCAAAATGACATGATGCTCTTCTATTTCCCCATGGCGCTGGCGGACCTGCGCATGATGGCGTCCTTCCCGGGTAAGGGCCTGAGCAAGGAGACCTTGGTGTACTACGAGGTGCTCGACTGGGCATATCCCAGGGCCAACTACCTGGACGTTCGCCTTATGGGCATTTTGGAGCCGTGGGACTTTGGTAAGGTGGGGCCGTTCGATCCCGCTATGCAGGAAGGCGATTTCCGCGTCGTTTCCGTCGATGCGTCCACCAAGGACCAGGTGGTTATTGATAAGCTGGCGCTCGATATTGCCGGCAACGATGCCGAGGCGGTGTTGGGGCTCAATAAAAAGAGCATCCGCACCTGGGCGCGCAAGGCCCGCAAGCATAAGGACGGCCTGGTGATGGTACCGGTCTACTTTGTCGATCGCCCGGCGTCGGATAGCCGCGACGGCGAGCAAGTGCGCATCGCCGTGAACGGCCAGACGGGTCGTGCGGCCGCGGTAGTGTTTGGCGACAAGCGCGAGACGCATGTGGTGGCACCGCTCGATCCCAACGTGATGCTGTCGAGCGAAAGCACCGTGCACGCCACGCCCATCGAGGTCAAATACGTTAAATCACCGTTCCTATACCAGATCGTACGCCGTGGAGGTGGCGAGCAACCGCGTCAGGTTACGGCCACAGCCGAGGGTTCCTACCGAGAGGAAAAGCCCAAACGAAAGGGATTGTTTGCGACGATCTTTGGTAAGTAGGGGAGTGGTGCCGGTTGGCGCCGTAACGTGAAAGCCGGGGCTACGGGGCAGCTCGCAGGAGTGCGGGCCGCCCCGTTTTTGTGCGGCGATAAGGCTCGCAGGCACTCCATTAAACGCTCATGCTCACAGCGCAAACGTTGAGCAACATTACGTTTGCCGATAGCTATTAAAAAATGTCCGTATGCGGTAGTAGTCTAATCATAAAGCGTTTCCAGCCTCTCGGGTTCTAGGAAGAAGCGGATGGGAGAGTAATGCAAAAGACCATGATGGACTCTATTCCCATAAGCTCACGGGCCCGTGCACTATGGGCAAAAACGGGCGGCGCGGAAGAGCGTAACCTGTGGTCGCCTCTTTATGTTCATATGGCCGATTCTGCGGGTGTTGCGCGCAAGCTTTGGAACGAATGGCTGGCGGAATCTGTCAAGCACCAAATCGTGAACGCATTTGGCTGTGACGACTCTGCAACGGCGGCACTCGTTACCTGGCTTGCTGGTATCCACGACATTGGCAAGGCGACGCCAGGCTTCCAGTACAAGGTCTCGGAGCGGGCAGAACTTGTTGAACAAGCGGGGCTTCAGGTTCCGAGCCCCCGCATGATGAACCACCCTCCATCGCACGCCTTCATGAGTGAGGTGATCCTCGAAGATTGGCTCGATGGACGCGGTTGGGACTGCTCGTGGACATTCGGGTGCATTCTGGGAGCGCATCATGGAACCACGCCTTCGTCCGATAGCGTGCTCGACGGCATAACGAGCGCATCGCGTAATTTTCCCAACGAGAACTTGGGTGATGACGATTGGCGTGCCGTCCAAGAGGAGCTTCTTGACTGGATGTTTGAGGAGTCGGGGATGGCGAAGTTCGAGAGTGTCTTTAGCTCGTCACCCGTTCCTCAACCAGAACAAGCACTCGTCTCTGCGCTGGTTATCGTTGCCGATTGGATTGCCTCAAATTCAGATCTGTTCCCTCTTGACTCTTGTATTGGCTCTTACGACGAATTTATCAAGCGCACCGATGCCGCATGGGCTTCGCTGGCGTTGCCCCCGGCGTGGCAGGCGATGCCGGTAAAGGAAGAGGGACAAGAGCTGTTTCATCACCGCTTTACTGGTCTTCCTGAGGATACGAGCTTGCGTCCAGCGCAGGAGCAGGCGATGCAGGCGGCATCCGACATGGACGGCGCAGGGCTACTCATTATCGAAGCGCCCATGGGCAACGGCAAAACAGAGGCCGCACTGATGTGCTCAGAGATTATGGCTCCGAAAGCCGGGGCAGGGGGAATCGCCTATCTTTTGCCGACAATGGCAACTTCCAACGCGATGTTCAAGCGTGTTAAAGATTGGCTCGAGTGCGTTCCCGATTCGCGGGGCCGCAGTACGCAGTCGATGCAACTTTTGCATAGCAAGGCGGCTTTGAACCCGGACTACGACAGCCTGCGAAGCTGGGGACGCACTTGGATGGGGGACGACGCGAAAAAGAGCGTTGAGGAAGATGTGACAGCGCACCAGTGGTTTGGCGGAAGGAAGCGTGGTCTTCTGTCGTCATTTGTTGTGGGCACGGTCGATCAGCTGCTTATGGCGGCACTTAAGGCGCGTCACGTGCAGCTTAGGCACTTGGGCCTTGCCGGAAAGGTTGTCATAATCGATGAGGTTCACGCCTACGATGCCTACATGAATGTCTATCTTGACCGTGTGCTCACGTGGCTTGGCGCTTACGGCGTGCCGACCATACTGCTTTCGGCAACGCTTCCCGCTGAGCGCCGCAACGAGCTTATCCACGCCTATCGGGGCAGGGATAGAAAATCCACTCGTCGTGCATCAAAGCGGAAAGATATTCCGGAAGCTCCTCGTAAAGCATCGGGGTTGCCGTCGTACCCGCTCGTTACAACGGCAACCCGAAATGGAGCGCTAGACGACAGCATGTACCGAGTATGCGATGACCCTTCGATCGGAATGAACGTTATTGTCGAACGATTGGAAGACGACGATGCTACGCTGATTGCACAATTGGAGGACTTATTGTCCGATGGTGGTTGCGCGTGCGTGTTACGAGACACTGTTTCCCGTGCCCAAAGCTCCTACGAGCAGTTAAAGTCTGCCTTTGGCGATTCGTGCGTAAAGCTCGTCCATTCGCGCTTTATTGCCGTCGACCGCATGGAAAATGATGCGGAATTGCTGCGACTGCTTGGTCCCGACTCTGCCGACAGACCCAGTAAGCTCATCGTGGTGGGTACGCAGGTGATCGAGCAATCCCTCGACATTGATTTCGACGTAATGATCACCGATGTAGCCCCTATCGACCTTTTGCTGCAGCGAATGGGGCGCCTACACCGCCATGAACGCGGGGAAGATCAGGGGCAGCGTCCGGAAAAGCTCAGGCAAGCACGTTGTTTTATCACGGGCATCGAGGACTGGGCGACCGCTCCGCCTAAGGTGAATAGGGGTATAGAGAAGGTCTATCACTCTGCGATGCTTTTGCGCAGCTTGCTTTCGTTGAGGGCAAAAAGTACCGATGAGGGAACGGCTATGGTCAATCTGCCTCATGATATTGCGGGCCTTGTCGAACAGACGTATTCGCGAAGCATTGCAGCGGAAGAACTGTGTGATGCGGGTGCGGCACCGGAATGGGTCCATGCTTTACGAGGTACGGAAGAAGAACTGGAGAAGACAAAAGAGAACAAGCAGCTCAAGGCAAATGCCTGGCTTCTGAGCAAGCCGCAGAAGGGGACGCAAAGTCTTATTGGCTGGCTGAATGAAACCTTCTCGCTTGCAGACGAGACAAAAGCACGCGCTGCCGTTCGCGATTCTGGTGACACGGTTGAGGTTATTGCGGTCCAAGTAAGCAACGACGGTTTCACGCTGTTTCCCTGGGTCACCGACATAAAGGGGGGCCGTCCATGTCAGGGCTATTTGGGGGATGGAAGTGAAGCGCCTGACGATGAGGTTGCCCGCCTTGCGGCGAGTTGCACCGTGAGCCTGCCGTTCTGGCTATCTTCTGAGCAGGTAATTGATGCCCTGGAGACCAAATCTCAGGCGCTCAGATGGCAAGAGTCAAGATGGCTTCAAGGCCAACTGGTCTTGGCATTTGATTCAAACCTAGATACGGTGATAGAAACGAAAGGTGCTATCTATCGCATGCATTATTCGCGTAAGGCTGGACTTGAACTTGTTGAAACAGTGAGGAAGAAAGGAGATGCGCAATGAGCCAGAATGTGAGTTTTAACCTCGTGGACGAACCATGGATCTGCGTTCGCGATTTGGACGGGACGACGCGCGAGGTGTCACTGCTCGAGCTATTTGAGCAAGCGTCAAGCATCAAGTGCTTGGCTAACGATCTACCCACACAGGATTTTGCGATTCTGCGCGTTTTACTGGCGGTGCTGCAAAGGGCAATTTCTCCGGCGCTCGACGATGACGACGTTCCAGCGGAGGTTTGGGGGCGCCTATGGCGTGCGCACGAACTGCCCATCGACCAGATTCACGAATACCTCGACGAGTGGCACCATCGTTTCGATTTGTTTGACGAGGAACAGCCTTTTATGCAGGTCGCTGGTCTGCATACGGCAAAGAACGAGTTCTCTGAAATAAGAAAGGTGATCGCTGACATACCGGATGGGGATACGCTCTTTTCGCTTCGATCAGGTGAGGGGGCGGATCGTCTGACTTTCTCGGAATCCGCGCGCTGGCTTATTCACGTTCACGCTTTCGATACTGCTGGAATTAAAAGCGGAACGGTTGGCGATGCGCGCGTTAAGAAAGGGAAGAGCTATCCAATTGGTACCGGATGGTCGGGCTGTTTAGGAGGGTTGTGCTTTGAGGGCCCTTCGCTTAAAGAAACCCTCTTGCTTAATACTATTCTCTGCGGCGATGAGATAAATGAGCTGTTTTCGGACAATGATTTGCCTTGTTGGGAGAAGACGACAACACCCGCTGGAGTTGATGACCTTACTCCGACTGGCAGGCTTGATCTTTACACGTGGCAAGCTCGAAGAGTTCGTTTGATTCCTGAGAGCGGCTACGTGGTTGCCGTGGTTTTGACGAACGGCGACAAGTTGGCGCAGATTAACCGTCAGGGCTATGAACCCATGACGGCATGGAGACGTAGTCCGAACCAGGAAAGACAGTTGAAATTGCCTCTCGTTTACCTGCCCAAGATGCATCAGCCCAGAAGAGCCCTCTGGCGAGGTCTCGATTCCGTGTTTGGCGTAAGTTCGCCAGAAGCGGACTCAACCGTTCTTGGGTCCGGGCTGAAAGGTTGGGTCTCTTATCTTGCGAGCAGAGATGCGGGATGTCAGCTCGATAATGCGCTTATTCAAGTCCACGCGATTGGAATGGAGTATGGTACACAAAGCTCAGTCGTCTCCAATGTCATCAATGACACGGTTGAGTTGAGTGCATTTCTCCTGTCAAGCGAAGGGAAAGACCTGGCTGCTCTTGCCAAAAGCCTTGCTTCTTCAACGTCGGACGCGGTTTTTGCCTTGGGCACCCTTGCCGCAAACCTCTGTGTAGCGTCTGGCGGAAATGGGGCAGATGAGCTCAAGGGCGCGAAAGAGAAAGCGGAGAAGCGTACTTTCTTTGAGATTGATATGCCGTTTCGCCAGTGGCTCGCCGGTCTTAACGAAAGCAGCAACGCGGTGGCCGAGCGGATGCGGTGGCACTGCACGGCCCGCGCGATTATCGAAGCAAACGCCAGGGCCCTTCTTCGCGAGGCTGGTCCAGAGGCAATCGTTGGAGCTCCTATGAAAGCAGGCAAGATAAACGGGTGGATGACGGCATCGCGAGCCAAGGCGATGCTCAACACTGCCCTAAAAAAGTATCTGCCGCTTGAAGAAGACGAACCAAGAGATAAGGAGGTTTAGATATGACGGATAACAGCGCGCAAAAGCCAGAGCAGCTTATGCTCGCGTTCGTGCACGGGCGCATATGCTCTATCCAAAACGACTATCTGTCTGCCAGCGGAAAACCACGAGGAGCACGAAAGCTGGCAACATTGCGCCATGCGCTTCTTATGCCCATAGGCTCAAACGCAGATGCATGGCCGCTTGAGTTCGAGGGCCTGCCTGCCGAGCTTGTGGGGAGAGGCATCGAACCATCGTGGGCCGAGACGGCGGTTCATGCCGCGCTCACGCTCTATGCGGTTCATCAACAGGGCAAAACCAAGCCAATGTATGTGCCTGGCGATGAGCATTCGTTTGGTGCAGCCCTGCGACGGCTCGTGTGGAGTGATGAGGGACGTTACTCGAATCTCGAAGAGGGCGAAATGCCTCGAAGGTTTAGGGCCTTTATAACGGCCGATTCCATGGAAGAGGCACTTCACCATGCAAGGCAGCTTATACAGCAGCTGCGAGCTGCCGAGATTCCCGTTGATTACGCGCGTTTTGCAGCACAGCTATACAAACTGCAAAGTCCCTATACAGCAGATAAGGTGCGCCTTGCATGGGGACGTGAATATAGTCGAATACCAAAGGCCGAGTCCGGCATCGATGCCAGCCCTTCGGAAGAATAGTTGATGAGGGAAATCACCAAGAAAGGACCTGTCATGAAAAAAGCCCCAGTTCATCGATATCCATATCCTTCAGACCGTCCCCCCGAGCAACATCAATCGAGATGACACGGGTAGTCCAAAAACGGCATATTTCGGCGGAGTCAAGCGCTCAAGGGTTTCAAGCCAAGCGTGGAAGAAGGCCACGCGCGATAGTTTCTCCGATCTGTTGGATGAGTTCGGTCTTGGTTGGCGTACGAAGCGCGCAGCAAGCTTGATCGCGGAAGCCGTGACCGCTATTTTGCCGGACATTGAAGACGGTCAGGCCGAAGTTGCTGCCGAGAAGGCTTTGGCGGCAACGGGCGTCAAAGTCAAAGGTGGCGAAACGGGCTACTTGCTGTTTCTTTCTTCAGGGCAGATCAAGGCCCTAGCATCGTTGGCGGCGCAGGCTTTTGAAGCGGGCGCGGCTGTTGACAAGAAGCTCGCTAAGGAAATTCTTGACATCAAGAAGAAGCCGACGCTTAACAGCATCGATGTGGCTATGTTCGGGCGTATGGTGGCGGATGCACCTGATTTGAACGTCGATGCCTCTGTTCAAGTCGCCCATGCCATTGGCATCGGGAAGATGAACCCAGAGTTCGATTACTTCACTGCTCTTGATGATTGCTCGCCCGAAGATAATGCGGGCGCAGCAATGATTGAGACAACAGAGTTCACGTCATCGACGATGTATCGGTATGCAACTATTGATGTGCTGCATCTGTGCGAAAAT
This sequence comes from uncultured Collinsella sp., assembly GCA_902406155.1. GTDB lineage: Bacteria > Actinomycetota > Coriobacteriia > Coriobacteriales > Coriobacteriaceae > Collinsella. The sequence continues at coordinate 17,868 of CABPCW010000028.1, forward strand.
CTCGGTTCGGCTGCGGTTGCTTGCCGCGGCATCGAGGCGTTTTTGAAGGCATTCGTCACTTCCATGCCCACGGGAAAGCAGAATTCGTTTGCAAACCGCACGCTCCCCGGAGCGGTTGTCCTTCAACTGAGGGATACGCAACCGGTGAGCTTGGTGAATGCCTTTGAAAAGCCTGTTGAGGCGTCGCATGGGAAAAGCCAGATTGAAATTGGCTGTGAGCGTTTGGCCAAGCAGGAAGAGGCGATTGACAAGGCGTTTGGAACGACCCCGCAAAAGACGTTCGTTATAACTGCATCTCCGGATGCGCAGTCTCTTCCTGGTGCCATGGGCGTCGAAGGGACATGTGGTCTTGACGCCGCAATTGTGCAAATCTCGCAAGCGTGCGCTGCCTATCTGGCCGAAAATGGCTACCAAACCGAAGAGGTGGACTAGCTATGGCAGTCCTGCTGCTCAAATTGGCGGGTCCGCTGCAATCGTGGGGGTCTTCGAGTAGGTTCACCGAGCGCGGAACAGAGCACGAGCCGACGAAGAGCGGCGTTGTGGGCCTGCTTTCCGCAGCCTTGGGTCGTTACCGAACAGATCCCGTTGATGACCTTGCAGCATTGCGCTTTGGCGTGCGTATCGATCAACCTGGAACATTTGTAAGCGACTTTCAAACCGAACATAAGCGAAAGTGGGACTCGCAAAGCGCTCGATGGGTATTAAGCGCGAAAAAGGACGATACCCTGCCTTTAACGTATCGTCACTATCTTGCCGATGCTGTGTTTGTTGCGGCACTTGAGGGCGATGGAGAGCTCTTGCAAAGGTGCGCCGAGGCGCTTGACGCTCCGGCATTTCCCCTGTTTTTAGGTCGCCGTTCCTGTCCGCCCGCGTGCAGAGTTCTTATTGGGCTGTTTGAGAATGTAACGTTGCTCCAAGCTTTGCGCAATCACCCCTGGGAAGCAAGCGAGAGATATCAGGGCAACTGGAAGTTTCGCGGCAAGGAAAGCGTTGACCTGGAGGTTCTCTGCGATAAGCAGACTTTTGACGAAGGCGAGGGCTACGATGTCTCGCTGCGCGACGTGCCCATCAGCTTTTCGCAGGAGCAACGCCAATATAGCTTTCGCACTGTTGCCCATGCAACAGTAACGGTGAGGAACCCAAATTATGTTGGCGCGCAGGCCAACCATGACCCATGGTCTGCTCTAGGAAAGGAGGTATAGCCGATGTTCTTTACCCGGTTTCCCATCAATATGACGCGGAGGGAGTCGCGCGCGATGCTCGCCTCGCCCTATCGCATGCATGCGGCAATTGCTGGCAGCTTTCCCCCTTCGCAGACGAGCGGGGACGGCCGTGTGCTTTGGCGCGTGGATAGAATGCCTGATGGGGGTTCTTGCCTTTATATCGTGAGCCCCGGCAAGCCGAGCTTGATAGGGCTTGATGAACAAATCGGGTGGCCCGACTGCGAACCGCAGTGGGGCACGTGCGGATATGATCCGTTTTTGGGACGCATCTCGAACGGACAGACATATTCGTTTCGCTTGGTAGCGAATCCGTCGCTCAACAGAAGTACGCGTGGCGGCAAAAGTGACCTGCTAAACAGCGAGGGCGAACCTAAGAGAGACAGAATTGGCCACCTGACCATTCTGGAGCAAGCCGCCTGGCTCATCGGAGCTCAAGCATATAAGGGCGCCGACAAGGAAGTGCCAAGCATTTTTGCGCCCGAGCGGGGATCACGTGCCCAAAGGAACGGTTTCGAGGTTTTGAGCGACGATGAGGGCTGCCCGAGCTTGATTGTTAGTAATTCCAACAGAATCTCGTTTACCAAGGGTGTCCAAGGAAACAAAGTCACCTTTGCGCGCGCCCAGTACGATGGTGTGTTGCGTGTGACCGATGCTAACGCTTTGCGCCATGCGCTTGTATATGGCATCGGGCACGCTAAAGGATTCGGATGCGGCCTTCTCACACTGGTTCCACTGGATAGGTGAGTGGCATGGGCGATATTCCTGGTACGATCAGGCCTGATTTGCGTGCGTTGCCCACGATAAAGGAGCGAATGACGTTTCTTTATGTCGAGCGATGCCTTGTGAGCAGGCAAGATAGCGCAGTGAGCATAACCGATGCGCGCGGAACGGCGTATGTTCCCGCGGCTTCTCTTGGGGTGCTTATGCTGGGACCCGGGACCAATATCTCTCATCGCGCGGTTGAGCTGCTCGGCGATTCGGGGACAAGCGTGATTTGGGTGGGCGAGCGCGGCGTTCGCTACTATGCGCACGGCCGCCCGCTCACCCATTCTTCTCGACTGGTTGTTGCGCAGGCTGAGCTCGTGTCGAACACTCGAAGGCGTCTTGCCGTGGCGCGAGCGATGTACGGCATGCGCTTTCCCGGCGAGGACGTATCGGGCTACACGATGCAGCAGCTTCGTGGCCGCGAGGGAGCCCGGATTCGAACGCTCTATCGGCGGCTATCGAAGCAATATGACGTTCCGTGGGCGGGGAGGGAATACAACCCTGACGATTTTCTCGATGCAAGTCCAATCAATCAGGCATTGTCGGCTGCTCATGTATGTCTTTACGGAGTTGTTCACAGCGTGATTGTGGCACTCGGGTGCTCTCCGGCATTGGGATTCGTCCATGTTGGACATGAGCGCTCGTTTGTGTATGACATTGCCGATTTGTATAAAGCTGAGGTGACGATCCCCATCGCTTTCGAAGTGGCCTCCGATCCCCCAGAGGATATCGGGGCGGAAACGCGTCGGCGCACTCGTGATGCGTTTCTTGACGGGAAGATAATGGAGCGCTGCGCTCGCGATATCAGGGGCCTGCTGCTGGGCGACTTCGAGGCAGAGGACGAGTCTGATATCGATACGATGTTCCTCTGGGATGAGAGTCGCCCTGCCGTTGCTTTTGGAGTGTCCTATGGCAAGGAAAACGACATCCAGGTGGATGCCACCGAAGAGAATAACGGAGTGCTTGTGGAAGGATAACGGGTGATTGTTGTTGTTTTGGAAAAATGCCCCCTTGCACTTCGCGGCGACCTAACGAAATGGTTGCAGGAGATTAGCCTAGGCGTGTATGTGGGCAGGGTGAGCGCGCGTGTAAGGGACGAGCTTTGGAACCGCATTTGCAAAGAATGCAAAACAGGGCGTGCCACGATGGTTTTTTCTGCACGCAACGAGCAGCACCTCAACTATCGAGTGCACAACACCGCGTGGGAGCCTATCGATTTTGATGGCATCAAGCTGATGATGCGGCCTTCGCTTTCTCGCATGAAGGCCCTTGGCACGAAGAGAGTGGGCTGGAGTTACGCGGCGATGCGATCGAAGGCACGTCGCGGGAGCGTGGCAGCCGAAACGGACGAGCCGCGCGAATACGTTGTACTTGATGTTGAGACCACGGGGCTGGACCCAGACAAAGATGCGATTATTGAGATTGCCGCCATCAAAGTTGAGCAGGGTGTTGAGGCGGGCAGGCTCCATGAGCTTATTCGATACGAGAAGGGCATCCCAAAGAAGGCGGTCGAGCTAACAGGCATTACCGATGAGATGCTTGCCGAAAAGGGGATCGAGCTTGAGCGAGCGGTGAGCGGCCTGCTTTCCTTTGTTGGGAGCCGGATAGTGGTTGCGCATAACGCTTCGTTCGATACCGGCTTCGTGCAGGCGGCGTGCGAAGAATGCGACCTAGACGATTTTGACAATGAGTGCATCGACACCATTACACTGGCAAAGAAGAAGATGCCCGATGCGCCGAACTATCGCTTGAAGACCCTGCTCGGCCTTTTGAACCTTGACAATCAAATACCTCATCGTGCCGAGTCTGATTGTGAGGCGACCTTGAGCTTGTTTAGCAAACTGATTAAAATGGGGCCCACATCAAAGGGATAGGGTGTTTTGAGCTGGGATTTTTAAGTCTGCTCCCCGCACGCGCGGGGATGATCCCGTGCTAGCCGGTACCGTCACCATGACGCTCCGCTGCTCCCCGCACGCGCGGGGATGATCCCTAGTCACCTCCCATCGCAAACAGCTTCTCAGTCTGCTCCCCGCACGCGCGGGGATGATCCCGCGGGTGAATCGCACAGTTTTTCGTGCAGGCGCTGCTCCCCGCACGCGCGGGGATGATCCCTATGCTATAGCTACTTGCGATTCTAGACAAAAACTGCTCCCCGCACGCGCGGGGATGATCCCGATAACAGCAACCAACATGGCAGCGATGATAACTGCTCCCCGCACGCGCGGGGATGATCCCTCACCCTCGCCGTCATCCTCACGGCGCTCGGGCTGCTCCCCGCACGCGCGGGGATGATCCCGTCGATGACCTGATGCCCGAGACCGTCATCGACTGCTCCCCGCACGCGCGGGGATGATCCCACGATCACGGGGGTGAAATTCGGCATAGTGATCTGCTCCCCGCACGCGCGGGGATGATCCCGACATCGTCGACGGTCGCGAGCGCATCACGAACTGCTCCCCGCACGCGCGGGGATGATCCCCAAGTGCCTTGAGCACGTCGTTGATGCAGAAACTGCTCCCCGCACGCGCGGGGATGATCCCGGTGCCTGTGATGATGAGGACTTGCACGGCGGCTGCTCCCCGCACGCGCGGGGATGATCCCGTCTCCACGGTATCGCGGTCGTAGCCCTCAAGCTGCTCCCCGCACGCGCGGGGATGATCCCAAGGCGATTCTCAGTGAGATTAAGGGCACTGCCTGCTCCCCGCACGCGCGGGGATGATCCCGCAGGGCCTTGGTATGTCAATGGCAGGAACAGCTGCTCCCCGCACGCGCGGGGATGATCCCGAGAACTTGCGGTCGGGGCGCAGCAGGGACTGCTGCTCCCCGCACGCGCGGGGATGATCCCGTGCCGCCGCCCGGGTTGTCGCCATACGACAGCTGCTCCCCGCACGCGCGGGGATGATCCCGAACGTCACGGTCACGTTCAGCCCGTTCCACTCTGCTCCCCGCACGCGCGGGGATGATCCCTGGCTATTGAACCAGCGCCCGAAAACCCGAACCTGCTCCCCGCACGCGCGGGGATGATCCCGGAGAAACCCCGTACGAGGTAGCAGGACGGGCCTGCTCCCCGCACGCGCGGGGATGATCCCGCCATAGGACATCAGCTGCGAAGCCGGTCCACTGCTCCCCGCACGCGCGGGGATGATCCCCCATATCGACGGCGTCTGCCGGGCTGATCCACCTGCTCCCCGCACGCGCGGGGATGATCCCGCGCACCTGAACCCGCTCGGCATGGACAAGCGCTGCTCCCCGCACGCGCGGGGATGATCCCAACCTCGTGTTCGGCATTGACGTCTCCTGTGATGTTTACCGTGA
>CABPCW010000029.1 GCA_902406155.1 uncultured Collinsella sp.
GGCATCGACCTGCGCCGACGCCCCTAAAGTAGACACACATTTTGTCCTATAAGCCGAAACAGTTTTCCAAGCCCCTTTCAGTTTTTATTCGATTCCCACCTTTTTGAGCGTATCTTTGGTGACTTCCGCAACTTGTTTGGGATCGACGCGGGATTCCCCCGAAATAGAGCCGTAATCTGAGGTTGAGAAATCAAGGAAGTAGTATGTCCGGTAATTGTGCCCATAGCCAAATTGCTGATATAGGGCATTATAGTCCGTCTCGGAAATTTCCTTGCCCTCCGACGCATAATAGCCTTCGAGGCCATTGCCCTCGCTCGGCGCAACTCCCCAGGACTCGTAGTTGCTTACAAGCGAAAAAACATCGCCTTTCTTGCCGTATACCGAAGTATTGTCCCCAGCCAAAGCCTGCCTGCCAGCAAGCAATGCCGTAATCGCATTGCTCATCTCATATGTTCTTTGGCTTACGAGGATACTGCCGTCATCCGCTTTAATCAGCGGAAGAAACATCGTTCCTCCGTTGCTGTTATCAAGCCAATTTTGACTGTAAAGCCTCTTGACCCCACCATCAGCTGCCGACCAAACCTCTACGGTGTAGGACTTCTGAAGTCCCTCTATATCTCCATACCAAGCGCTCTTTAATTCGTCATCGCTCATACCGTTCACAACGGTCAAGAGCTCAGGCTGGCCATCCTGATCAAAATCAACGAGGTCGACAAGACAAAGCCCCCGCATCGCATAGACAGAATCAGTCACCTCAACAATTCGTGGCTCTCCATAGCACGCGAGATATTCCTGGCATTTTTGCTTATAGGCAGCGGATGCAGCAGCATTGTCCGCAGCGGCGTTTCCGTCCTTTTTGTCGCCCTCGTCCGCCTTTGCGTCTGCGCTGTCAGCCTTAGGCACCTCGAGCGAAACATCCTTCACGGCCTCATCGGACTTGGAATTGTCGACCACCTCGACAGGAACGCTCCACTCAACCTTGGTCTTGGAGTCCTTAACGGTAAGAGTATATTTTCCCGGTTTAACATCGGGAAACTGGCTTACCGTGAAGCCCTCGTCACCCTTAACCTCAGCATTGGTGCTGTAGCCGTTGTCGCCGTTCAGGGTCACCGAGTACTTCTTGATCTTCTCGCCCTTTGCGTCGGTCGGGGTAATCTTGGATTCTTGGGCTACCACGATGGCCTTGTCCTGGCCGTAATGGGCAACGTCGTCGCTGGACTTGCTAAAGAACAGCAGGTAGCTAAAGATGGCAATGGCTGCCAGGCCAACGATGATACCGACGATATAGAGCGCCTTGGGGTCCTTTTTCTGTGCGGATACATTCGCCGCAGGCGCAGGGGCTGGCGCCGCGACGGGCTTGGCGACCGGATTGCTCGGCTTTGGCCGGTCGGCGCGCACGGCTGGAATCGAAGGCGTTGCATCGGACGACACGTCGTCCTTGGGCCGGTCGTCTTCTTCGTCCGCTACGGGCTCGCTCTCCACGGGCGACTTTTCCTCCCCCGCCTCGGCACCGGCGGAAGGCTCCTTCTCCGTTTCGTCACTAGCGAAAATCTCTTCCGCAGCCTCATTGATAACGGAAGGCTCTTCTGCCACTTCGTTGCTGGCAGAGTTCAGCACCGCCTTTGCATCTTCGAGTGCATAGCCACACTCGGTGCAGTATCGCAAATCTCCATCAAGCTCAAATCCACAGTTGGGACAGAACATGTTAGTCCTCCTTATCGACTTTCACCGTTGTACCGTCCTTGACCTCATCAGGGGTTACTTCGGACCCAACTTGAGACTCATCATCCCAGGACGCAACCAAAATCTCGCAATTGCCGTCCGCAAAAGTACCGAGCTCATAGTCTTCGGTGCGATACACCAGCCCCTTGGATGTCACATACAAGCATGTTGAACCCTTGATTGAATAGTCTGAAGAATTGCTCCGCATGAGCATAGAGTTGTAGTCAGACGGATACTCTCTGTCTCTGCCTATTTCCGTAAGATACGGCCAAACTGCCGAACTCATAGAACTGGCAAGATCCTCGGTATCAATGCCAAACATATCCTGAGGACTAACAGTATCACCCGTATGCAAATCAAAAATAACACCAGTCACAACCGTGCCGCCATGCGGGCCCCATCCCGTCGAATAGCGCTCGTCACGGATACAGAAATAGTTCTCATCCATGTACGTAACCGTCACGTTTCTCGATATGCAGGGAAATTCGCCGTCGGGGTACAACTCAGCATCTGATTGCTCATTATCTGATGCTCGATTCGTTCGCTCCGCATCAATTTGAAGGGGCTCGAGAATCGCCTTGTTAATTTTGTCTGCAACGTCGTCTTTGGTGGAGCTCTTAAGTTGCGGATAGGACCATTCCATGTCCCTCCGCTCGCCCTGTTCGAGCATAGGGTCGACCGGAGCAGACGCCGTCAATGACTTTGCCTCCAACGTATAGACAACTTCTTCGACCGCTCTCTCGTCCTTCTTGGGCCTTTCGGTCGCTTGCTCCTGTTGCACGGATTGCTGCTGGAGATTGGGCTCGATGACGTTCTTGTAGAGCATGAAAGCAGCGTAAGCGATGCCTGCAGCGGCGATAAATGCGGCGATCATGATAGCAAACTGCGGCACTAGGCGGTTGCCGACCTGACAGCGTTGCATAAAGAAGTTGTACATCTGGGAGTGACCGCTATTCGCGGTCTTCGAGACCGGCTCGGGGCTCGGTTCTGCTGTGGACTCGGCATTCGCGGATCCTATCGCAGAGTCCGTTTCGGTATCTGTGGGTTCCATTATGACTTCAGCGGACGATGATTCTCGCTCCGACGGCTCGGCCTTGGGCCCCTCCTCGGCCGCAGTCTTGCCCGAGAGCCCGCCCAAGGGCAGACCGCATTCGGTACAGAACCGCGCATCATCACCAATCTTGCTGCCACATTTGGGGCAAAACATGAACCTTCTTCTCCTATTCCTTTTACTCTCGCTGAGTCGTGAGTTACCCACGTGCCGTTTGTTTCGTAGTTTAACTATTTCTTAAACAAATCGACGGGTCACTTGAACAGACACATACCCGCTCAAGCGACTCTATACCGGCTAGTTATCCTTGCTCATGACATGGGTGTCAGTGCAAGAAAATCGTTGAACAGGGTTGCTACCTCGAAGTTCGAACCGATACTGAACTTGAAGCCATCTTTATTTACCGAGATGGAGAAATCGCCGCTGATATCCATATCATGCGCGCAGCCAACCACCCCCCCATTTTTCGGTCCCACCTGTCACGTTATCAGGAGCCCGAAATCGAAGAGATGGTAAAAGCCGCTTGGGGCACATGTGGTTCCATATGCCCCAAGCGGCTATTTCGATTGCTTATGTCACAAAGAAACCTAGGTGACCTGTTTACACGCGCTAGCGCGCCGGGTCGATTGCCACCTTGCCGCTCTCCAGAACATGGACGCGGCCGTCGGCGAGCATCTGAACTACCTCGGGATACAGCACGTGCTCAATCGCGTGAATGTGCTCCTCGAGCGTGTCGACATCCCAACCTTCCTCGACAGCCAGCGCACGCTGGGCGATGATGGGGCCGTTGTCGTAGATCTCGTTGGCGAAATGCACGGTCACGCCAGTTACCTTGACGCCGCGCGCAAAGGCATCGTCGATCGCATGCGCGCCGGTAAAGCTCGGCAGCAGCGCCGGATGCAAGTTGACCACGCGGTTGGGAAACGCCGCCAGCAGCGGCGTATACACCATGCGCATATAGCCGGCCATCACCACGTACTCGCAGCCACGTTCGAGCAGCTCATGCGCGATGATTTCGTCAGCGGCGATAGGATCGGCATAGACATCCTTGGACAGCGTGAGCGTCTGGATGCCCGCACGCTCGGCGCGCTGTAGGCCCTTGGCCGAAGGACGGCTCGACACCACAAGCTCAATCGAGGCGTTGAGCTTGCCGGCGGCGATAAGGTCGATCAGCGCCTGCAGGTTGGTACCCGAACCGCTGATAAGCACGCCAATCTTGAGCGGCTCGGCCGTATCGGTGCCGGTCGGACGGGTGTAGGGCACAAAGCCCAGGCCCTCGGCAGCAGCCATCTGCTCGTTAGCGCTCATCGGAGTACACGACCTTACCGGAGCCCTCGACGCACTCGCCCACGCGGAACGGCTTCTCGCCCAGTGCGACCAGGGCCTCGGTCACGGCAGCCTCGTCCTCGGGGGCGACGATCAGGCACAGGCCGACGCCCATGTTGAAGGTCTTGCATGCCTCGTTAGGCGCGAGCTCGGCCCGGTGCGACACATAGGTGATGACGGGCGGAACATCCCAGTCCATCTCGGCGCCATTGCGGGTGACCACGGCGTCGACGTCGTCTGCCAGCGCGCGGTTGAGGTTCTCGGTGATGCCGCCACCAGTGATGTGAGCAATGGCGTGCACCGAAGCGCCGCCACGCAGCAGCTCCAGAATCGGCTTGACGTAGATGCGCGTAGGGGCCAGCAGAGCATCGGCCAGCGAAGCACCGTCGAGCTCCTCGAGCGGACGGCTCAGCTCCTCGGCCTTAGCGGCGGCCTCGGGCGTGCCCGGCTTGATGCCGTCAACGCCGATGACCTTGCGCACGAGCGAGTAGCCGTTGGAGTGCACACCGGTGGAAGGCAGACCCAGGATCACATCGCCGGGGCGAACGTTCGCGGGGTCAAGCATCTTGGGACGGTCGACGACGCCCACGGTAAAGCCGGCGAGGTCGTAGTCGGCGGGAGCCATGACGCCGGGGTGCTCGGCCATCTCGCCGCCCACGAGCGCGCAGCCCGCGAGCTTGCAGCCGTCGGCCACACCCTTGATGATCTTTGCCATGTGCTCGGCCTCAATGTGACCGATGGCAACGTAATCCAGGAAGAACAGCGGCTCGGCGCCCGAAGCCAAAATGTCGTTGACGCACATGGCGACCAGGTCCTGGCCCACCGTCTCGTGACGGTCCATGATCTGGGCGAGCACGAGCTTGGTGCCCACGCCGTCGGTGCCGCTAATCAGGATCGGGTCTTCCATATCCTTAAGCGCGGCGGCCGAGAACAGGCCGCCAAAGCCACCGATGCCGCCGATGACCTCGGGGCGGTTGGTGTCCTTGACCATCTGCTTAATAGCGTCGACGGCGCGGCCGCCCTCGGCGGTATCGACGCCGGCGTCCTCGTACGTCACATGCTTGCTGTCGCTCATCTGAGTCTTCCTCTCCCACTACCGTCTGACGAGCAGGCGCCAAACGGTGCTCATAGTTGCGCCATTTCGGCGCGCGCCATAACAGCACGCGCCGTCATATCAACAAAACAGCAGGTAAAACCTACCAAAATAAACCTGTCCCTACATCGCAGGTTTTAGGCCTCGCCGTGCTCCTCTTCCCAGCTGCGGTCGTCATATTTCTCGACCACGGCGTCGTCGTCAAAGTGTAGCGGCTTGTCCAGGTTGCGGGGCTTAAAGCCCTCCATGAACTTGTCACGGCCAAAGCTCTCGGGAATCGCCACGGGATAGCGGCCGGTAAAGCACGCGTCGCAGTAGCCGCCCTTGGGCATGACCTTCAGCAGGCCCTCGACCGAAAGGAAGGCCAGCGAATCGGCGCCAATGTACTCGCAGATCTCATCGACCGTCTTGTTGGCGCTGATGAGCTGCGACTGCACGTCGGTATCGATACCGTAGAAGCACGGCCAGATGACCTCGGGCGAGTTGATGCGAATGTGAATCTCCTTGGCGCCGGCGTTGCGCAGCATCTTTACGAGCTGCACCATGGTGGTGCCGCGCACAATGGAGTCGTCGATGACGACCAGGCGCTTGCCCTCGATGTTGTCGCGCAGCGGGTTGAGTTTCATACGCACGCCCATGGCACGCAGCTCCTGCGTAGGCTCGATAAACGTACGGCCCACGTAGCGGTTCTTGATAAGGCCCTCACCAAAGGGAATGCCACTCTCGTGCGAATAGCCCTCCGCGGGCGGCAGGCCGGAGTCGGGCACGCCGATGACCAGGTCGGCCTCGACGGGCTCCTCATGTGCCAGCTGACGACCCATGTCATAACGGCAGGCGTAGACGCTCTTGCCGTTCATGATGGAATCGGGGCGAGCGAAGTAGACCTGCTCAAAGATGCAGTTAGCAGGCTCCTCGGCGGCGGGCACGCCCTGCTCGGACACAAGGCCCTCGGCGCTGATGCGCAAAATCTCGCCGGGACGGACGTCGCGGACGTACTCGGCACCCACAATGTCGAGCGCACAAGTCTCGGAGGCGACGACCCAGCCGCCGGCGCGGGTGACATGGGTGGCAACGTCAACCGTCGCGGCGCCGTCCTGCGACGGCAGCTGCGAAACGGATGCGGCATCGGCCTGGTCCAGGCCCTCGTCCACCAGCTTGCCCAACACCAGTGGGCGAATGCCATGCGGATCGCGGAAGGCGTAGAGCGCCTGCTCGTTGATGAGCGTCATGGCATAACCGCCACGCACGAGCTCCATGGTCTTGCGAATGCCCTCGCGCAGGTGACCCGTACGCTGGGTAAAGTAGCCGATGAGCTTGGTCGCGACCTCGGAATCCGAATTGGAGAGGAACGGCACGCCCAGCTCAATCAGCTGGCGACGCAGCTCGTCGGTGTTGACGAGGGTACCGTTGTGCGCGAGCGCGATAATGACGCTATTGATGGTAGAGAGGTGCGGCTGAGAGGCTTCCCAGCTCTTGGCGCCGGCGGTGCCGTAGCGCACATGACCCACGGCCAGCTGACCGGAGAGCGTCGACAGGTCGGCGTTGGAGAACACGCGGTCGAGCAGGCCCAGATCCTTGCGGACCATAACCGTACCGCCGTCACCCACGGCGATTCCCGCCGATTCTTGGCCACGGTGCTGCAGTGCACGCAGGCCAAAGTACGTCAGTCGAGCCACGTCGCGATCGGGCGCCCAAACACCAAAAACGCCGCATTCCTCATGCAGCTGGTCGGAGTCCGGATCATACGTCGACATGGCGTTCACCTGTCCCGCGGCACGCTCGGCCGCGCGGATGGTTTCTTGAGACATGGCATCCCCTCAGAGCCTCGTATTTTGGCGTTACCCGCCTTATTATACGCACGGCGCGACGCGCTCCCCAGCGCATGAGCAGCGCTTTTTAAAAGCCCACCGAGCTAATAATCCGTTTTGTGGCCAAACATTTTATCGGTCTGTCCAGTGCAAGCGCCCGCGCCCCCAGATGGCCGCCGCGTCCACCGTTGGGGATTACAAAGTTGCAATTGGGACGTTCGTCCTGTCTTTTGGCAGGTCGGCGGCGTATCCTTATAACCTACAACAAAGCGAGAAAGGTTCTGTATGGATCGAAACGAACTCGACCCCAGCGTCCCCAGCGCCACGGAGGTCAAGAAGATCCCGCTCATCATTAAGGTGTACGCCGTCCTGTGCATCCTGTCCGGCGTGGGAACGCTCCCGTCAGTCGGCGCCTTTATGTGGCAGGTCATCACCGCGCTCATCAACGGCAACGCCGCCGAAAAGCTCGGCGACAATATGCTGGTCTCGGTTGGACTCATCGTCGCCGGCATCATGCTCTCTGCGGCAAGTGCCGTCATCCTGATCATCTTTGGCCTGGACCTTATCAAAAACCAGCGCCGCAACGCCGCCCGCCTGTCCTACATCCTTATTGCATTCACCGTCGTCGAGCTTTTGGTCGACGTGATGCTCCAAGGTATCGGGCTCTTCTTGCTTCGTCCCGCTATTCAGCTCGGTATCCTCATCGCGCTTTCAGCCACCGTCGATCCTACGCTTCGCCAGGAGCGCGAACTGCAGCGCCGCCTGCAGGAGATGCTCGACCGCGACGCCGCCGCCGAGGGCATGCTCGGCCGCGATGAAACCGGCGAGGGCTACATCAAGCTCAACTACTTCAACCTGTTCTGGGTATTCCTCGTCTGCTGCGTGCTCGGCCTGATCGCCGAGGACATCTGGCACATGACGGTCGACGATCCAGGCGTCTACCAGGACCGCGCCGGCATGCTGTTTGGTCCCTTCAGCCCCATCTATGGCTTTGGTGCCGTACTCATGACCATGGTGCTCAACCGCTTCTATAAAAAGAACCCCATCATCATTTTCCTGGTAAGCGCTGTGCTCGGCGCGAGCTTTGAGGTGTTCGTGGGCTGGTTTATGCAGACCTCATTTGGCGTGGTCTCGTGGAGCTACTCGCACATGAAGCTGTTCGGCATGCCCGACCCACTCGCCGTCCTTACGGGCGGACGCACCTGCACGGGCTTTGCCTGTCTGTGGGGCCTGGGTGGCCTTATCTGGATCAAGCTGCTGCTGCCGAGGCTGCTCAAGCTCATCAACATGATTCCGTGGAAGAGTCGCTACTCGGCTACCGTCATCTTTACCGTCATTATGCTGGTCGACGGCGTCATGACGCTGCAGTCGCTCGACTACTGGTACCAGCGCGTCAACGGCACGGAGCCGGATATTCCCGTCGCGCAGTTCTACGGCAAGTATTTCGATAACGACTACATGGAGAACCGCTTCCAGAGCATGACCATGAGTCCCAAGGATGCGACGCGCGTGTAGCGCTCACCGCGCCCAAAACGCAAAATGCCCGCCGGTATCACACGTACCGGTGGGCATTTTTATAAACGATACTTCTATCGACGCAAGCCTCTACGCCTCGCGCTCGACCTCACTCACGCATTCGTTCTTGATGGTGCCAACGAGCGCCTGCAGTGCATCGACCACGTGTGGGCGAATGTCCCCGCCGATAAGCACGAGCATGATGTCGTCACCTACGGCAAGCTCGCCGCTTGCCAGCCACACGCGCACATAGCCGATACCCGGCATCGCGCGCGTGGCCCCGATAGCAGACCGTACCTTTTCGGCGTCGTAGTCAAAGACCATGCCGCCCACCCTGTGGCCTGGTGCCACGCCATCGGTCTCGACTCCGCGCACCTCGGCCTTGGGCGTCGCACGCACCACACCGTTATGCGTCAGATACATCCCGCAGCCTGCCGCCGAAGCATCGGCCTTGGCCTCACACAGCCAAGCATCAATCGAAGGCATCAATTTGCCACTCTCGAGCATCATTTCTCCCTTACCGTCGTCGAGTAGCTCATTTGGGACGGGGCCTTTTTAGCTACTCTCGAACAACTTATTCCTCGACCGGCGTGAGCACCATGACGGCGCGTGTGTTGCTCAGCGACAGCGAACGACAGGTCACAAGCGTTACAACCTTAGTTGCCGAAGCGGCACGATCGGTAGCATCACTCGCCACGGCAGAAGCGCCGTCGAGCATCTCGGACAGGTAGTTCTTGAGTCCGTCGTCGCCCTCAAAATTGGTCGTGCGCGCCTTGGCATACGTGTCCTCGACCACCTTGGTCGCCAGCGGACGCAGCTTATACGTCGCATCGCGCGTGATGTAGTACACAAACTCGATGCTATCGAACGTCGCCTGATCAGTGGTGTCCGAAATCACGTTGAACATCGATCCGTCGTTCATATGGTGGCCGTAGATCGTGGTCTGCTGGTCGACCATTCCCGGCGCGGTGTCATCGCTATCCAGGAAAATGGCACCGGACGCGTTAGCCGTTCCGTCGAACAGCGTGTTGAGGTATTTGGAGTTGTTGTTGGTCTGCACCACGGGATAGTTGATGTTGGTTCCCGGCACGTAAATCCAACCCACAATCTCGGGGTTCGTCTGAGCAAGCGCATCAAAGTCGATAATCGGCACGCCGCTGGCATCCTTATCGCTTACATATTGCTTCTCGATTTTCTGATACGAATCGCTCGCCTGCTTATAGCCAATCTGGGCATTAATAAAGATAGCGGCGGCGGCGACAATCAGGCCGATACCGATGATGATGAGCAGAATGGGAATAATGGAGCGGCGCTTTTTGCGCGGCGGCTCGGTGCAATCCGACGGCGCGGCATGCGATGAGGACCGGGGCGGCTTCTTAGCGGAGCTATAAGACGAAGGGCGATACGCAGCCGGCGTATCCTGGCGGCGATGGGACGTCGGCGTTACGGAACGCGGCGCGCGCGGCTGCTGAGGAGAGGATGTCCGACCCTGCTGTGCCGCATGGGCAGCACCCGGCTTCGACGGATCGGGAATCTGAGAAGCCTTGAATCGTTTTCCCTGATAATCGGACATGGCTCTCCTTATACTGCGGTGAAACGGCGGAACGCCTAGGCGTCGGCCATCTCCTGCTTCATCTTCTCGATAACCTTGCGGTACTCGGGGTCGCATGCGCCCAGAATCTGCGTGGCGTAAATGGCGGCGTTCTTGGCGCCGTTGATGGCAACGCAGGCCACGGGCACGCCCGAAGGCATCTGCACCATCGACAGCAGCGAATCCATACCGCCCAGGTCACTCGTCTTCATAGGTACGCCGATAACCGGCAGCGGCGTAAAGGCGGCCACGACACCACCCAGGTGAGCGGCCTTGCCGGCGGCGGCGATAATCACTTTGATACCGCGATCGGCAGCAGTCGAAGCCCACTCGTGGACCTTCGCCGGTGTGCGGTGTGCGCTCGCAATGACGAGCTCATAGGGCACACCGAGCGCCTCGAGCTCGGCGGTGCAGCCTTCCATAACACCCAGATCGGACTTGGAGCCCATGATGATCCCGACAACCGGCTTTTGATCTGCCATAAACAAAGACCTCCTGTTGAGAGCGGTGACGCGGCCAATCCGCGACCCTTAACTGCAAATAATTCAAGTATAGCCGCCGATGCTGATGTGTTCGGCGGGAGACGGAACGCTTTGCGAGATTAAGGCCGAAGGGTCGGAGCTTTCTGCCTACATTCAAAAAGCGTGCCCACCGTCCTTGGGTGGGACGGCGGGCACGCTTGCTTAGCTGTTGCTGGGGCTACTTAGCCTTGCTGCGACGATGGAAGAAAGCGCCGATCGCGGCGATGATGGCGCCAAGACCACCGACGGTCGCGACGGTCGCCGCCGTCTGGTCTCCGGTATTGGGAATCGCCGAACCGTTCTTCTTGCTGCCCTGGGCCTTGTCGCCTGCGGGCTTGCCCGCCTGGTTGCCGCCGTTCGAGCCATTGCCGGAACCCTGGTTGCCCGAGCCGCCCTGGTTGCCGGAATCGGCATCCTTGAGGCTCTCAATGGCCAGCTTGAGCTGGCTATAGGCCGCCTGGATCTGGATGTCGGAAGCATTCTCATCACCCAAGACGTCCTCGGCGTAGGCAATGGCATCCGTCAGGGCCTTGACAGACTCGGCCGTCTTGCCCCTGGTGTCAGTCTCCTTCGCCTGCTTGACCAGGGCCTTGAGCTGCTTCTTAGTCGGATTCTCGACCGGGACCACCGGGGTCTTCTCGAGCGCGTCGCGGGCGCTCTCGAGCGCCCTGAGCGCCTGGTCGACCTCGTCCTGCGTGGCATCCTCGTCGCTCAAGATGGCGCGGGCGCTCGCCAGGGCGTTCTCGAGCGCCGTCCAGGAGGCCTCGGTGTAGTCGCCGGCCTTGAGGTCGCCGGCGGCAAGCTCGGCATCAACCTTTTCGATCGCGGCGGTGAGATCATCCTTCGCCACCGGATCGGGGACGGCCGTACCGTAGAACTTGAGCTCCGCCATGCTGCAGTAGGCATCAACGTCGCCCCCGCCGGCGTGAATCACCTTGACGGTCACGTAGCGACCGCGCGCGGCGCCAAAGCTCATCTGTTTCCAGTCGCCACGGTCGGTGAGCACGCGGCCATCGTTGTCGAAGGCGAACGTACCCATCGACGCGGCGGTGCCCTTCTCATAACCGTCGGCAGTGTCGGAGACCAGTATCTCGGCCTCGAAGATATCGCCGTTAGTGCCGCCGTCCTGGCGCGGCAGGAATGTAACGTCGGTGAGATCGTAGTCGCGGCCCAGGTCGACACTCAGATACTGGGGCATACCGGTCCCATGGGCCCAGTCGCTGTGCCAAAGCGTCCGCTCGTCGCCGTCGAGAGCGTTGACGGCGTTGCTGCCCTCGTAGTCGGCCTCACTCGAGAAGCCGGCCACCTTGACGTTCTTGCGGTTCTCGGGCGTGTTGATGAGAATCTTCTCATCAACAGGGCGCATCTTGAGGCCGTCGATTGCCTTCTCGATCTTGGCTGTGGCGTCTGCGACATCCTTCTTGCTATAGCTGCCCTGGCCGCTGTCGAGGAGCTTCTGAGCCGCCTCGACCGCAGTGGTGAGAGCTGCATAGGAATCCTTGGTGTAGACGGACTCGCTGTAGCCCGCGGCCTTGGAAAGCGCTGCTACGAGCGCAGAGGTATCGACACCAGCCTTGACCTCGACCTCATAGGATGCGGTCTTGGAGGGGTCGAGTACCGACGCCACCGTGATCTTTGCCTTGCCGGCCTTGTTGGCACGCAGGTAGTAGCTCACGCTATCGCCAGCCTGAACAGCGGAGACGCTTACCACAGAGGGGTCGGAGCTCTCGACCGTCACATAGGGGTAGCCAGCGCTCTCAGGCGTAGCCTTGGCGTCGACGGGCGTAATGTCGCCTTCAAAGAACTCGGTCTGGTTCTTGCCTAGCTCGACACCCTCGATGGCCTCGACACCCTGCGTGTAGTTGAAGTTGACCTCACGCAGTGTGAGCATCTGGTCACCCGATGCCTCAAGCGGCGTGACCTCGACCTTGGTCGCCTTCTTGCCCTTGTTCTCGGCAGAGAGGTCAAAGGCGTAGCGAGCCAGGAAGGAATCGTACTCCCCGCCCGCGAACTCTTGGGTCGAGCCATCCTCGAACGTCACGACAGCCTTGATCTTCTGCACGGTTCCGTTGCCACCGTTGCGGTTAACGACCTCGACACTATCGAGTTTCGACGGCGTCTTAAATGCGAATGTCATCGTGGTGGGAAGCTTCACGTAACTCGGAAGCTTACCCTCGCTGTCCCAGTTGCCGCTCCAGTTCCATAGGAACTCAAAGCCGTTGTCGCCCTCGTTATTATCGAACAGCGCGTTATAGCTCTTCTGCTGGATAAGTTTCTCGACGTTGGTCCCGTCGTCGGTCGTGAGCTCATCGTTGGTCATCGTGATGTTGAAGGCGTCCTGACCGTACTCGGCGACCGTTGGCTGAGGAACATCCGGCATCGTCACCGTGCCGTCGCTCGCAAACTCAAGTGCGTCGCATGCCGGACCGATGAGCCAAGATGTCGAGGGCAGTTCGACCTTGCCGGCGGTCTTGGCCTTGAGCTTGAAACTCGCCACCGCGCCGGTACCGTTGTAGAGCTTGCCATCGCCGCGGTTGGCAAAGGCGAGATTGATAGTCTGCGTTCTGTCCGCGAACTGGACCTTCTCGCGAGACAGGTTCTCCATGCCGGCAGTCGAGCCGTCCTGCGCGATGCTCTCGGACACAAACTCGAACTGGTCGCTCTTGAAGTTGACGAGAGCGCCCAGGGCGTTGACGTTCTTGGCGTCGGCCGCATAGACATCAACGGTGATCTCATCACCGGCCTCGACCTCGGTCTTGCTCGGAATCACCGCGAGCGAACCTGCGACCTTTCCCTTTTGTTTAGTGCCGCCGTCAAGACCCGCCATGGTGAACGAGTAATCGTAGACGTCGTAAACGCCGTTATCGTTGAGGTCGGCGAAGTGGTCGCGGATCTGCGAACCGAACGTCGGGGTATCGGGCTCGCGATTCTCGAGGCCCAGATAGTTCTTCATGTTGGAGTAGTCTCCGTCGGAGATCGTGGCCTTGTTGAGGTTGGAGCCCACGGCGAAGCCATCCGTGCCGTCGGTCTTGTAGATGGCAATCTCGGACGCGGAGAAGAAATTGCCGACCGAGGCGAGCGGTGTCATGCGCACGTAACGGGCGGCCACGGTGCCGTCAAACGCTACCGTCTTACAATCAGCGGAACGTGCCCAATCGACCTCCTGGCTCGTCCAGTGGACGCCATCGAGACTCGTCTCAACACGCATCTTGGTCACAGTGCCGTTGCCGGCGTCATCGCGCGGATAGTACTCGAGCTTATCGAGCTTGTAAGCGCGTCCATAGTCAACGGTAAGCGCCTTGCCCAGATCGTTGCCACCGGAGTGGAAACCGCCGTCGCCCGACTGGAACTCATGGTCGAAGGCGAGCTCGGCCTTATGGCTGCCGTAAAGTGAGCCCTCCCAGGTGATTTGCTCGGCGTCGGGGACGTTCCGCCACGGATCGAGTGCGGAGTTCGCCTCGAGCACATCGCTCCAGGCGGAGTAGCCCTCGGCGTTGCGCGAACGAATCTGGTAGGTGTGCTTGCTATTGTAGGCGAGGTCGGTGTGCGTGAACTCGGCCGCATCACCCACGGCGAACACGGTGCCGTCGACCTTAAGGTCGTAGGAGGTAGCACCATCGACCTTTCCCCAGGTGAGCTTGATGCTCGTTGGGGTCGTGACGTCCTCGGGGGCAGCAAGGTTCGTGGGTGCGGAGAGGCTCTCGTTGAGGCGATCGGCTGTGAGCGTGGCGTCGGCGTTCACGAAACCGCCCAGCTCGAGCGTCTGCGCCGCCGCAGCAACATCGGTCTTCGCGAACTTGACGTAGACCTTGGGGTTCGTGGTGATCTTGGTGTTGTTAAAGCTCTCGCCCCGCTCGGCCTCGGTGCCGTCCACATCGCTGCCGTAGTGGTTGAGGTTAGGGGTCTCGCTGTAGAAGTAGACCGCCTGGCCGGCCTCGGGGGTCGCGGTGTCAAAGGTCTCCTGCGAGTCGACCTCAACCACGTTGAGCGCGGATCCGCCGTTCTTGGCGACGACGCTCATGGGCTTGGCGGACACGTTGGCCACGAAGGTCGTGGTGCGATTGGAGTCGTAGCCGTTGTAGCCACCCTGCGAGGCTTCGGCGGTAAAGGTCGCGGTGCCGCCTGCGGCCTTGGATCTGTAGACGGTGCTCACATGCTCACCGTAGGAGATATTGTCGATCGTACCGTAGGAATCGTCCTCAGTCGTGTTGTTCTCGATGGAGGAGCCGTCGTCCTCGTACTGCGTAAAGGTGCCGTCGCCCTCGGTGGCGAAGAACTCGACGATACGCTGGCTGCGGTCGGTACCCTTGGTGTTGGTGTCGCTCACGGCCTCGGGGTTGTTGTTCTCGGCGTACATCGGCACGATAGCGTTGGCCTTCACAAACAGCGGCAGCTTCCAAAGCGGAGCCTCGTAGTTGTTGAGAACCTGGCCGCCGCGATACTGCTTACCCGAGAAGTAATCGATCCAGATGGTGGGATTCTCGTCGGTGCCGTAGTTGGGGAGGTAAATCCCATTGCGAATGTCGTTGCCGTTCTCGTCTGCCTGGGTATCCTGATACACCGGTGCCACTAGGAAGTTCTCACCGAACATATACTGGTACTGCGTCGAGGTGCTTGCGGCGTACTCGGAGTTATCGGAAAGCAGCATGGCGCGGATCATGGGCAGGCCGGCATCGCCGTTACCCGTGTCGATGTTGGCCGCCGAGGCCGCGCTCGTGTAGATATAGGGCATGAGCTGCGCCTTGAGCTTGAGGTAGAAGCGCGAGATGCCTGTGTAGGGATCGCCGTGCGTCATGGGCGATTTACGGTAGGTGCCCCAACCGTCCATGTCGAGCATAGAGGGCGTGAACGTCTTCCACTGGTAGTCACGCGCAGAGATGATGGGGTCGCCGCCAAAAATGCCATCCATGTCGGAGCCGATGTTGGGGTTGCCCGAAAGACTCTGACCGATATACGTGGGGATATGGAAGCGAATGTACTCCCAGTTACCGCCATACTGGTCGCCGGTCCAAATGCCGCCAAAGCGCTGCGTGCCGGCCCAACCATCGAGCGTGATGATGTTGGGGCGCTTGTTAGCGCCGGTCGTCACCGTGTCATAAGCTGTCTTGATGCCATTAAGACCAAAGGAGTAGCCAGATCCAACCCAGGCAACGTCGGTCTTAAGGGTAGTGATGCCTCCCGTCTTGACCTCGGCGTCGAAGTCGCGAAGCAGATGCCACGGGGTCTCAGGGTTGCTGTCGGGCTCAAGGTTGGACTGGGTCCACAAGCCCGTGCTCACACCCTTTGAGTTGGCATACTCGGTGAACTTCTTAAGGTTGTCGACATTGGCACGCACAGCGTTAAGACGGTCAGCCGAGCTCGTTCCGTCGGAGTTGACGCCGCCGGTCTTGTAGTAACCGTTCTGGCCATAGCCGGCGCCGTAGCCGTCGTTCGGCAGGAACCAACCGAGCGGCATGTCGTTGTCCTCGTAGTCATCGATAACCTGACGAGCAGAGAACTGGCGGTCGAAATCGGTCGCTTTCATGTTCTCGGTATCAACCGTAGGGCCCTCACCGTTGAGCGTCTCGGCCGCAAGTGTGCCGTCGAGCTTGTAGCCCGTCGACATGCCAGACTCGTACTTAACGTCGCCCTTCTCGCTCGAGGACTTGCTGCCCTTGGTCTCCCACTTCTTTTGACCCGAGGTCGTTGACCAGCCGTCACGGTTATAGGCATTAAGATGACCAAGGTAGAACCCGTACTCGGGCAGCAGTACCGGGTTACCGGTCACCTTGTAGTAGTCCCGCAGCATCTCGGTTGCCACGTTCGAAGCGCCCTCGTTGGTCGCCACGAAGTAGTAGGCATCAAACTCATTCTCGCTGTGCAAAGTCGTGACCGTCGATGAGTCCGTGGAACCGAAGTCGTAGGAACCATCTGCAAACGTGTTTCGGAGTACGCCGTAGCCGTCACTCGTCCAATAAAACGGGTTGGGCGAGGCAACGCCGCCATCGGTCCAGTTGTTCGTGTTGGAGATGGCGATGGTCTGGTTGGTGTGCAGGAAGCGTCCGTTCTGGGTGCCGCCGCCAAAGAAGTTCTCGGACTTCTCCTTGGCGAGCGTCTGGACGGTACCCTTCTTATCAAGGTCGAGGGACGCGGACTCGGAAACCACGACACGGTCGCCTGACTTGATACTCATCTTGCCAGTCGCCTTGTCCAGGATCACGGTCGCCTTTCCGCCGGTGATCTCGATAGTGTCGCCCTTGTCGGCAACCGTCGCACTCGGCTTGCTGTAGGTGTCCGAGGTATCGGGCTGAGCCTGGATCTTAGCCGTGTGGGACTTACTGCGCGGCGTGGCGTACTCGGAAAACTCACCCTTGGGGTCGACGTTATAACGGAAAATACCGTCCTCGAGGAACGTAATACGGCCCTTGATGCCGTCAGCGAAATCGATGTCGACGACATTCGAGGCAGACTGGGACACGGTCGCCGAGTCGACGCCCTTGAGTGGCGTGGCAATCGCCTGCTGGGGATTGGCAAACACGAGCGTCGCTGCAGTGGCAACGAGGACCGCGCTTCCCTTCACCCACCGTTTCGTAAAAATGGAATTCCTGCGCATCTGGTCTCCTTTCTTCCGACATGCTGAGGTGCCGAGGACGCCCCCCCCCCGGCAGCATGGGAAAACGTATCAAACGGAGATGTTCGGTACATTCCGCACAATGGGGGCCACCCGTTACCAAGGGGCCAACTGGTAGTAACCAGATAGCCACCTACTAGGTCATATCAACATATGGGAGCACTTGCGCACCCAAGTTCGGAATTCTCCCAGCGGCAGTAAAATAAGCGTCAACGGCAAGGTGGGCTTAATAAGCCATACCAATTGGTTCTTCAGTCAAATACCAATCTAGCAAAAATGTACTGTTTATCTGGTATTACACAGACCATACCTTTCCCTCGGGAACTGGGCTTCGCGAAGTTTCCCGAGAGAAAAGCTCGACCGCCGCCCTGCGACCTACCGGGGATTGCCATGACATATGTTGGCTGATTTGGTTTGGAATGAGATGTTGACGGTAGTCAATGGGCACAACTGTCCCGGGTGCATTTCAAGATGCACCTAAATGTCTGCCTTTATCCTTATAGATTGTCCAGGTAGTCGTCGGCATCATAGGTAAGGCTGTAGGCTTTATTCAGGATGCGCACGAGCTCCTGAGCATCGTGCTCGCCGAGCGCTGAGAGTTGTTTCGAGAGCGATGCCACACTCTCGGCATTTTTTTTCGCCGCGAAATCACGGCCTTCCTCGGTAATGCTCACCAGCACACGCCGACGATCGTTTGGATCGGTCCTGCGCTGAACGTAACCCTTGCTCTCGAGTGAATCCAAGATATGCGACATGCGCGCACGGGAGAATTTCAGCTTCTTGGCAATCTCGGAGGGAATGACATCACCGTCAATACCCGATAGATACTGTAAAACCGGTGCCTCGCCCACACTGGCGCCGCCGGCAGCACTCAAGGATCCCTTGGCAAGGGAACGTGAGTACACAATCAGTTTTCGAGCGACGTCATCGTAATCCACTGGGGATATTGTCCTTTGCAACTCTAGAAGGGCCATAAAACCGTCATTTGCCGTACATTAGTTAACATTCGCAACAATTATTTATGATACCCCAACGCGGAAGTCTATTGCTCGTCCTTCTTGCGTCGCATAAGCTCCTCAACGTCGACACCAGCGGCCTCGAGCATGCGCTCGACATTCTTTTTGGCGTTGGTCGTGCCGACCTTAAGCACGATCGAAAGCGGAGTGCCCACCACCAGGCACACGATGCCCACGGGGACACCCCAGCCGGGGCCGCCCTGCATACCCCACATCCCCATCAAAAAGCCAATCGCCACGAGCGAATAGCCCAGGCGCAGCCAAACATTGAGCCGCTGAATAGCATCGGTCTGCATCTTTGCCTCGCGAATCAAGTCGTCGCGCGAAAGGTCGTGTCCATGTTTCTCGTGCATATGGTCCTCCTCGTGCAAAGTGTGCATCATGCGCAAGTGCATCGTTTATCGAATACGTCATCTTTCAAGAGCAATATAGCGGGTGTCGTGTAGGCGATGGAGGTCGCTGGCCATATTGCCCTTGAAGGGCGGCGTAAAATCAGAAGGCCGTGCGGTTGAGGCCGCACGGCCTTACAGGGGGCCAGGGGATGATGACTAGTAGCTCAGTGCCGGATCGAAGAAGCCAATGAGAACGCCCACGAATGCGATCACGACGAGAATCAGCATCATGACGATGGGGTTGACCTTCTTCTTGGTCATCATGTACCAGCAGAAGATGATGAAGACCATCGGCAGCAGGTGCGGATAGATGCCATCGAGGGTGTCCTGGAACTTACCGCCGCCGGGCAGGACCAGGTTGGGGCTGCAGGTGATGGAGACCCAAGTTGCGCCCACGGCACCGATGACCATGGTACCGACCATCACGATGGAATCACGCAGAGCCTTGGCCTTGGGGCCGACGAGGGCCTCGACCGCCTTGCCGCCGAGCTCATAGCCCTGGTTGTAGGCAAAGCGCATGCCGAAGAACATGAGCAAGTTCCACACGACGATATAGAAGATAGCGCCGAGCGGGGAGCCGCCAGTAGAAAGACCGAGGGCGATACCGAGCAGGATCGGGATCAGGGTACCGACGATCAGCGAGTCGCCAAGGCCGGCGAGCGGGCCCATGAGGCCGGCGCGGATGCCGTTGATGGCGTCGTCGTCGATAGCCTCGCCGTTTGCGCGAGCCTCCTCGAGGCCGGCGGTGACGCCGACAATCATGGTGCCGATCTGCGGCTCGGTGTTGAAGAACGCGGAGTAGGTCTGGAGGGCCTGCTTCTGCTCCTCGGACGTGTCGTAAAGCTCCTCGACGATCGGAAGCATAGCGCACAGGTAACCGAAGGTCTGCATGTGCTCCTGCGAGAAGCAGGTCAGGTTGCCATAGGACCAGTTGCGGAACGACTTGGCAAGCGTTTTCTTAGAGAGTTTCTTCTTCTCTGCCATTAGATGTCCTCCTCTTCCTCATCATCGGAGCCCGAGGCGATAGCCGCCTTGGGAGCGTTTGCGAGGTCGATCTTGAGCGAAGCGATCTCATAGTTGATCAGGGCGAAGAAGCAGCCGATGCCGGCAGCGGCAATCAGGTTGCATCCCATGACAGCGGACAGGGTGAAGCCGAAGAAGAACGTGAGGAAGTCCGTCGGCTTGGAGATGACCTGCTTGAGCAGGATGGCGATACCGACGGTAGGCAGCAGCGAGCCGACGGTGAACAGCGTCTTCATCGCGATGCCGTCCATGGGCATGTAGGTCTTCATGAGGTCGACCATGGCGGTGCCGCCCATGGTGATGATGAACGTCGGGAGGAACGAGCAGACGATGTGACCAATCCAAGGCAGAACGTTGTTGACCAGGTAGAGCTTGTGGAGATCGCCCTTCTCGAGCCACTTCCACCCCATGCCCTGCCACACCAGGTTGATGGTGGCGGTGCCATAGAAGAGCACAGTGCCGAGCGTGCCGACGGCGGCACCGAGGGATGCGGCCATGCCGGCAGCCTCAGCGGAGGCGGGATCGATTCCCGAGTTCTTGATGGCGAGGATCGCCAGCGGGATGCCGATATAGGACACGGCGCGGACGTCGGCGGAGACGGTTCCGCCGGGGGTCACGAGAGCGATGTAGACAACCTGGATGGCAGCGCCGACGAGGATGCCCGTCTGCATATCGCCCATGATGATGCCGACGATGAGGCCGGCGACCAGAGGACGACCCAGAGTGTAGTTGCCGATCGTCGTGCCGCCCATGCCAGGCAGTGATGCCAGGCAGGCGAACAGGCCGAACAGCGCGGCTTGGAATGCATTGATTGCCATGCTTTCCCCTTTCTTTATTCCTCAGCCCCTTTCACCAAGGGCTGTAGATACCAAAATGCGGCTGGCGCCTAACTAGAAGCCAAACTGACCGCGGAACTTGGGCCACTCACCGATGGACTTCTCCTTGATAAGTGCGAACTCGACCGTGTAGCCGGCGTTGGTGAGATCCTCGAGCGCCTGGGCCTCTTCCTGCGTGATCGACTGGTTGTTGCCGAGCTTGGTGGTGCCGGGACGATCGTTGCAGGGACCGACGATGATGCGGTCCATGCCGGGCTTAAAGCCAAAATCGACGAGAAGTTCCTTCATGTCGAGCGGGTTCTTGGTGATCAGGAAGTACTTGGTGTCGGACTTGAGAACCTTCTCGGAGACCTCCTTGAAGTGCTCCTTGGTCCACACGAACGTCTTCTTGCCCGAGGCACTCTTGTAGGCCTCCTTGAGCACGGGGTTGGACGCTGCAGCGTCGTTGACGGCGATAAGACCGTCGCAGGGATACTCGAGGGCCCAACGGGTAACGGTCTGTCCATGGATCATACGGTCGTCAATACGGATGAACGAAATCATGCGTTCTCCCTTTCTTTATCACCGGGGGTCTTTCCTCTTAACCCCCGCTCCATCACAAAAATTGGGGCGGATGCGCTGCCTAGATGTCGTCGTCCTCGTCGTCGGCGTCATCGGTCGGGACCACAAGCTCGGACATACCGTTCTTGCCCTCCTGCAGCATCATCTGCTTGAGAGAATCCAGGTCCATGGTGGCAAGCCCCATCATGGCGGTCATAGCCATGGGCAGATTCATACCGCCGAAGGCAATGGTGTGGGCGAGCAAGCCCTTCTCGGC
The DNA here is from genome assembly GCA_902406155.1 of uncultured Collinsella sp. Lineage (GTDB taxonomy): Bacteria > Actinomycetota > Coriobacteriia > Coriobacteriales > Coriobacteriaceae > Collinsella. The sequence goes on from CABPCW010000029.1 coordinate 21,322, forward strand.
CAGCGTGTTCATAGCATTGGTGAGCGGCGATCCGCCCAGGATGTCACCGAGCAGGACAACCTCGTCATCGGCGGTAACGGGAGCGACCATCGCCTTGACGTTCTCGACATATTCGTCAGCGCCCATGCCGTCCACGAGACTCGTCGACAAGATGTTCGGGGCGTCATTGCCGAGCATCTTGAGGACACTGTGCAGTCCGGGAGCGAGCGTTCCGTGACTGACCATTACCAGATACCGCATGCGGTCTCCTCTCGACCTGCCGTGTGTCGCACGGCTTTGCTTTTTGCTGAGATTATTGTTGCGCCGGGGCATGTTCGGTACAAGAAAATAGTTGCGAACGGCAACTATTCATCGGTTAACGGTAGCAACTATTTTTGTGCCTAAATTATTTTTTCTTCTAATTATTTTTAAAATAGCAGGTAGATTGCCTGATAAATGTTTTATGTTCCTTATGCACCATACATACCAGCAAGAATCGGGCCTGGCATCTCCGGTTTGCCCCGCAGTGTCAGACCATGTCACGTACGCCCACGACATGGAGGTACCCCATGGATATGATCTCGTTTCTCGCCTCCGAACCCTTCGACCGCAGCGGTGATACGCCGCTCTATGTCCAACTTAAACATCGAATCGCCCTGCTTATCGCCAGCCAGGCGTTCGACACCAAGACGCCGCTGCCACGCGAGCTCGAAATCTGTGAACGGCTAGAGTTATCGCGCGCGACCGTGCGCCGTTGCTTCCAAGATCTCGTCATCGAGGGGCGCGTGGTGCGCAAACGTGGGCAGGGCACGTTCATCAAACCCCAAACCTCAGCACCCGGCATCGACCTGGCCCTGAATTTCAGCGCGCGGATGCGCGAAGCGGGACGGGTTCCGAGCTCGCAGATTCTCGCCTTTTCAAGCATACCGGCCGTCCGCGGCATCGCCTCTGGGCTCAAAGTGCCCGAGGGGACACCCGTCTGGGAGATTCGCCGCCTGCGTCTCGCCAACGACAAGCCCATGGAGCTCAACTACGTCTATATCCCCGTGTCACTTTGCCCCGAGCTCACACGCAAAGACGTGGATGGCTCGCTCTACGCCTATATCGCGGAAAAGACCGGCATCCTGCCCGCAAGCGTCGATGCCGTCTACGAGACGGTCAACCTCGACAAGCATGAGGCGCGCCTTTTGGGACAGAACACCGGTAAGGCGGCGATGCGCATCGTGCGTTCGACCTACGACAAGACGGGAACCCCGTTCGAGGTAGGCGTGCTCATCAGCTGCGACGGTCAGGCAAAGCTGCACGTGCACATCGCCGCCGACAAAACAACCTTCACCGCCACAGCCCAATAAATCCAAAACGTGGGCGCCGTCGTTCAAACGAACGACGGCGCCCACACTCATTTTCTTTTCAGCCCTAGTCATCGCGCAAAGCCCCTTCCGCAGCACACGATGCAGCTAAGTCACCGCAGGCCGGGGCGGAGGGGGCCG
>CABPCW010000030.1 GCA_902406155.1 uncultured Collinsella sp.
CTCATTGCTTTCATTTTCAGTTCCTTCCCTCATTGTTTAATCTTATATGCTTTGGCGCCCTGGCCGTCTCCACGCCCGGCTACGGCTGCGGCGCCGAGAGCCTCTTTAAGATGTGCGTCGGCAACCAGATCGGCATCGAGCTTGCCGAGGACGTGGACGTGGAGAGCTTCTTCACCCCGCTCTACGGCAGCTTTATCGTCGAGCTCGCCGATGACGCCGAGCTGCCCGAGGTCGCCGACGGCGTTGTCGTCGAGCCCCTGGGCACCACCGTCGAGGGCTATGTCATCGACACCGGCTCCGAGGTCATCGAGCTCTCCGAGCTCCAGGAGGCCTGGGAGAGCGGCATCGAGGGCGTCTTTGCCTACCGCAGCGCCGACGAGACCCCCGAGGTCGAGACCATCGACTTCCGCGCCAAGGATATCCACGTGTACGGCGGCGCCAAGATCGCCCGCCCGCGCGTGATTATCCCGGTGTTCCCCGGCAACAACTGCGAGTACGACAGCGCCCGCGCCTTCCGCGCCGCCGGTGCCGAGGCCGACACCTTCGTGATCAACAACCTCACGCCCGAGGCCGTCGCCGAGAGCACCCACGAGCTTGCCCGTCGCATCCGCCAAAGCCAGATCGTCATGATCCCCGGCGGCTTCTCGGGCGGCGACGAGCCCGACGGCTCCGCCAAGTTCATCACGGCGTTCTTCCGCGCTCCCGAGGTCACCGAGGCAGTTCGCGACCTGCTCAAGGCCCGCGACGGCCTGATGCTGGGCATCTGCAACGGCTTCCAGGCCCTGATCAAGCTCGGCCTGGTACCCTACGGCGACATCGTCGACGCCACGCCCGATGCGCCCACGCTGACGTTCAACACCATCGGTCGCCATCAGAGCCGCCTGGTGCGCACCCGCATCTCGTCCAACCTGTCCCCGTGGCTGTCGCAGTGCAGCCTCGACGACCCCTACACCGTCGCCATCAGCCACGGCGAGGGCCGCTTTGTCGCCAACGACGAGGTGCTCGCCCAGCTGATCGCCAACGGCCAGGTCGCCACGCAGTACGTGGGCGAGGACGGCAAGCCCAGCATGGACCTTTCCGTCAACCCCAACGGCTCCGCACTCGCCATCGAGGGCATCACGAGCCCCGACGGCCGCGTCCTGGGCAAGATGGGCCATGCCGAGCGCCGCGGCGACAACCTGTACCGCAACGTGCCCGAGCATGTCCCCGGCGATAAGTTCATGCCGATCTTTGAGAGCGGCGTGGCCTACTTCGCTTAATGCGTCCCATCGGGTACAATCCCCTCGGGTAACAACACCCGCTACCGGCACCTCCGGTGGCGGGTTCTTTTTTGCTTCGCGCATACAGGAAGGACATCATGGAACGCCGCAAGCCGTATCTCGCCACCCTGCCCGGGCTCGTCCTAGGCTGCCTCGTCTGCTGTGCGCTTTGGGGCTCGGCTTTCCCCTGCATCAAGATCGGTTACGGGCTCTTTGGCATCCCCGCGCACGACAGCGCCTCGCAGCTGCTCTTTGCGGGTCTGCGCTTCACGCTTGCCGGCGCCCTGGTTATCGTTGGGATGAGTGCGGCCCAACGCCGCCCCCTCATTCCACAGGCTCGCGATATCAAGCCCATCCTTGTCTTGTCGCTCTTCCAGACGATCGGGCAGTACTTCTTTTTCTATCTGGGCCTCTCGCGCGCCAGCGCCATGTCGAGCTCCATCATCGAGGCCAGCGCCAACTTCCTCGCAATCCTCTTTGCCGCCCTGGCATTTCACACCGAGAAGCTCAATACGGCCAAGGTACTTGGCTGTGCGCTGGGCTTTGCCGGCGTCGCGCTCGTCAACATCTCAGGCACAGATGGCACCTTTGGCTTCAGGCTCGATGGCGAGGGCTTTATCCTAGCCTCCACTGTCGCGGGTGCTCTTTCGACCTGCCTCATTGGCATCTTCTCGCGCGAGCATGACGGTGTCTTGCTCGCCGGCTGGCAGTTTTTAGTCGGCGGCCTGGTCCTCACCGCCATCGGCTTTTTGATGGGTGGCGCGCTCTCCCCCACGGCGATTGTCCCCGCCATCGTGCTCATCATCTACATGGCGCTTATCTCCGCGGTCGCCTACTCGCTGTGGTCGCGCCTGCTTGCCGTCAACCCCGTCAGCCGCGTCTCGGTCTTTGGGTTTATGAACCCGGTCTTTGGCGTACTGCTGAGCGCACTGCTGCTTGGCGAGGGCGCCGGCACGAGCCCCGTTACTGTCATCGTTGCCCTGCTGTTGGTCTGCGGCGGCATCATCATCGTCAACAAACCCAAAAAGGCCTAGCGAACTGCCCTGATTTAGCAGAGGGGATTCACATACTTTAATTTATGGAGTACATCGGTGAGTTGAGGGGCGCCACGAACCCCAGCGTTCGCCCCTATTTCTAGCGTATCTGGACGCCGGATTTCTTTTTCTCGGCCTTGACGCGGTATAGCTCCGCATCGGCGGCGCGAAGCAAGTCTTGCCAGGTATCGACGCCATCACCGACCCGTGCGTAGCCGATGGACATCTGCAACAGATACGGCACCTCGGCACGCGCGAGCTCGTCGTTGATTGCCGCGCACAGATCTATGATTTCCTGCTCCTCTGTCGCCTTTTGGAGCACTACGAACTCATCGCCGCCATAACGTGCGATAAAGCCGCCAGACGCCGAGCAGACTTCTTTGAGCGCAGCGGATATGACCTGAAGAGCGTGGTCGCCCTCCACATGCCCATAGCGATCGTTAATCTGCTTAAAGCCGTCGGCGTCCATCATAAGCAGATATACATCTTCGGCCTGATCCACATTTGAGAAGAGCGACAGCATATAGGTCTCAAAACGGTTGCGATTGTTAAGTCCAGTCAACGGGCCGGTCGAGATGAGCTGCTCCTGGTAGATGATGTAGAGCAGCAACATGCTAATCATTATGCCGACACAAAGGCCGGGCACCGAGTATACGACCTGAAAGGTACCGCCCACCAGGGCCGGAATGGCGAAAAATGCCAAGGTTCGATAGATGGCCTTCGTCTGCAGGCTCTCGACCCTGCGAGATTGCACAAACGCATGCAGGGACGTATGTATAACGTAACAGTAGCTGACGATGGGCTGGATCATATAGGCAAAGCCGCGACGATACACGCCCTGCGAATCGATATAGAACAGGGCGTGCGTCCAGTAACTGGTAAACGCCAGCACGACCACCAGAGCCGTAGGCAACGCTACAAGCACCACCCTATAGCGCGAGGTCAAAAGGCGAGAACCCTGCACCGTCTCGGAATAGATAAACCAAATGAGACACGCGATAGCAAAGAGCGAAAACGAAACCGCGTTGGAAATCCAGTTGGCCGTGATGCCTACAGGAGTGCTCAAGCCATCCGAGAGCGTCCAGATCATATCGAAGAAAATGTAGGCAGCAGACGTGTAGCCCAGCATGCTAAACAATAGCTGCTGGGTGCTCGAGAACAAGGAGCGACGACTTCGCACGGCAAGCCCGATAAGAACAATCATGCATAGCACGAATATCTCAATCTTGAGTGCCTTAACCACTAGCGCCATCCCTTCAATACCCAAGTGGTCAGAATCGCCCAATTCGAATCAGGGCAATAAACACCCCTTTACTCCGCAGGGGTAAAGGGGATAATAGCAGAGCGCCCGAACATCACTGCAAAACAGTTTCTGTTCGAGCGCCCATACGGCGCGAATTGCACACGCCGGCATCATTGATGGGTATCGATTGCTACTCGCCATCGATGTCAGTCGCGACGGCCTCCTCGATGGCCTCGACACCGACAGGCGACAGATCCTCCTTGCCTTGGCAGAACTTCTTGTCGACCCAGCCAGTCAGAATCGGAGCCATGATCGCCGTGATGATAACGGCGGTGGCGATCTGAGCGTACGCGGTGGGCGCAAGCTCGGCGTAGCGCGGTGCGACCTCGGCGAGGGCAACCGGTGTGGTCATAGCCGTGCCGGCAATGGTGGAGCAAGCCACAGCGGCCTTGCCATTGCCGCCGCACAGACGCTCGAACGCAAAGGTGATGGGACCGACGACAAACAGCGTGACAAGGCCCAGCAAGATGCCGGAAATACCGCCGGTGATAAAGCTCGACAGGCTCATGGACGCACCGAGCTGAAATCCGATGACGGCAATCGCGGGATTGGCACCGGGAACCAGCAGGTTCTTGATAAACGGGAACAGGTTGCCCAGAACCATGCCAATAACGAGTGGCAAGATGGAGCCGATAATGGTGCCAATGGGAATGTTGGCGAGGCCGGAAACACCGAGGATGATCATCGTGACGGCGGGGCCGGCCGTAAAGAACAGGATACCGACGGCGCCCTGCTCAGACTCATCACCGAACTCGCCCATGATGCCCGTATAGAGCGCCATGTTGCAAAACGTGATGCCGCCGATGATAGACACGGAGCTCAGACCCAGGAAGTTGTCGTTAAAGAAATATGCCACGCCCAGGCCGAGAGCCGCTGCGACGACCAGCTTGGGAATCAGCACGACGATGCCGGTCTTGATAGCGCCCGGCGTGGACTTAAAGCTGATGCCGGCGCCCACAAACAGCAGGATCGCGGCGACGATGGTATTGGAGCCACCGCGGCAGGCAGCCGTAAAGAAGCCGCCGATCTCAAAAACCTGCGGGCAGAAGGTGTTGAGCAAAAGACCGACGATCATCGGATAGATCATGATGTCGCCCGGGATGCGCGGGACCTTGAATTTCTTTTGCTCGTTGGCGGTCGCTTCCTGTGCCATGAAACCCTCATTTCCGCTGACGGGGTACAAAAGCCCACGTCACGCTTTGCTACAGTAAAGTTTGACCATGGTACCAGAAGAAATAGACCAGCTCGGTGAAAAACTCGACAAGTTGGGATGGAACGAGATTCGGCGCCCGCGACGCCACCCCTATATAAGGCTCAAGACGATATAGAGTACGATGCCCGAGACACAGCACCACAGCATCGATTTTGTCTTGACCGCCACGGCCACGACGCCGGCAGCCGCAATCCAGGGAACCAAGGCAGGCCAGGGTCCCGCGTCGAACGCGCCGGGGCTCACCAAGTCGTTGGCGACCAGCGCGGCAAAGGCAGCGGGCGGGATATAACCCAGGGCCTCGGTAATGCGGGGCGACAGCGTTCTCCCGCGCAAGGCAAACGCCGGCGCGATGCGAAAGAACGCGATAGCAGCCCACGACGACAGCCACAGAACCAAGAACTCGTTAACGGGCATCGCGGGCACCTCTTCCGTCAAATACAGCATCGCACGCCAACGCAATGGCAATGCCGGCCACGACGCTTGCCGGCACGGCAATATTCGTGAGGCCCAAGAACTTGCATACGGCGACGGACACCGCGCCCGAAACCGCCGCGACAACGTTGCCGCGCGACAGCCGCTGCGAAAAGAGCAGGCAGATAAAGAGCGAGGTGCAGACAAAGGCTGCAATGGCGGTGGGAACATCGACAACGGCGCCGACGATGGCGCCCATCGTACACGAAACGCCCCATGTTGCGATGAGAATCACGTTGAGCACGAAGGACTCGCGCGGGCCCCAATCCTCCCCTTCAACCAACTTGGCAAGCGAGATGCCATATGCCTCCTCGGTAAGTGTCGCGGCAACAGCCAGCGTCTGACGCTTCGAGGCACCCGTCAGATGCGGCGCGATCGATGCCGAGTAAAGCGCAAAGCGCGAGGAGATGGCAGCAACGCTCGCGACGATCGATGCTGCAGGCACGCCCGCCAGCCAAAGATTGCAGATCATAAACTGGCCGCTGCCCGTCACAAACGTGCTGCTCAGAGCAAAGACCATCCAGGGCTCCATTCCCGTCTGCCCCATGATCATTCCGCACGGCGCGCCTATTGCAATATAGGTAAGCATCACTGGCCAGACGATTTTAAAGATCCTAAGGACCATGCCACTCCCATTCTGGTAAGTCGTCTGCAGCGCGCCTTGCAACGCAGCAGAAATATCAACCGGTGGCAATAAAGTTCACCTACAATTGCCACCGGATCGAAAGACACAACTTTTTAGGAAGTCATTATGACAGCTATCGATCGAGACCGGGCGCGCGCGGCCTTCAAAAGCTACACCGATGCCTACGACGCCACCAACCCACGCATCGCGCTCAAAATCGAGCATACGTACCACGTGGCCGAGGCATGCGATGCCGTAGCGCGCGAGCAGGGCTGGTCGTCAGAAGATATTGACCTGGCATGGCTTTGCGGCCTGCTACACGATATGGGCCGCTTTGAGCAGTTGCGGCACTGGGACACCTTTAAGGACGCCGAGAGCATGAGCCATGCAGCGCTGGGCATCGAGGTCCTCTTTGGCGAGAATCCCGCCGATGCACCCGCCGTAACGAGCATCCGCGACTTTATCGATGACCCGGCAGAGGACGAACTGATCCGCGCGAGCATCGCCCACCACAGTGATTTTCGCCTGCCCACGGAACTCGACACCCGTACACGGAGCTTCTGCGAGATCGTGCGCGATGGCGACAAGATCGACATTATGCGCACCATCGCCGACAGCACCGTCGACACCATCCTCAAGGTGGATGAGGACACGTTTCTCGCCAGCCACTTCTCGACACCGGCGCTTACCGCCTTTGACGAGCACCGCTGCGTCGCACGCGATGAGCGCGATGAGCCCGCAGACTACCTGGTGGGACTCATCTGCTTTATGTTTGAGCTCGTCTATCCAGCGAGCCGCGCGCTGGCGCGCAAACAGGGCGATATCCACCGCCTGCTCGACGCGCCCTTTGGCATTACGCGGCCCTTTACCGACCCCGCCACGCAGGCAACCTGGAGCCGCCTAAAGGACGAGATGCGCGACTGGCTGACGCGCGCTTAGCGCTCAAGCTGAGCCAGCAGCTCCTCAACGATCTCAACGGCATCGCCGACGACCTTGTACTGGGCGGCACCAAAGATGGGGGCATCCGGGTCCTCATTGATGGCGACAATGCACTCCGCCCCACCGATGCCGGCGAGATGCTGGATAGCGCCCGAGACACCGATGCTCACGAGGAGCTTGGGCGAGACCGATACACCCGTCTGGCCAATTTGGTGGCGATACTCCAACCAGCCTGCCTCCACAATGGGACGCGTGCAACCAAGCTCGGCACCCAGGGCATCGGCGAGCTTTCGCATCAGGGGCAGATTCTTCTTGGAGCCGATGCCGCGGCCCACCACGACCAGACGCTCGGCATCGGCAATTGAGGCCTGCTGTCCCCACTCCTCGGCGGGAATCGAGATCTCGACGCGGGCCTTAACGTCATCCGCAAGCACTACCTGGGTAATCGTGCCGGAGCGGCTATAGTCAAACTCAGGCGCCTTAAAGATGCCGGGGCGCACCGTTGCCATCTGAGGACGGTGGTTGGGGCAGATAATGGTGGCCATCAGGTTGCCGCCAAACGCCGGGCGCGTCTGCTGCAGCAGACCCGTCTCCGTATCCATAGAAAGCACCGTGCAATCGGCCGTAAGACCCGTCTGCAAGCGCACGGCCACACCGGGCGCCAGTTCGCGACCAAAGGCGGTCGCGCCGTACAGAATGGCCTCGGGCTTGCGCTCGGCTACCAAATCGCAGATCAAGCGAGCGTAGACCTCCGCGTCGTTCTGACGCAGGCGCTCGTCACGACAGACCAGAACTTCGTCCGCACCGGCGCAAATCAGATGCTCCAGGTCCCCGAGTGAGCCCTCGGGGCTCATGCCGACCAGTGCCACCAGACGGCAGCCGCGGGCATCGGCAAGCTCGCGCCCCTTGCCCATGAGCTCGAAGGCCACGGATGCAACGGCATCGTGCTCGTCAGTCTGCACGAAGATCCAGATGTCTCGATATGCGTCAAGGTCTGCCGCGCCGGCGGCCTCGTCGCGCTCAATCGAGATGGCGTTGACGGGGCAGGCGTCGACGCACCCACCGCACAGGATACAGCCGTCGGTTACGCGGGCACAGCGATTGGGGCGCTCACCCTCCACCACAATGCCGCCCGAGGCGCAGGCGCGAACGCAGCGACCGCAGCCGATACAGGCTTCGCTATCGATAATCAGCCCGCTCATCTATGCCATCCCCTCAATAATCTTGGCAAGTTTTACCGCCTGCTCGGACGCCGTTCCCTCAACGGCCTCGCACGTTTGGTCACGGTCGGGCACAAACGAGCGCACGACCTGCGTCGGTGATCCGGCAAGGCCGCAACGCGAGGGATCGGCGTTTACGTCGGCAGCGCTGGCCACACGCACGTCTGCATCCTCGGCCGCGCGAATACCGGCAATACTCGGCATGCGCAGCTGGCCAATCTCCTTGGCGGTCGTCATCGCACACGGCATCTCCAGGTACACCGTCTCCTCGCCGGCATCGCAGCCGTGAACGAGCGCCAGCGAGCCACACGTCGTAAATCCCGCGCTCTGCACACAGCTCACGTCGGTCACGCAGGGGACCCCAAAGGCGCCGGCCAGCTCGGGGCCGATCTGGGCCGTATCGCCGTCCACTGCCATCTTGCCGCAGATGAGCAGGTCGAAGTCCTCGTCGAGCGCCTCGATGCCGCACTTAAGGGCATAGGTGGTTGCCAGGGTATCGGCACCTGCAAAGGCGCGATCGGTTAGCAGCAGTGCGTCATCGGCGCCTCGGGCGATGCAGTCGCGCAGCAGCGACTCGGTCGCGGGGATGCCCATCGACACCACCGTTACGCGCACGTCCATGCCAAAGCCGATAAAGTCGTCTTTCAGCGCCAGCGCGCATTCGAGGGCGCTTGCATCGAACGGGTTAATGACCGCCTGTTTGCCATCACGCACGATAGTATTGGTCTTGGGGTCCATCTTGACCTCGGTGCTTCCGGGCACCGCCTTGACGCACACCACCATATGGAAATCGCTCATCTTCACGCGCCCCCCTTCTGGACGAGCTCATCCAAGAGCTTCTCCGCAAACAGGTTGCCGCGACCCAGCTGCCCGGCAGGATCGAGCTGGAGCTTTAGCCGCGCCGACTCGACCATGGCCTCGTGACCGTACATCGTCTCCAAGAAGCCCGCCTTGATCTTGCCGACGCCATGCTCGGCAGAAACGGCACCGCCCATGGCCGTGACCTCGGAAGCCCACTGGGCAAAGAGTTCTCCACCGCGACGGTAGTCTTGCGCATCGCGCGGCAGGATGTTCACATGCAGATGGTTGTTCCCGATGTGTCCCCAGGCAGCAGACTCAAGCCCGCTTTCGGCCAGCGTGCGGCGATAGAGGGCCATGACATCGGCAAGGCGTGCATTGGGCACCGACATATCCGATCCCAGCTTGGTAATGGTGGGGTCGGTGCGGCGACGCTCGTCAATGAGCATGTTGACGCTCTCGGGCACCGCGTGGCGGAAGAACCGCTGGCACTCGCGATCGACTTCGGTGCGGGCGACCCATGTCGCATCGTCGCGGCCGCCCGCAAACTCCAGCACCCATCCAAGGTGGTACAGCTCCTCGGTCGCCTGCGCCTCGTCATCGCAGTCGAGCTCCACGTAGACACAGACCTTTGCCTCGTCGTCGAGCGCCGGCAGCGAGGCAAACGCTGTCGACTGCTCGCGCTGGCGACGCAGGATATCCAGGGCGCCAGCATCGAAATACTCAATAGCGGCGGCATGGGACAGCACGGGACGCACGGAATCGGTAAAGGACACGGCCTTGTCTTCGCTATCGAAAAAGCAACTCACACCCCATACGACCGAAGGTGCCGCCTGCAGGGCGATCTCGAGCTCGGTAATGACGCCGAGCGTGCCGCACGCACCGATAAAAAGATCGATGGCGTCCATATCGTCCGCAACAAAATACCCCGAGGCATTTTTGGTCTTGGGCATGGTGTAGTCAGGAAGATCGAGCTCAAGCGAACGACCTTCCACCGTCACAAGTGACAGGTGACGGCCCTGAGCAAAAACCTCACCGCGGTGAAGCTCGAGCAAATCGCCATCTGCCAGCGCAACGTGAAGGCCCGTGATATGCGGACGCATGGGGCCATAGGCATAGCTGCGGGCACCGGAGGCGTTGCACGCCGCCATACCGCCCAGGCAGGCAGATGCCTCGGTGGGGTCGGTGGGAAAGAACTGCTCGGGGGCAGCTTGGAACTCCTCGTATGTCCGAAGCGACGCCTGGTCCCAGCCGCCTGTCGGCAGCGCCTTTTTGCCCAGCTGTTTGCGCAGCTCAGACAGCACGACGCCGGGCGCCACACGCAAAAGAAAGCGGCCCTGCTCATCGCGGCGAATGCCCAGGTAGCGATTCATGCGGGAAGTATTGAGAATGTGACCGCCATGAGGCACGGCGCCGGCGGCAAGACCGGTCCGGGCGCCCTGAACCGTCACCGGGACACGCTCGGCATGGAGCTTTTTCAAAATGGCGCGGACCTCGTCCTCCGTTGTCGGAAACGAGATGCTCGAGGCCTCCCCCGATGTGCGAGACTCATCGCGACCATACTCCTCGAACTCGTCGGTGAAGGGTTTGATAGTTGCAGACACGCGAACTCCCCCTTTAGCTAACTACAGTGTTTGCAGGGAGATGTTACCGCATCGTTTCGACGACGTGTTCGAGACCGTCTCCATAATTGGCGATTTTTACGTTCATGCAATTCGGCGAGCGGCAAGGTTTCCTCGGCAGACGATGCTTTTGACACATGTCGCTTTACCGCCAGCGACCACGCAATTGTCGCTCGAAAAAAGTTGAAGTAATTTTTACCACCTTTTACCTGCGGAGATGTCAATCCGTCAAGCATTTGGTCAGAAATTGGTCAAGTAGTGACTGATACGGTCGGCATCAACAGCCAAAACCGATGGAAGTTTTGGCCCCAGAAGCAGGGAGGTTCCCATGGCATATTACTGGCCCCAGTACGGCGTCGCCATCGAGGTCGACGACGATCCCTATCTCCTGCCTTTCGACGAAGAGGCGTTCCCCGATACGGCGGTCTACCACGTCACCACCGATGTTATCTGCGACCCCGAGTCGTTCTCGGCGCTCGCCCACCACATCACGCGCATCCACAACATCGAGCTCCCCCACGACTTCGACGAGCTCATCTACTCGCGCCGCCTGATGCTTCACATGCTCTTTGGAGCGGACCCGTCCACGTTCGCACGTGTCTACACCACCAAGGACGCCGCATGAGTGCGAAGAAGCCGCCCCGCCTTGCAGGACTGGGGCGTCGCAAGAAACTCGTCGTTGTCTGCCTGGCTATCGCCTGCGCCCTCATCGCCGTAGGGCTATACGCCTGGCAGTCGCAGCCCGTGCCCGAAGCGGGTGCCTCAGTCACGACGGCAGAGGGTAAATCGCGCCAAGAAATCCAAGATGAGCTCGATGCCATCGTCCGCGACAACATGATGACGATCTCGGTCGCGCCGGTCGCTCAGCTGCAGGAGAACGGCAAGCTGCGCGTCAACGTGCAAAACGTCCAAGACAATAAATTTCCCCAGCGATTCCGCCTGATTCAAAACGACGAGACCATCTATGAGTCCGGTGTGGTCGAAGCCGGCAAGACGGTTGAGACCTGCCCCGCCGGCGATATCCAAGAAGGCGAGGCATATATCGAGATTCAGGCGCTCGATGCCAAGACCTACGACACCCACGGCAATCCGACGCGCGTCAAAGTGCGGGTGGCCCAGGCAGAAGGCTAGTGGCCGACGTGCTCGCAGGGGCAGCGCCCTGCCCCCATTCGTCCAACCATCACGGAAACAGTCCGTGACGAGCAGAAAGGATCGATTATGAACACACCCATGAACCTGAGCGGAGCCAGGGCACTCGCCGTGGGCGCAGGGCTTACGCTCGCACTTGCGATGGGCGCCGTGCCAACGGCGGCCATGGCAGAGGTGCGCGTTGGAACCACCGATGTGACGGTGAAGGCCGACATTAGCAATGTTTCGTTTAAGGCGCCAACGGTCATCCCCTTTGCCGCCAAAGCCGACGGAACGCTTGTAGGACCCTCCGACAAGACGATTACCATCGACAACCTCTCGGCATATGGCATCCACGTCACCAACATGAAGGTCACGGCCAAGAACGACTGGACAATCGTTGCAGACGCAAAGACGGGCTCGGCCCAGAACTCCATCGATTTTAAGGTTGGCCCCGATAAGGCAGAGAAGGATGCCAGCTCGGCGACTCAGACTACGGGCCTCGATCTTTCCAAAGACGTAAGCTTCGACATGAAGTACAAGGGTATTGACGACGGAACGGACAAAATCAAGCTCAATGTGAGTGGCCACGTCGCCCGCGTCACGCGGGACATCTACCACGCCACCGGTACGGGAGATCAAGTGGCAAGCATCACCTGGACGGTCGAGCCCGGTGCGCACGCCACGTCCTAAGGCGATTGCACTGGCCGCCATCGTCGGCATCTTGGCGTCCGCACCTGCCATGGCCTTTGCTCAACAAGAGCAAGCACAGGCGGCCACAGAAGTGACCGTCGACCTTTCGGGCCTTAATCGTGACAGCCGTCACGAGCCGCTCGCTCAGACGAGCGACACCCGGCAACTCATTGCGGTAGGCTTCGCCACGGCGGGAGCAGGACTGACGTGCCTTGGCCTGCACATCAAACGCAACCAATAGCCAAGCACGACCGGAGTACGCGGAATAGATAGGAGAACCATGGCACCCAAAAACCTTTTGCCCGTTGCCGCGCTCTGCAGCGCACTGGCGAGCGGTACGCCTCTCGCCGCTTGGGCGACGCCTGCCACGGCAAACTCCTTACCGCAAGCTCTGAACCCCGTGGCGAATTCGTCGGGCATCGTCGCCTGTCAACGTTTTTCGCTCGCACACGCCACGGTCCGAACCTCGGGATGCCTTCACCGCAATACGGTCGACTCGATAGTCGTGGATATCAAGCGACCGGGCAAGGAGAACGGTCCCCAGACAGGTTATGCCATCTGTACATGGAAATCGGCTGCAGTCGACGCCGATGGCGACCCATGCGACCTAGAGCTGCGCATCGATATTGACTCGGTCGATGACTCGGCGAACGGGGCGAAGGTCGTCTTCGACAGCGCGGCCTATGAAGAAGGGGGTGTATGCCTGGGCTGCGTTCCCTCGAATGTCGATGGAACGCAGCCCATCATCTCCTTTACGGCATCGCTGCGACTGACCAAGGCGGACACCGAAGCCATCGCAACGGGAGATGCGCCTTTGCTGTTCTACGCTGGCGACGCGGACGACCAAGAAGCTCAAAGCACCAGGCAGAAGGGCTCGCTTAACCTCACGCGAGGATCAGAACCCGCCCCCATCAATATCGATGCCCAGGCGCAAGGCGTGCAGCGCATTCTCGCCGATCCGGCGCTGCTCCAAATGACATGGCACGGAGTGGGGTCCGTCGGGATTGCCGCTCCTATATCGAGCGATAATGACAAATCCCCCAAAGACGAGGTCGCAGACGCACCGGCACATGTTGACGATGCAGACGATGCATCGTCAGAAGACAACGCTGCGGCTCCCCTCGAGAAGCCAGGCGGCGCCACCGAACTAGGTGATCCCCAACCGAAAGACGGCCTGGACTTCGCCGCTCCCCCAGATGTCGACGAAGGCAACTGTTGCATGATGGTCGCGCTCGACCACACGGAAACCGTCGATACTGCAAGCATTGAGCCAGTCGCCGCCAATTCGCCCCGCCGCAAAAATATCCTCATCGCATTCCCCAAAACCGTCGAGCTCGTCTTTTTGCCATCGGGTGAAGTCGTCGCGCCTACGGCACTTACAGCAGTGGGAGCAAGGAGCGCATCGAACGATATCCAAGCTATCTCGGCACTTGATGCCACAACGACCGCCAAGTTACACCTTTATTCCGTTGCGGCCGACGGAACGCGAACCGAAGAATTCAACGGAACCAAGCTTTTGGTTCCACGGCGCATCGGTATCCAGGAAGACTTCCCCTATCAAATGGAACTTGAAGGGTTCGACCGTGCACGAGATGCCGACATCATTGCCGCAGCCATCGAATCCCCGCAGCACCTCATGACGCTGCGCTTCGACTTTAGCCCCGTCCTGTCCTAGACCGCTAACCGCCGCTTGGCTCGGATACTGAGCGCTCCCCTCCCCGTTCTGCTACGATTGCCGCGTTGGCATCAATTACAGGAGGGTTCATGCCGGGTTTAGGAACGATCATCAACGTCGCGCTTTTGATCGCCGGCGGTCTACTGGGCCTTATAGGCGGACGCTTTATCACACCCCGTATCCAAGACACGCTCATGAAGGCGTCGGGGCTGTGCGTTTTGTTTATCGGACTGGGTGGCACCATGCAAAAGATGCTCGTCATTGACGGGAAAGCGCTGGAGACCACCGGCACCACCATGCTCATCGTCTCGTTTGCCCTCGGCTCGCTCATCGGCGAAGCCATTAACCTGGAAGCCGGCATCGAAAACCTGGGCGAATGGCTCAAGCGCAAAACCGGCAGCGAGGGAGACAACGAGTTCACCAATGCCTTTGTCTCGACATCGCTGACCGTCTGCATCGGTGCCATGGCTATCGTGGGATCAATCCAAGACGGCTTGCTCGGCGACTGGTCCACGCTTGCCCTCAAGGGCGCGCTGGACTGCATCATCGTCTGCACCATGACGGCTTCGCTCGGCCGCGGCTGCATCTTCTCCGCCCTGCCCGTTGCCGTATTCCAGGGAACGATTACGCTGTTTGCCGGCGCACTCTCCCCTATCATGACCACGGCAGCCCTCAACAGCCTTTCGCTTGTGGGATCCATGCTCATCTTCTGTGTTGGCGTTAACCTTATTCGACCTCAGACCTTCCGCACGGCCAACATGCTTCCCTCCGTCGTCATCGCCGTCATCTACGCCCTCCTGTTCTAAACTATCAGCATAGTGATATCTCGAACACCTGTTTGATGCTGTGCTATGATATGAGGTCACCGACACCATATAGGGAGAGGAGAGGGCGGTGGCCGACCAGGACGTCAAGATGCTCATCGAGCGCATTATGGCCGAGGCCCGGACCCATCAGTCCGCCCGCTTCTCAAACGAAATCTATGCTGACGAGCCGATTCTCAAGACCGGTCGTCAGATGCAGAACTTCCTCCCCGACCAGTACCGCAAGATGCGCGAGATATCACGCTGGCAAGATGATCCCAAAGGCGGCGCGGGGCGTTGGCTATCGGAGGCGGAGCTCTTTTACCGCCAAGGCCTGCTGATGGCCGACTTTGAGGACGATTGCCCCTACAACGGCACCTTTAAGTCGTACTTTCCCACCTACAATGCCATGAGCGATCGACAGCTGCGCGGCTATTTTACTTGGCGCGCCCAAGTGCGACGCGGCAATATCGAGGAGACATCGACCTCGTTTGCCTTCTTGTATCTCTACGAGCTGATCTGCGGCATTGGCGTAGATGACCCGCTCGATGGTTTTAACAAGATCAAGGCTTTTTGGGATGTCTATCGCGCCTTCGAGCCCGGCATCGACCGGTTTGCGCGCGTGTGGCTGCAGGACTACGCCGTGTTCCACAGGCTCGACCCCAAGCTGCTTCGTGACTCTAAAACCGTCATGTTCGATAACGCCCTTATCGAGCTGCGGTGCGCGGCACGAGACCTTGTACCAGCACCGGCACCGTCCTGCCAGACCCCTAAGCGTCGCAAAACCTCCGAGCCCACGCTCCCCCTTCCGCCCGACGAGGCGCGCGAGGAGCGACTCATGGCCGCTATCAATGCCCTCTCCACGTATAACCTAAGTAACTCGCGGCTCGATCGCAACAACCATCGCGACCTGCGCCACGTGGCATGCGCCGTGTATGTCCGTATGGCGCGCTACTATGACACGCACCGAAAGACCGGCATCGTAGCGAGCTTGTTTGGGGAGGAGACGGCCATGCCCTACACCATGTTTGCCTCGGCCGTGTTCTTTGCGCCCGAGCGCCACGAGGACTGCGAATACCGCCTAGATCCTATCCATATTTACCGTTGCCAAAACGGCTTTTGGGAATGCATGCGCATCCACGGCAGCAGACAAAAAAGTAGCAAGCTCGGTGAGATGATGCGCGCCTGCGACCAACGCCTGCGCCTGGCGCTGGACCCCGCCCATCCCCTTAAGGAAGAAAAGGTCCCCAAATATCTGGCCAAGATTATCGATGACGAGATTGTGGCATGGCTTTCGTGGGACGCCGCACACCAGCCCGTCAAGATCGATATCGATCTGAGTCAGCTGGGGCACATTCGGAGCGCCGCCGCGCAAACGCGCGAGGCGCTTTTGATCGACGAGGAGCGCGAGGACGATGCGCCCGCACAGGTTGACGTGGCGGGCTCCGAGCAGCTGGAAGCCAAGCCCGCGTCCGACGTGATTGCCGAGGCGGTCACGGTGCCCACGGAGCGCAACGAAGCCGACGAGCCGACAATCTCCACCGAGCAGTTTGGCGTCGTAGCCCCGCTCCTCGCGCCAACGCCCGCGCCCGCCGACACCGCGTCCGCACTCGATCCCGCCGCAGACGCCTATCTTCGAGCACTACTCGAGCAAAACGCAGCACAGACGGCATCGGCGGTGGAACAGTCGGGCAAGAGTGAGGACATGCTCGTCGATAGCATCAACGAAGCGCTCTTTGACCTGGTGGGCGACACCGTTATTGAATTTGGATCAGCAGGACCGCAAATTATCGAGGACTACGAAGCAGACGTGAGAGGATACTTAGACCATGAGTGATACCGCATCCGCAGCACCCCGTGTGCCCAAGCGCGTCGCCGCCGTCATTCTCAACTCGCTCAAGGGCGGCGTTGTCCCGCGCATTGGCCTTCCCTACATCACCGTAGGACGCGAGGTCGAGATCCGCGCCCTGCTCACCGACCTGAGTCTCATCGCCGACGGCGGCGCAAGCTTCCGTTTCCTAGTCGGTCGCTACGGCGCCGGCAAGAGCTTTTTGCTCCAGACCATCCGAACGCATGCCATGGGCGAGGGCTTCGTGGTCGCCGATGCCGACCTTTCCCCCGAGCGCCGCCTACAGGGCGGCCAGGGCCAGGGCCTCGCCACCTATCGCGAGCTCATCCGCAATATTTCGACCAAGACGCGCCCCGAGGGCGGTGCGCTCAACCTTATCCTGGATCGCTGGGTCGCCTCGTGTGCCGACGTCGACGAGTCGGTCGTCAATGCCCAACTGGCCCCGCTCGAGGAGATGGTCCACGGCTTCGACTTCGTCCGCATGCTCCGCCGCTACCGCACGGCCGTCTCGGAGGGTGACGAAGAAGCTATGAGTCGCGTGACCAAATGGATTCGCGGCGAGTACCGCACCAAGAGTGAGGCACGCGCCGAGTTGGGCTCCTCGACCATCATCAGCGATGACGACTGGTACGACTACGTTAAGCTCATCGCGCGCTTTTTGGTCTGCAGCGGCTACAAGGGTATGCTGGTGCTCATCGACGAGCTCGTAAATTTGTACAAGATTCCCAACGCGATCACGCGCCAATACAACTACGAGAAGATTCTGACCATGTACAACGACACGCTTCAGGGCAAGGCGCAGTACCTGGGCGTGATCATGGGCGGCACGCCAACCTCCATCGAAGACCGCCGCCGTGGCGTATTCTCCTACGAGGCCCTGCGCAGTCGACTCGCTCAGGGCCGCTTTGCGCGCGAAGACCTTAAGGACATGCTCGCGCCCATCATCCGCCTGCAGCCACTCACCTATGAGGAGCTGCTGGTGCTGATCGAAAAGCTCATGCAAATTCACGCCGGCTACTTTGGCTGGACGCCCACGCTTACCGAGAACGACTTGGTGGACTTCCTCAAGATTGAGTTTGGCCGCGTGGGGGCCGACACGCATCTGACGCCCCGCGAGGTCATCCGCGACTTTATTGAGCTGCTCGACATCCTGTGTCAGAACCCTGACGCCAACGTAGCCGAGCTGCTGCAAAGCGTCGGTGGCGACACGCTAGCGCCGGAGACCGCAACAGGCGACACCGATACCGCAGGCGGCGACCGCAATTTCGCCGAGTTCACCATCTAACCTGCCAAAAATGGACAGGTTTCTTTTGGTAGGTTTTATCTGGGCAAACGCCGATGTTGCAAGATATCGAGCCGTTGCCCGTTGCGTTGATCAGCCCGTTGTTGAGAGGAGGTCCCATGAACGCCTTTGACCGATATGCCCCGTTTATCCAAGACTTCATCTACTCCCACGATTGGGAGAGTCTGCGCTCTATCCAGGTTGCGGCGGCAGACGCCATCTTTAACACGCAGGACAACGTACTCCTGACGGCATCCACGGCTTCCGGCAAAACCGAGGCGGCCTTCTTTCCCATCCTGACCGAGTTTTGGGAGAACCCGCCCGCGAGCGTGGGCGCCCTCTACATTGGTCCCCTCAAAGCACTCATCAACGACCAGTTCGTTCGCCTCAACGACCTCTGCGAAGAGGCCGATATCCCTGTCTGGCACTGGCATGGCGACGTCTCGCAATCGCACAAGGCTAAGCTCATCAAAAAACCGAGCGGCATCTTGCAGATTACGCCCGAGTCGCTCGAGGCGCTCCTGATCCATAAGCACATGGCGATCCCGCGCATGTTTTGCGACCTGCGCTATGTGGTCATCGACGAGGTCCATTCGCTCATGCGCGGCGACCGTGGCGGGCAAACGCTCTGCCTTATTGAGCGCCTTTCGCGCATGGCGGGCGTACAGCCCCGCCGTATCGGCCTTTCAGCCACCATCGGCGACCCCGAGCGCACGGGTGCCTTTCTCTCACAGGGAACGGGCCGCGACTGCGTTATCCCCCGTTTTGAGGAACCGCGCCGCGTGTGGCGCATCTCCATGGAGCACTTCTATAACTCGGGTCCCCAGGCGCAGCAGCGAGGATTCGAGAGCGCAGGTCCCCAAGAGGCCGAGGTGCTTGCGTGCGAGCGCATCGAGGCGGCGACGCCCACGGCACTACCCACCGGCACCCAGGACAGACGTCACAGCGGACAACTCACGCAGGAGGAGCGCCGCCAGCGTCGCGAACAGGCACAGGACAAGGCTACTTCCAGGGATCGCCGCGCTTCCTCGGCCCCCGAGGGCGAAGTCGACATCCCACGGGCAACCGAACAGGCACTTCTCAACCCCACCGACACCGCGCCCGAAAACGCCGACCCCGGCATGGGCTACATCTTTGAACATACGCGCGGCCGCAAGTGCCTGGTCTTTGCCAACTCGCGCGAGGAGGCAGAGGCCGTATGCTCCATGCTGCGCAGCTACTGCGAGAGCCGACACGAGGCCGACCGCTTTCTCATCCACCACGGCAATCTTTCGGCATCGCTACGCGAGACGGCAGAAGAGCTCATGCGCGATGAGGAACAGGCGCAGACAACCGTCACCACCTCCACGCTGGAGCTCGGCATTGATATCGGTCGCCTGGAGCGCGCGTTCCAGATCGATGCACCGTTTACCGTCAGCTCCTTTTTGCAGCGCATGGGACGCACGGGACGCCGCGATCTTCCGCCCGAGATGTGGTTTGTCATGCGCGAGGAGGAACCCGAGCCGCGCACGATGATGCCCGAGACCATTCCATGGAAGCTCCTCCAGGGCATCGCGCTCGTACAACTCTATCGCGAGGAAAAGTGGGTCGAGCCGCCCGAGCTCGATCGACTCCCCTACAGTTTGCTCTATCACCAGACCATGTCGACACTCGCCAGCACCGGCGAGCTCACACCGGCCGAGCTTGCTCAGCGCGTGCTCACGCTCAGCTATTTCCACCGCGTCTCGGCCGATGACTATCGCGTACTGCTGCGCCACCTCATCAAGATCGACCACATCCAGGTCACCGAGGGCGGTGGGCTCATCGTGGGCCTCGCGGGCGAGCGCATCATCAACAACTTTAAGTTCTACGCCGTGTTCCAGGAAAACGAGGAGTTTACCGTTCGCAGCGAATCGGCCGAGCTGGGCACGATCGTCAATCCCCCACCGCCCGGTGAGCGCATCGCCATCGCCGGACACTGCTGGATTGTCGAGGAAGTGGACTGGAAGCGTCATACCGTCTTTGCCACGCAGGTCAAGGGCCGTGTGCCGGCCTACTTTGGCGACTGTCCCGGCGATATCAATACACACGTACTCGAGCGCATGCGCAAGGCGCTCAACGAGCACGCGGCATATCCGTACCTCGTGGGCAACGCACGGGCACGCCTTGCACAGGCTCGTCATACCGCCGAGATTTCGGGCGCGGGAACTAAACCGCTCATTAACCTGGGCGGCGACACCTGGGTGCTCTTCCCCTGGTTGGGAAGCTACGCCTTTTTGGCGCTCGAGCGCATGCTCAAGATTAAATGCGCCGCGGAGCTGGGCCTTCGCGGGCTCGATCCGTCGCGTCCATACTTTATGCAGTTTAAGATGAAGGCCGATGAGGAGACGTTCTTTGAGGTGCTCGCCGCCGAGGCTGAGAAGGACTTCGACCCCATCGAGCTCGTCTATCCCGGCGAGGTGCCTTATTTTGATCGCTACGACGAGTACGTTCCCGAGGAGCTTGTGCGCAAAGGCTTCGCCGAAGGCGTGCTCGACATCGAGGGTATGAAGCAGCGCGTCCTCAGCTGGCGCGACCACGCATAAGACCAGTCTTTTTGGGACGGGGAGACTTACCTGTCGTGAAGAACGGTGCCGAGGAAGTCGGCATCGAAAGGCACGGCTTCGGCGAAGACATAGTCGCCGTCGCTGGCGATGAGCAGGTAGTTTTCCTCGCCACCGAACTCTGTATCGCCACATGGGACCACCCAGGCGTGGGCGAACACCTCGAGCGCCGTGGCAACGCAATCGCGCAGGAACGTCACGTCACTTCCCTCGCTCGCACTCACGATATTGGCAGCATAGATGCCGCCGGGGTTCATGCTGCCCCGCACCAAACGCAGCGCCTCAACCGTCGCCAGCTCGCGCACGGGCTCGGCACCGCCAAAGCAATCGCTCACGACCGCATCGTAGCGACGATGCCCCACGCTTGTCACACCCAGATACGAGCGGGCCTCGGCGGTAATCACCCGCAGGCGATCGCCCACCGTGTGCTCCAGCTCGCCCAGGTAGAACCAACGACGTGCCAGACGCGTAATCTCTCCGTCATACTCGATGACGTCCATGCGCAAACTCTCGTGCGACATCAGCGCAAACTTGGGATAGGCAAACCCGCCGCCACCCAGCATAAGCATGCGATCGATGCCATGACCATAAGCGTCGCGCATTGCGTCCTCGGCCTCAAAAACATCGTCAAACGCACGATAGTACGCAAAGACGGGCTCCGCCCAACGCTCGCCAACGTAGCTTGCGCTTTGGTAGACGCCGCCTTGCACCAACACGCGAATCTCATCGCCGCCCTCATCGTGCACGCGTTTCACACGCGCCAGCCCATTACGGGTACGCGCAACCTGCAGACAGGCAGCACGAACAGCGACGGCGGCCGCACCAAGCGCCGCGGCTCCCAGAGCAACGCCGGCAACGACGCCAGCAGAAACACTCGGCTTGTTCATTTAGAGCTCCTTTTGCAGATAGAGTCCGTGGTCGTAGAAACCCAAATGGCGATAGTACTCGCGCGTACCGATCGCGCTAATCACGTTGATACGCGCATAACCCGCATCCCGGGCAATCTCGCACGCACGCTCTACGAGCAAACGCCCCAACCCGTGATGCTGCGCCGCCTGTCCCTGGTCGCCCACGCGTGCCGCCATGCCATACACGTGCACCTCGCGAATCATCGCCTCGTCCGGCGTCGCCGGCAACTCGTCCGCATGCGCGGCAACAAATGCGCGATCGGGCAGCGACAGCCGCAAAAAGCCGGCGATCTTGCCTTCGGGCGTCACCCACTGCAAAAAGCGTTCACGCGTCACCGGCGTCTCGTACGTCACTTCTTCGTCAAGGGTCAACTCGCCCAGGTCGGCGCCCGCCGTGCTGATCTCGCGATAGCGAATCTCACGCACCGTCGCACCCTCGCCGCGCGCCGCCAAGCGGTTTTCGACAAGCTGACGCAGATTGGGCTTCTTGTTACCCACCATAATGTCGTCGGAACTAAAGTCGCGAATCATACGGCTAATGCGGCAGAACGCCGGCGTCACCACGATGTCGTCGGCCAACACATCGAGCAGCTCTTCCTCGGTATAAGGGCGCCATTCGCCACGCTCATAGCAGCCCACCAGACGCGAGCCCTCGATGAGCGCACACGGGTAGACCTTGACCTCGTCGGGCATAAAGGCGCCCTCGGTCATAAAGCGCTCGTAGTCGTGCTTGTCCCCCTCGGGCGTGGCGCCCAGCAAGTTGAGCATAAAATGCGCATGGATCTTAAAGCCAAACAGGCGCGCGAGCGAAAACGCCCGCTCGATCTGCGCCACCGAAATGCGGCGCTCGTTGATATCGAGCAGATGCTGGTCGAGGCTCTGGATACCCATCTGAATCTTGGTGCAGCCGAGGCGGCGGATAAGCGTAAGCGCCTGCGGCGTTACGGCATCGGGGCGCGTCTCGATGACGAGCCCCACCACGCGATGCTTCGCCGTCTCGTTGATGCGCTGCCGACGCTCAAGCTCCTCCATCGTCGCCGTCTGCCACGCGGCGACCGCGCCCCAAGGCGTACCGGGGCTGTACAGGCGACGCACCGCGCGGTTATAGCCACCCACGGCAGCATCCACACGCCCTTGCTCGCCGGCAACGCCGGCGGCAAGCTCGGCCTCATCGGTCGCAATGCCCGCTGCCCGATAGCGCTCTCGACGCTCCGCCACCACCGGTGGCAGGGCATCGGCGGGAGCGTCGTCGAGCAGGCGCCCTGCCTCGGCACGGCTGATGCCCGGACGCGCCAACATGG
>CABPCW010000031.1 GCA_902406155.1 uncultured Collinsella sp.
CGATCTGGCGCACCTCCGTTGCGATTTCGAAAGGTTGGGTTCACGAGCCATGCCAAGTGCTCAGGAGCTACAACAGCAATTTGGTGAATATCGAGGCGCTATGCCCCGTCCATCGGATTTCGATCTCTTTTGGAAGGGCCGCATGGCCGAGGCCGACGCCGTCGGGCTTGACTATGCGATCGAGACGGCATCGGTCACCGATGCCGTGACCTGCCAGCTTTTCGACCTCTGGTATACCGGCATGTGTGGCGCTCGCCTGCATGCCAAGTACCTTAAACCCGTCTCGGACGAGCCCGTGCCATTGGTACTTCAGTTCCATGGATATCCGGGTGCAAGCCGCAGCTGGTTTGAGCAGGCGTCGTTTGCGGGCATGGGCATGGCGCTCATCGCCCTCGACTGCCCCGGTCAAGGAGGTCCCTCCGAGGACATTGGTGGATTTGAGGGCACAACGGTCGCGGGCCATATCGTCGCCGGTATCGACGGCGACCCGGCCAACCTCTACTATGTCCGCCTGCACCAAGATATTCGCATCCTGTGCCGCATCGTTCGCGAGCTTGAGGGCATCGATCTTGCCCACGTATTTGTGAACGGCGCGTCGCAGGGCGGCGGTTTGGGCATTGCGACCTGTGCGCTCAATAGTGATTTGGTTGACCGCGCGGCCATCCTCTATCCCTTCCTGTCGGATTTCCGCCTGGTCTGGGATCTGGATGCCGACGACATTGCCTACGAGGGCCTGCGCTATTGGTCTCGCTGGTTTGACGAGGACTCGACTCGTATCGAGGAAGCCTATGCCAAGCTGGCGTACTTCGATTCCAAGAACTTTGCCCCTATGGTCAAATGCCCCGTGCTGTTTGGCACCGGCACAGCCGATACCGTCTGTCCGCCAGCGACGCAGTTTGCGGTGTACAACAACCTGTCCTGCGATAAGCGTCATGAGTTCTTTGAGGGCTTTGGCCACGAGGAGATTCAGGATTTTGACGATCTGATCATTCCGTTTTTCTGTGAGGGAGGGGAGGCTCATGTCTAAGTGCGAGAGCAATGTTGACGAGCTGATAGTCCCCGGGCTCGTGGGAATTCCCGGAACGGTTTCATCAAGGCTCGCAGAATATCGGGACTGGCACGGCGATGTCCAAGCAGATGTTTCTGATTTAGAGACATGCGCTTCGAATCTTGAGATTCAAGGCCAGGCCATTACGGCGATTGACTTTGTTAACCCCTGCGCTCGTTACTCGGAGATTTCCTTTGAGCTCGGTGACGATGCGGTCCACGCTCGCTTGATTGAGCCTGTTGGTCGTGCCCGAGTATCTAAGCGCGTGCCGCTGTGCCTGATGTTCCACGACATTGATCGGCCTGTGCGCGGCTGGCATCACATGACGAGATTTGCCGCCATGGGGTATGCCGTCCTCGCGCTGGATGACGATGTCGCTGGTGCGGACGACCTGCAGCGGGGGATTGCTTCGCCCGCTTTTGTCAAGCGCGTCCGTTGGGGTTGCGCGATGGCGAAGGTGGCGCGCAATCTTGATGGCATGGACCCCGACCGCATCTTTGCATGGGGCGAGGGTCTTGGCGGCGGAGTCGCGCTGGCGGTTTCTGCTCTGGACGAGCGGGGCCTCGCCTGCACGGCGGTTGCCAATCCGCTTCCTGGCGGCCTCGAGGCGCTGTCGTCTCGGGTGCGCGGATCGGTGCTCATGGGCACATCGCTTATGGATACCGTGAGCGATCCCAAGGATCAGTTTGCCGTATTCAACGGTCTTGAGTGTGACCGGAGGCATATCATCTATGCCAAATACGCTCATGAGCGTATCAATGCGTTCGAAAACGAAGTCGTCGACTTCTTTAACCAAACGTTCTACCCGTGTTCTTTGGCCTAGACGGCCTGGACACTGCCAACAAGAGTGGGTGGCATAGGGCCGCCCGCCAGACAACTAAGGAGATTCTTGTGGCAACTCAGAAATTCACCGGCGTTATCCCTCCCGTCGTTGTTCCCGATACCGAAGACCACCAGCTCGACGTTGCCTCCTTTGAGCGCAGCATCAACCGCATGATCGATGCCGGCGTCGATGGCCTGTTCTTCCTGGGCTCTTCGGGCGAGGTCGTTTTCTCCACCGATGAGCGTCGTCGCCAGATCATCGCCGAGGCCGTTCGTATCGTCGACCACCGCGTGCCCGTCCTGGTCGGCATCATCGATACCGAGACCGAGCGCATGATCGAGCACGGTAAGGTCGCTCAGGAGCTGGGCGCCGATGCGCTTGTCGCCACCTGCCCGTTCTATGCCCTGCAGGGCATGACCGAGGTCGAGGAGCACTTCCGCATCCTGCACGAGGAGCTCGACCTGCCCATCTTTGCCTATGACATTCCCGTCTGCGTTCACACCAAGCTCCCCTGGAAGCTCCTTGCCAAGCTCGGCGCCGAGGGCGTCCTTGCTGGCGTCAAGGATTCCTCGGGTGATGACATCTCGTTCCGCTATCTCGTTCAGGAGAACGAGAAGAACGGCCATCCGATGAGCATCCTCACCGGTCACGAGGTTGTTGTCGACGGCGCTTACCTCGGTGGCGCCGACGGTTCTGTCCCGGGCCTTGCCAACGTTGAGCCCGAGGGCTACGTGCGCCAGTGGAAGGCCGCTCAGGCCGGTGACTGGGCTACCGTCAAGGCCGAGCAGGATCGCCTCAACGAGATCTCCCACATCTGGGATGTCACCTCGGGCGTCCAGGGCTATGCCGGTGGCGTCGGCGCCTTCAAGACCGCTATGAACCTCATGGGCATCTTCGACAGCCCGACCATGCCGCGCCCGGTGAAGGCCATGACTGGCGAGAACGTCGAGGCTATTAAGAAGGTCCTCCAGGACAACGGTCTCCTGTAAAGCTTTCCCAGGCACCCGACCTCGCCGTTCAACCGTGTGGCCATGACCCGTTAGGTCAATGGCCACACGGTTTCTCGGCGATCTCGGGCACCTGGATAACCTTTACTGCGCTGTGACGGCTAGCCTGACGGCGCATTTCCTGTAGTTGTTTTTATCTCCGAAGGAGAGCGACATGGAGAACAAGTACGTCTGCTCTGTCGATATCGGCGGAACCAAGATCGCGACTGCCATCATGGAGTACCCGGCTGACGGTAGTGTGCCCCATCCCGTTTTTGAGGCCGAGGTTCCCACAGAGGCCCAAGAGGGCGGCGAGGCCGTCTTCCAGCGTATCGAGGCATCCATCAAGGCTGCTCTCGAGGCGAATCCCGATGTCGAGGTCCTTGGCGTCGGCATCGGTGCCGCCGGCGTCGTCGATCCCAAGACGGGCGCCATCGCGTATGCCAATGAGATCATGCCCGGCTGGTCCGGCGTTCAGTTGGGGCCGCGTCTGCGCGAGGATCTCGGTCTTCCCGTTGCCGTTGTAGGCGACGTGCAGGCTCATGCTCTGGGCGAGGCCCACTGGGGTGTCGGCAAGGGCAAGTTCTCCGTCTTGTGTCTTGGCATCGGTACGGGTATCGGCGGCGCATATGTCGAGAACGGCCGCGTGATGCAGGGCTTCCATGGTGCTGCCGGCCATATGGGCCACATCGAGTGCTCGGCTGCCGCCGGCATTCCCTGCGCCTGCGGGCGTTCTGGTCATCTTGAGTCGGTAGCCTCGGGCACCTCGATTGGCCGTATGTACGACGAGCGCTTCGGTCGAGTTGACCCCAGCCGTCCTTCGGTCGGTCGCGACGTGAACGACCTGTGCCGTGCTGGCGACGCAAAGGCGACCGAGGTCATCCATGACGCCGGCTTTGCGCTGGGCGCCAGCTTGGGCTCGCTTGCCAACATCTTGGATCCCGAGGTCATCGTGCTTTCGGGAGGTGTGATTCACCAGGGTCCCGATTGGCGCTCGCAGACGTGGAAGGACTCGGTGCACGAGGGCTATGCCAGCCAGGCGCTCGACCCGCTTCAGGACACGCCGATCCTCATCGGGTCTCTGGAGGGTGACGCGCCGCTCATCGGTGCCGCTGAGCATCTTCTTGCGTCGTTGAAGTAAACATAACTACCAAGTGCGCCTTCTGAGGTGCCGCAGATTGACGTGAAAGAGGAGCGAAGCGTACTTCGGTACGCGAGCGACGGTTTGAACGTCAAGGTGCGGTGTCTCAGAAGGCTATTTTGAGAAAGGTTGAGTCGAACATGACCGTTGATCCTTTGATTCAATCCCTGAAGGGCAAGCTCGTCGTGAGCGTTCAGGCCTATATGGGCGAGCCGCTTCGTACGCCCGAAACCATGGCTCAGATGTCTCGCGCCTGCGAGCTTGGCGGCGCCGCCGCTATTCGCTGCCAGGGTCTTGCCGACATCGCCGCCATTAAGGGCCGCTGCGAGGTTCCCGTCATCGGCCTGTGGAAGGATGGACACGAGGGCGTTTACATCACGCCGACGCTGCGTCACGCTCGCGCCTGCGTTGCTGCCGGTGCCGATATCGTGGCGATCGACGCCACCGATCGTCCGCGTCCCGATGGCAAGACCGTCGAGGATACCTTCCGCCCGCTGCACGAGGAGGGCGTGCTCCTGATGGCGGATTGTGCCACCATCGAGGACATTCGCCGTGCGGTTGATATGGGCTTCGACCTGGTATCCACCACGCTTTCTCACGGCGTCGCCGCCATCGACTGCACCATGGCCGATGGCCCCGACCTGCCACTCCTGCGTCAGGCGACCGAGGAATTCCCCGGTCTTCCCATCATCTGCGAGGGCCGCGTGCACACGCCCGAGGAGGCTCGCGCTGCGATCGATGCTGGCGCCTGGGCCGTTGTCGTCGGCACCGCCATCACGCACCCCACGAGTATTACGAGTTGGTTCAAGGCTGCGCTTGAGGCGTAAGACAGGCCTCGTATCCGCTCGGGGCGGTATACTCAATATAGGCAATTGACCGCGCGGGATCTGGGTTGCTGGGTCCCGCGCTTGTTTTTGGGAGGCAGCACATGCAAAAGGGAGATGCCATGGATGCGGCGGAGCGCTCGGAGCGCATCCCCGATATCGTCATCATCACCGGAATGTCCGGATCGGGCCGCACACAGGCCATGCACGTGTTCGAGGACATGGGCTATTTTTGCATTGATAACCTACCTCCGCGTCTCATCGCCCAGCTTGCCGAGCTCGTCGGCATCAATACGGGCGTGGGCAGGCATCTCGCCGTCACCTGCGATTTGCGTAGCCAGGGACTGTTTGACGAGTTGCTCGATGCGGTCGCCGCGCTCGAAGAACGCGAGATGAGCTGCGACATCGTGTTCCTAGAGGCTTCTGACGAGGTGCTGATTCGTCGCTACAGCGAAAATCGCCGCCGTCATCCCATTGCCAAGCCGGGGGAGACTACGGCCGATGCCATTCAGCGCGAGCGCCTTCAGCTGCAGGGCGTGCGCGAACGAGCCGATATGATTATCGACACGAGCCGTCTGCGCACCTCTGCGCTGCGCAACAAGCTACGTATGGCATTTTCCGAACTGTCCGACCAACAGCTCATGGACGTCCATGTGTTCTCGTTTGGCTTTAAGCACGGTATGCCCGTCGAGGCGGACATTATGATCGATGTTCGCTTCCTGCCCAATCCGTTCTACGATCCCGAGATGCGCACCATGACCGGTCTCGATAAGAAAGTCTCCGACTTTGTTCTGGACCATCCCAAGACCCAGGAGTTCTGGAAGGTCTGGACGCAGCTGCTCGATACGGTCATGCCCGGCTATATCGCGGAGGGCAAGCCGCAGCTTTCTATTGCCATCGGTTGCACGGGCGGTCAACACCGCAGCGTTGCCATCGCCGAGGCCACGGCACGTTATTTGGAAGGTGCCCAGTATCACGTGAGCATTTCCCATCGCGACTTGTCACGCGCCAACACGAAAGCATAGGCCTGCATGTCGTTTACCGCCGAGGTGCGTGACGAGCTCGCGCGCTGCGAACCCGAATGTGAATACTGCGATTTGTCGACGCTTGCCGCCCTGACGCGTGTGAGCGGTACACTTTCGCTGGCCGGCTCCGGGCGGTATCGTTTGACGGTCGCGACCGAGACGGGCGCCGTCGCGCGCACGATGATCACGCTGACGCATCGCATCCTTAAGCTCAAAACGGAATTCACCGTTCGTAAATCGGTCTTGCATAAGGTCCGTAACTATCTCATTACCCTGCCCGATCAACCCGACCTGGACAAGGCTCTGGTGCTGCTGGGCATTCTCGACCGCAGGGGAGGGCTCGTCGCCGGTGTTCCCCGGCACATCGTTGCCCGCCCCTGCTGCAGGCTTGCCTACATCCGCGGCGCGCTCATCGCCGGCGGTTTCGTGGCCGATCCCCGCGGCGACTTTCATTTGGAGATCGCGGTGCAGGGCGAGCAATATGCCAAGGGGCTCTGCGATCTGCTGGAGCAGATTGGGGTCCATGCGCGCGTCAACGCGCGGCGCGGGTCCTTTGCTGTCTACATTAAGAGCGCCGAGGAGATCGAACATCTTTTAAAGCTGATTGGTGCCAAGCGCAGCGTTGCCGAGATTGAGGAGGCGCGCGCGGTCAAGTTGGTTAAGAACGATGTGAACCGTCGCGTGAACGCCGAGCTCGCCAACCAGACCAGAAGCGCCGGTGCTGCCCAACATCAGCTTGCGCTTATCGATGAGCTCGAGCAGCGCGGCCTTCGCGATGCGCTTCCGGATGCCTTGGCGGTCTTTTGCGACCTGCGCGAGCGCTATCCCGATCTGTCGCTGCGTGATTTAGGGGAGATGGCTGACCCTCCCTTGTCGAAGTCGGCCCTCTACCATCGAGTTTTGAGGCTTGAAAAGCTCATTGAAGCAAACAGGTAGTTTGAAGTATCGACTTATATACGGATTTAGCTGCTATTATATTCTTTAAAACGTTTTAACGTAAATTTGATTTTCAATTTCGAGCATTCTCGTGAAATTCAAGTCAAAAAAAAGGTATATTAGGCGAGTGGTTAGTTTGTGGGCCTCAACGGCAGGCGCTGTAGCTTGCGGGGGCCTTACGAAAGGAGACACAATGGCAGTAAAGGTTGCTATTAACGGCTTCGGTCGCATCGGTCGTCTGGCCTTCCGTCAGATGTTCGGTCATGAGGGCTCCGAGATCGTCGCTATCAACGACCTCACCTCTCCCGATATGCTTGCTTACCTGCTGAAGTACGACTCCACGCAGGGCAACTACGCTCGCGATCACGAGGTCGTTGCTGGCGAGGATTCCATCACCGTTGACGGCAAGGAGATCAAGATCTACAAGGAGGCCGACGCCAACAACCTGCCTTGGGGCGACCTCGACGTCGACGTCGTTCTCGAGTGCACCGGCTTCTACACCAGCAAGGCTAAGGCTCAGGCCCACATCAACGCTGGCGCCAAGAAGGTCGTCATCTCCGCTCCGGCCGGCAGCGATCTGCCCACCATCGTGTACAACGTCAACCACGAGACGCTGACCGCTGAGGACAACATCATCTCCGCTGCTTCCTGCACCACCAACTGCCTCGCCCCGATGGCCAAGGGTCTGAACGACTTCGCTCCCATCGTGTCCGGCATCATGACCACCATTCACGCCTGGACCGGCGACCAGATGCCGCTCGACGGCCCGCAGCGCAAGGGCAACAAGCGTCGTAGCCGCGCCTGCGCCGTCAACATCGTCCCCAACACCACCGGTGCTGCCAAGGCTATCGGCCTGGTTCTCCCCGAGCTCAACGGTAAGCTCATCGGTGCCGCCCAGCGCGTCCCGACGCCGACCGGCTCCATCACCAACCTCTACGCTGTCGTTGACAAGAAGGTCACCGTCGACGAGGTCAACGCCGCTATGAAGGCCT
Organism: uncultured Collinsella sp.; assembly: GCA_902406155.1. Lineage (GTDB taxonomy): Bacteria > Actinomycetota > Coriobacteriia > Coriobacteriales > Coriobacteriaceae > Collinsella. The sequence continues at coordinate 7,776 of CABPCW010000031.1, forward strand.
ACGCTTCCACCATCTCCGAGACCTTCGGTTACAACGAGGACGACATCGTCTCCACCGACATCATCGGCGAGACCCACGGCTCCATCTTCGACGCCACTCAGACCATGTGCTCTGACCTCGGCAACGGCCAGACCCTCGTTCAGGTCACCTCTTGGTACGACAACGAGAACTCCTACACCTCTCAGATGGTCCGCACCATCAAGTACTTCGAGAAGTTCGTTGCTTAATTTAGCTTTTAGCGAATAGCTCGTTGAGCGTCTAAAGAAGGGCGCGGCCTTATAGGGCTTACACCCTAGGGTCGCGCCCTTTTTATAGGAAATCGTCTGCCGTAATGGGAGGCAGACACGTACGAAAGGTAGAAGCAAACATGGCCTTTACCAAGAAGACCGTCCGCGACATCGATGTCGACGGCAAGCGCGTTCTCGTCCGCGTTGACTTCAACGTGCCTATCAAGGATGGCGTCGTTGGCGACACCACCCGTATCAAGGCTGCCCTGCCCACCATCAACTATCTCGTTGAGCACAACGCTCGCGTCATCCTCATGAGCCACCTCGGCCGTCCCGATGGCACCGGCTTCCAGCCCGAGCTGTCCCTCGAGCCCGTCGCCAAGAAGCTCGCCGAGCTCTCTGGTCTCGACGTCGCCTTCGTCGCCGACACCTATGGCGAGAAGGCTGCCGAGGCTGTCGCTGCCGTCGAGCCGGGCAAGGTTCTCGTTCTCGAGAACGTCCGCTTCGATAAGCGTGAGAAGAAGAACGATCCCGAGATCGCCAAGAAGCTCGCTTCCTATGGTGACGTCTTCGTTCTCGATGCCTTCGGCACCGCTCACCGCGCCCAGGGTTCCGTCGTGGGCCCCGCCGCTTACCTGCCTGCCGTCGCCGGCTTCCTGCTCGAGAAGGAGGTCGACACGCTGACCGGCATCTTCGCCGAGCCCGAGCGTCCCTTCGTCGCTATCGTCGGCGGTTCCAAGGTTTCCTCCAAGATCGGCGTTCTCGATCACCTCATCGACTCCGCTGACACCCTGATCATCGGTGGCGGCATGGCCTACACCTTCTTCCTGGCTCAGGGCTTGACCGTCGGTCAGTCCCTCAAGGAAGAGGACTGGGTCGAGCGCGCTGGCGAGATGCTCAAGAAGGCCGAGGAGAAGGGCGTTAAGATCCTGCTCCCCATCGACAACCGCGTTGCCGATCACTTTGGCGAGGACGCTGTCCCCGAGGTTGTCGCTTCCGACGCTATCCCCGACGATCGTGAGGGCATGGACATCGGCCCCAAGACCGAGGAGCTCTACGCCGAGGCTGTCAAGGGCGCCAAGACCGTGTTCTGGAATGGCCCCATGGGCGTCTTCGAGTTCGATAACTTCGCTCACGGCACCCAGGCTATCGCCGAGGCTGTTGCCGAGGCCGACTGCACCTCGATCATCGGCGGCGGCGACTCTGTCGCAGCTGTCAACAAGTTCAACCTGGCCGACAAGATGAGCTGGATCTCCACCGGTGGTGGCGCTTCCATGGAGCTCGTCGAGGGTAAGGCTCTGCCCGGAGTGGAGGCGCTTCTCGATGCCTAATCGCACTCTTCTTATCGCTGGTAACTGGAAGATGAACAACGACGTCGCCGAGGCCGCCAAGCTCGCCGACGAGCTGGCTCAGGCTCTGCCCGAGGTTCCGGCTGGCGTCGAGGTGCTCGTCTGCCCTCCGACCATTGACATCACCACGGTTCATGACCGCATTCAGGCTGCCCCCATCGCCCTCGGTGCACAGAACGTGTACTGGGAGGCCAAGGGTGCCTTCACCGGTGAGTCCTCTTGCGACATGCTCAAGTCTGCTGGCTGCACCTACTGCATCATCGGTCACTCCGAGCGTCGCGACTACTTCCACGAGACCGACGAGGACCAGAACAAGAAGGCCAAGGCCCTCGTTGCCGCCGGTCTTGTTCCCGTCTTCTGCTGCGGCGAGTCCCTCGAGGTCCGCGAGGCTGGCACCTATGTCGAGCACGTCGTGAACCAGGTCAAGGCTGGTCTCGAGGGTCTCGAGATCACTTGCCCCAAGCAGGTCGTCGTCGCCTACGAGCCCATCTGGGCTATCGGCACCGGCAAGACCGCTACCGCCGAGGACGCTCAGGAGGTCTGCGGCGCTATCCGTGAGACCCTCAAGGAGATGTTTGGCGAGGAGCTCGCCGACGGTATCCGCGTCCTGTACGGTGGTTCCGCTAAGCCCGGCAACATTGCTGAGCTCGTCGCCAAGCCCGACGTTGACGGCGCCCTCGTGGGCGGCGCTTCGCTCAAGGCTGCCGACTTCGCCTCTATGGTCGTTAAGGCAGGCGAGTAGGACATATGGCACAGCGTCATCTTCCTGCACTTCTGATCATCATGGACGGCTGTGGCCTGGCTCCGGCCGATGGCGAGAACGCCGTCGCCGCTGCCAAGACGCCCTTCCTTGATAGCCTGTACGCTCAGTATCCCCACACCACGCTCGGTGCTTCGGGCGAGGACGTGGGCCTTCCCGACGGTCAGATGGGCAACTCCGAGGTAGGCCACCTCAACATCGGTGCCGGCCGCATCGTGTTCCAGGAGCTTTCGCGCATCAACAATGCCATCAAGGACGGCTCCATCGCCAAGAACGAGGTATTCGTTAAGGCTATGGACGATGTCAAGGCCGAAGGCAAGACCCTGCACCTCATGGGCCTTATGAGCCCCGGCGGCGTTCATTCTCACATGAACCATGTCGAGGCCCTGGTCAAGATGGCTGCCCAGCATGGCGTCAAGACCGTTCGCGTCCATGCCTTTATGGATGGTCGCGATGTCGACCCGCAGTCCGGTGCCGGCTACATGAGCGAGTTCTGCGCTTTCTTGGCCAAGATTTCCGAGGAGACCGGTTGCGACGCTCGCGTTGCTACCGTCTCGGGCCGTTATTGGGCCATGGACCGCGACAACCGTTGGGAGCGCATCCAGCGCGCCTACGACGTCATGGTCAATGCATCCGATGCCGATACCGATCCCGTGGCCGGTATCAAGGCCTACTACGAGAAGGATCCGCGCGGCGATGAGTTCGTCGAGCCCTTCGCTGCCCACAACGAGGGCATCCACGAGGGCGACGCGGCCATCTTCTTCAACTTCCGTCCCGACCGCGCTCGTCAGATGACTCGCGTGTTCACGGACAAGGAGTTCGACGGCTTTGAGCGCGAGCAGATCAAGCTTTCGCACTTTGTGACGATGACCGAGTACGATCCGACGTTTGACGTCGAGGTCGCCTTCCCCAAGACGTTCCCCGAGAACGTCCTGGCCGACGTTATCGCCGCCAATGGCCTTAAGCAGCTGCACACCGCCGAGACCGAGAAGTACGCCCACGTGACGTTTTTCCTCAACGGCGGCATCGAGGAGCCCAAGGAGGGCGAGGAGCGCGTGCTCGTCGCTTCCCCCAAGGTCGCTACCTACGATCTGCAGCCCGAGATGAGCGCTCCCGAGGTTACCGAGAAGCTCGTCGCCGCCATCAACGAGGATCGCGCTGATTTCTACATCGTGAACTTCGCGAACTGCGACATGGTTGGTCACACCGGTGTCTTCGACGCCGCCGTTAAGGCCGTCGAGGCTGTTGACGATGCCCTGTCCAAGGTTGTCCCGGCGATTCTCGCTAAGGGCGGCTTTGCGCTGATTACCGCCGACCACGGCAACGCTGATCACATGTTTGACGTTGCTTCCGACGGTTCCAAGCATCCGTTTACGGCTCACACCACCAACCGTGTGCCGTTTATCATCGTTGATGAGAAGGCACAGCTCACCGGTATCGAGGACGGTCGTCTCTCCGATATCGCCCCGACTATGCTCACCATGGCTGGTCTGGAGCCTTCCGCCGAGATGACGGGCCGCGTGCTCGCCACCGAGGCCTAAGAGAAAACAAATACCGTTTTCTAGTAAGGGGGTTGTCCACAACCGGACGACCCCCTTTTGGTGTTTCTGCCATTTCTGCCCCGTCCCCAAATGGCGGGTGGGGGAGCGTTGGGGGTTGTGGTACAGTACTGGAGTTTGAATTGTTCTATTAAGGAGCTTATCTATGGGTCCGTTCCAGATTCTTCTGTTTGTCGTTTGGGCTGTCTCTGCCGTGGCGCTGACGATTCTCGTCCTGATGCACTCCGGTAAGGGTACCGGCGTTTCGGATATGATCGCTAGCTCGCTGTATAACTCCAGCTCTGCAACGGGCGTCATGGAGCAGAACCTCGATCGCCTGACCGTCATCATGGCTGTCGTGTTTGCCGTGTGCGTCGTGCTGTGCATGTTCTTCTTCCCGCAGGGCATCGTCGGCTACTAAGCATCGGCGTATATGCGTTTGTAAAGGGTCCCGCATGTTCGGGGCCCTTTTTGTTTACAGACTTGTAACAGAGTCAAAATATCCCCACATACTTCGCCCAACTAAAGAAATTCTCGACCGTTAACCGGAATTAGCCCCAAATCGTGAATAAAATGCGCTACTGTATTGCAAAACGTTGGCCTGTTGTGCATAACCAGCCATAGCAGCGGGCGGCGTTTTGATGGTTCGGATCGGATTGTCTCGACATATGTCCGACTGAACATTTCTTTGTCCTATCTCATAAGGAGGATGGCATGGCTGATTCTATGTTCCACCAGCCCGTTATGGGTCGTCGCGCCTTTGTTGGCGGCACCCTCGCTGCGAGCTCCATGGCTTTTCTTGCCGCATGCGGCAAGAAGGGTGGCGACGCTTCCGGTTCCGGTTCCGGTTCGACGCTGAACTTCTACATCAATAACCCGGTCTGCATCGAACCCTACAACGTCCAGGAGGATCAGGGCACCCAGGTCGAGTACCAGCTGTTTGACGCTCTGACCGAGTACGACTTCGAGAAGGGCGAGATCGTCCCGCTGGCTTGCGAGTCCTTCGAGGCCAACGACGACGCCACCGAGTTCACCTTCAAGCTCAAGAAGGCCAAGTTCCATAACGGCGACGACGTCACCTCCAAGTCCTTCAAGCTTGGCTGGGAGCGTCTGGTCAACACCAAGTCGGCCATCGCTAAAGAGTATGGTCCTTCCGAGATCTCCTATCACCTTTCCATGGTCGAGGGCTATGACGATTTGGTCGCTGGCAATGCTACCGAGCTGACCGGTGTCACCTGCCCCGATGATAAGACCCTCGTCGTTAAGTTGTCCTCTGCTTACGCCGACTTCCCCTTTGTCGCCTCTCACCCGGCTCTGTCCCCGGTTCCCGAGTGCGCCGAGTCCGATGCCAAGTCGTTCTACCTCGCCCCGATCGGCAACGGTCCCTTCCAGATGGACGGCAAGTGGGAGGATGGTCAGGAGATCAACCTCAAGAAGTTCGACGATTACTATGGCGACAAGGCCAAGATCGACGCCATCCATTTCCAGATCATCAAGGACGTTGAGACCGCTTACAAGGAGTTCCAGGCTGGCAACCTCGATGTCTGCGACGTTCCCGTTGCACAGATCGATGCCGCCAAGAAGGATCGTGGCGAGTCCAAGGATGGCTACACCATGGGTGACGGCCAGCACATGCTGCTCGGCGCCGAGCCTGCCACCTACTATCTGACCTGCAACAACACGGCCGAGCCGTTCAACAACGCCGACCTGCGCAAGGGTATCTCCCTTGCTATCAACCGGGAGGCCATCTGCAAGACCATCTTCAAGGGTACCCGTACCCCCGCCGACGGCATCGTTCCTCCGGGAATCGCCGGCTACAAAGAGGGCGCTTGGGAGTTTGCTGCCTACGACGTCGACAAGGCTAACGAGTACCTCGATAAAGTTGCTCCTGCTGGCGCCAATGGCGACCGTGGCATTAACGTGACCCTGTCCTACAACCAGGACGGTGGCCACAAGGAGATCATGGAGTCCATCATCGGCGACCTCGCCAAGGTGGGCGTCACCGCCGTCTCCGATACCCCCGAGTGGTCTGCCCTGCTCGAGCAGTATTCGAACATGAACTATCAGTTTGGTCGTCTGGGTTGGACCGCTGACTATCCGATCATGGACAACTTCCTGTACCCGCTGTTCGACTCCGACTCTCTCGGTGGCGACAACAAATCCGGTTACAATAACCCCGAGTTTGATGCTAAGGTCAATGAGGCTCGCACTACCGTTGATGACAAGGAGCGTATCGCCAAGATGCAGGAGGCCGACGCAATGGTCGCCGCCGACTGCCCGGTCATCCCGGTGATGTTCTATACGCACACCACCGCCGGCTCCGATCGCATCAAGCACCTCTATGTCGATCCGCAGAAGCACGCCGATCTGAGTACCGCTGAGCTCGCCTAAGGGTTTTGCAGCTTCCATGATGGTCAAGTTTTTACGTAGACCTCATGGGAAACATACAGTTCTCCCTAACCTGGGGTAAACTGGCTTGTGGTAATTTTGGGATGCCGGTCTGGCGATCGGCATCCCATTTAGGTTAATCCCTAGATAGGGGAGTGGTATGGGTAAGTACATCGTTAAACGTGTGCTTCAGTTCATCCCGGTATTTTTGGGCGTTACGCTGATTCTGTTCGCCCTCCAGAATATCGTGCCGGGAGATCCGATCAAGCTGATCGGTGGAGACAAGGCTCTGTCCCCCGAGGTGGAGCTTCAGCTTCGCGTCCGCTATCACCTGGTCCAGTCGGACGAGGACGGCAACGCGATCCTTGACGAGAACGGCGACCCCGTTCAAACGTCGCTCGTGGACCGTTACTTGTATTACATGAATGGCCTGCTTCATGGCGATCTGGGCAATTCGTATCAGCGCAAGCTGCCGGTTACGGAAATCTTTGCCCAGAAGTATCCGTATACGATCAAACTTGCCGCGTGCGCTATCGTACTCGAGGCAATCATGGGTATCGGTGCGGGTATCATTTCGGCGGTAAAGCGTTATTCCTTCTGGGATATTTTGGTAACGCTCACTACGTCGATCCTCGTTGCCGTCCCGGCCTTCTGGCTCGGTATGTTGCTGCAGCTGTTCTTTGGCGTCATCCTTAAGGATGCCACCGGCGGCGCATTCTCCATGCCGATCTCGGGTGCCGGCGGTGCCAGCTCTCAGTATCAGGATTGGATGCACTATGTGCTTCCGACCATTACGCTGGCTTCGGTTTCGACCGCCTATGCCGCCCGCATTATGCGCTCGCAGCTGCTCGACGTCATGAACCAGGATTACATCCGTACGGCAAAGGCCAAGGGACTCTCCAATCGCGCGATCATCATCAAGCATGCGCTTAAGAATGCACTCATCCCGGTCGTTACCTATATTGGTGTCGACTTTGGCGCCATGCTTTCGGGCGCCATCCTGACCGAGACGGTCTTCAACTGGCCCGGCATCGGTTTTGAGGTCTACCGCGCTATCAGCATGCGCGACTGGCCCGTCGTGATGGGCGGCGTTACGCTCATCGTCGTCGTCGTTATGGTGATTAACCTGCTCGTCGACATTAGCTATGCATTCCTCGACCCGCGCATCCGCCTTGGCGGTCCGTCGGATAAGGCCTAAGGGAGGTACGTCTCATGCAGGAAACTGATTCTCAGTCTCAGGAGCAGGCTACCGCCACCGAGGCCGCGTCTGCTCCCGCTAAGTCCCGCACGCTGTGGGGTGACGCTTTCAAGCGTCTTCGTAAGAACAAGCTCGCCGTCATCGGCGTCTGCTGGATCGTCATCGTCGTTCTCATTGCGCTGACTGCCGATCTGTGGGCCCAGCCTTGGCTCGGTTCTCCGACTGCCTCCGACTCGACCACCATGGCAAAGACGGCGCTTATGGCTCCGTGTGCCGAGCATCCGTTTGGCACCGACGCTCTTGGCCGCGACATATTGGTCCGTGTTATCTACGGTGCCCGCGTCTCGCTTTCCGTCGGTATTATGGCGACTGCCATCTCGACGGTCATCGGTCTAGTCATGGGCGCCCTCGCCGGTTTCTACGGTGGCATCTGGGATACGATCATCATGCGCTGTGCGGACATCTTCCTGGCGTTCCCGTACGTGCTGTTCGTTGTTGCTATGATCGCCGTTATCGGCCGTGGCCTTCAGAACGTCTTTATCGCCATCGGTATTCTCGGCTGGCCTTCGATTGCGCGTGTCTTCCGCTCTGCAATCTTGACGGTCAAGGAAAACGACTATGTTGACGCTGCGCGCGCGATGGGTGCATCTGATGCTCGTATCGTTATGCGTCACATCTTCCCGAACTCCGTTGCCTCCATCGTGGTCTACGCGACTATGAATATCGGTGGTGCCATTCTGACCGAGTCCGCTCTGTCCTACCTTGGAATGGGCGTTATCCCGCCTACGCCTTCTTGGGGCTCGATGATTCAGGACGGTCAGCAATATCTGATGACCGCCCCCTGGATGATGATCATGCCCGGTCTGGCAATTCTTACGACGGTGCTCGCCTTCACCCTGCTGGGTGACGGTCTGCGCGACGCCCTCGACGTCAAGATGAAGGACGCATAAGGATGAAGAAGAACAAGAACTATGTGGACCTGAAGGACCAGCCGGTTCCCGAGGGCCAGCATCTGCTCGAGGTCGATGACCTTAAGATGTATTTCCACACCGAGGATGGCGTGGTTCGCGCTGTCGACGGTGTGTCCTACACGCTCGATCGCGGCGAGACCCTGGGCGTCGTCGGCGAGTCCGGCTCGGGTAAGTCCGTGACCGCCATGACCATCATGGGCCTTATCTCGATGCCTCCGGGAAAGATTGAGGGCGGTGACGTTCGCTATCGCGGTCGTTCTATCCTTGAGATGACCGAGGAAGAGATGCAGCACATTCGCGGTAACGATATCGCGATGATCTTCCAGGATCCTATGACCTCCCTTAACCCGGTCTATAAGATCGGTAAGCAGGTGGGCGAGGGCCTTCGTCTGCATCGTGGCTACTCCAAGCAGGAGGCGCTCAAGCGCGCCACCGAGCTCTTGGACCTCGTGGGTATTCCCGAGCCCGAGAAGCGCGTCAACGAGTATCCGCACCAGTTCTCCGGCGGTATGCGTCAGCGTGTCATGATTGCCATGGCTCTTGCCTGCGATCCCGATATCCTGATTGCCGACGAGCCCACGACGGCTCTGGACGTTACCATTCAGGCTCAGATTATCGAGCTCATGCAGGAGATGCAGCAGAAGAACGGCAACGCCATTATCATGATTACCCATGACTTGGGCGTCGTCGCCGATATGGCCGATAAGATCATGGTTATGTACGCCGGCCGTCCCGTCGAGTTCGGTACTGCTGAGGAAATCTTCTACGAGAGCCGCCATCCCTACACCTGGGGTCTTATTCGTTCCATTCCGGAGCAGGCCATCGAGGAGAAGAAGCCTCTTACGCCGATTCACGGCAACCCGCCTTCGCTCATGAACTTGCCTGAGGGCTGCGTCTTCTCTCCTCGTTGCCCCTATGCGACGGACAAGTGCCGCAAGCAGCGCCCCGAGCGCGTTGTTACCGAGTCTGGCCATTACTCTGCGTGCCACTACTCCGGTGACCCCGAGTTCCTCAAGAACGCTCCTGAGACGTCCCGTACGCGCAAGGATTCCAAGAAGGGAGGCGAGGCGTAAATGGCAGACAATAATGAGCGTACTCCGCTGCTGAAGCTTGAGCACCTCTCTAAGGAGTTCCCTGCAGAGTCCGGCATGTTCGCCAAGCGTTTTTCCAAGCGTGTCGTCTCTGCTGTGAATGACATTTCGTTCGAGATTTATCCGGGCGAGACCTTTGGCCTGGTCGGCGAGTCTGGTTGCGGTAAGTCCACCACGGGTCGCACCATCATGCGTCTGACCAAGCCGACTGCCGGTAAGGTGTTCTTCCAGGGCAAAGATGTTGCCGAGATGAGCAAGCACGAGATCAAGGATATGCGTCGTGAGATGCAGTTTATCTTCCAGGATCCTTATGCATCGCTGAACCCTCGTATGACCATCGGCGAGATCGTCTCCGAGCCCATGACCATTCACGGCGTGGGTACCAAGGAAGAGCGTATCGAGCGTGTCCGCGAGCTTCTCGACGTCGTCGGACTGAACCCCGAGCACATCAACCGCTATCCGCACGAGTTCTCGGGCGGCCAGCGCCAGCGTGTCGGCATTGCCCGCGCCTTTGCGCTCAAGCCCAAGCTGATTATCTGCGATGAGCCCGTCTCTGCGCTTGACGTATCCATTCAGGCCCAGGTTCTGAACCTTCTTAAGGAGCTCCAGGACAAGTTCGGTACGGCTTATCTCTTCATTGCTCACGACCTCTCTGTCGTGCAGCACATTTCTGATCGCGTTGCCGTTATGTATCTGGGCAAGATGGTCGAGGTTTCGGACTGGAAGACGCTCTACAGTGAGCCGCACCACCCGTACACGCAGTCGCTGCTGTCTGCCGTGCCGGTGCCCGATCCGGATATCCAGAAGACCCGCAAGCGCATCATTCTCGCTGGCGATCCGCCGTCGCCGCTGGATCCGCCGACCGGTTGCCGTTTCCACACGCGCTGCCCGATCGCGGAGGGCATCTGCTCCGAGAAGCTTCCCGAGTTTAAGGAAGTCGCACCGGGTCACTGCTGCGCCTGCCACTTCGCGGAGCCGTTCCCGATCAAGGAATCGCACATCGACCTGTAGCCGGTTGTTATCGTCCGGGCCCGTGCTGGACTTAGTTTTTAGAACGTCCTCGACCATGGAAACCCCCTTATCCTGCTCCTTCGGAGCTGCGGATAAGGGGGTTTCCTGGTCTGCGGAATGTTCTGAAAACTAAGTCCAGCACGGGCCCTGTGTTACCACTGTAGAGGGGTGAGATTCCTTGATCGCTCACTTAATCTAATAGGAAATTGAGCGAGGCCGGAGCTTTAGCTCCGGCCTCCCCATATAAGGGCTCGGCTTTGCCGAGCCACCAAATTTGCATCAGCCCCAGAACATGTTTGAGAACTGTGCCTGGAGTATGTGTTGGTAGGCCCCGAATCGGTGTTGCCTCCCGGCGCATTCCGCAGGGGGAGCGATATTTTGCAGCACGAAGTGCGTAGCAAAATATCGCCCATGCCCGAGGACGCGCCGGGAGGCAACACCGATTCGGGGCCGGGCATACGGATCTACCTGCGCATTTACAAATTCGTAAACTTTTTTGAAAAAAGTGCTTGCACAGTTCTCGAATCATAGGTTATTATCTTCCTCGTTGAACGCGCGGGTCGAACAAAACGAACTGCGAATCAACAACATAGCATGTCGGAGTGGCGGAATTGGCAGACGCGCTAGCTTGAGGTGCTAGTGACCGCTTTTTGGTCATGCGGGTTCAAGTCCCGCCTCCGACACCATCGCATTTGAGAAGCCTCTTCGGAGGCTTTTTTGTTACCGATAGACGGTGGGGTCCACGATGGAAACGCTTGAACGCAACGAGTGGGCAGACGTTGCCCAACTAGTCGAGATCACGAGCGATGCTGTCATCATCTGCGAGCTCGACGGAACCATTCTGCATGTGAATAATCGCTTACTTGGTTTGATGTGCGAGGAACGCGCCGACGTCATCGGTGGAGATGTTAAAGACGTCCTGTACTCGTCCGCTTTTGAACGTGCAACGGAACATCGTTTGCCATTTGAAACTGATGGCTCCGAGAGCGAACTGATGCTCAAGCTGAGCGATGGCTCCTTTATTCCCGTATTGGTTCGCGCAGGCTCCGTAACGCCTCCACGTATCTTTGGGCGCCGCGCGCCACGTGTCCTGGTGGCGCTTCACAGTATTGAGGAACAGTATTCTCACGACCGGCAACTCAAGCGTGCGTTATCGGAGCTTAGAGTGGCGAACAAGCGTCTCTCTGGCACGCTCTCGGTCATTATGAGCACTGTGGGCTCCGATGAGTTACCCAGCCTGCTTGATACCGTTTTGAACCAGCTTGTAGGAACGCTCGATGCTTCGGGTGCTGCTATCTATTTTTCTGAGAGCGGCGGCTTTAAGCTCCGCGGTGTTTCCAAGGAGCTGCTCGACAGCTACCTGCCCGAGTTTTTGCCGTATGGCGCTGGCATTCCGACGTATGTTCTTCGCGAGTCGCGTGCCTGTCGCTTGTCGATTCAACAGGACCTTGAGGGCGATAAGGCCGCCTCCGGTATGTTCATGGACCTGGATAATCGTTCTAAGCACCTGTTGCGCATGCAGGATATGCCTCCGTACCGCAGTGAAATCTGTCTTCCCGTTTTTTACGGTACGCAGATCCTCGGCGTGCTGGAAGTTGGTTGGAAACGCCCCCAGGCACCGCTCGCTTATGATGTTAATGTACTTGAGGTCATTTGCGATTACCTGTCTATCCAGCTGGTCGGCATGGCATCGAGCCTTCGCTCCCGTCGCACGGCCGAGCTTGGCCGCTCGCTCAATGTCTTGCGGGATGAGTTGTTTACCTTTCTAGACGATTCCGCCGCGGCTACCCAGGCGGTATCGTCCGAGATCTGCAATATGCTCAACTGCCATTTTTGCCCTATTGAGTATGACGCCAGTCTGGATTCCTACGTCATAGATTTTGAAGGCGGCAGTCGCGTTGCTTTGCCGGACGATCCCGAGAAGCTTTTCTTTTCCACGACGGCGCCAGCGGCACGTTTGGGGGCTGCCCCTGATGGCTTTGAGGCATCTGTTTTGGGCGGCACGAGTGCCGAGGACCTTAAACACGTCCGTATAACTCGCGTTGACGAATCGATGCCTATGGGAGGCTGGCTTAGAGCGCATGGCCTGCCTTGCCAGGGTCTCTACGTCGACGCCGGCATCGAGGCGGGGCGCCCACGCCCTGAGGGCGATGGCAAGCACAGTAACGACGCAATCGTTCCTGCTTCTGTTGCGAAGGGGCCGACGACGCGTGCGCTGCTGCTTCGTGATGGTAGCCAAGAGCCGATTGATGATCTTGAATATGACTACTTGGTGCACTTGGCGCATGACTTTGAACTGATCTACGAAGGCGAATCTCAAAAGCGCGAGGAGCGCCATATCGCTCAGACCCTCCAGATTGGCATGAGAAATTCCCTGGGGGATGTTCCGGGAATCGCCGCCGATTCGGTGTACCTGTCGGCCACGAACTCGGCGTTGGTCGGCGGCGATTTCTATACGCTCATCCGTCTTCCCGACGACTGCGCCGTCATGATTCTGGGCGATGTGTCTGGCAAAGGCATTGAGGCTGCATCGATGTCCGCGCTCGTCAAGACGGCCCTGACGGCATATGCCTGGGAGGGCGCTGGACCGGCCCGCATGGCACGCTCCCTTAACAGCATGCTCATGGGCTTTTCGAGGGTCGAGACGTTCGTGACGGCCTTTATCGCCAAGATTGACCTTAAAGCCGGACGTGCAACGTATTGTTCGGCGGGCCATCCTCCGACCATGGTCATCAGGCCAGAGTCGATGCCGCTGGGTGGCGGCGAAGCTCGTGGGGGAGAGGTCGAACTGCTTGGATGCCAATCGGGGGTAATCGGTGCCTTTGAGAGCATGGTGTACGAGACAGGCGTGTTTACGTTCGCTCCTGGTGACATGCTATTTATGTACACCGACGGAACAATCGAAGCACGTGACCGCTCGGGTGCTTTCTTTGGCGAGCAGCGCCTTCGTGACCTTCTGCTCTCTGTCTCGGGTGAGGGCGTATCGGGAATCTGCGGCAAGGTCTTGGGCGAGCTCGACCGATTTACCGAATCGGCGCTGGACGATGACATTGCATTGGTGTCCCTTGAGTTTTTACGGGGTCGTTCATAGACGACGCTGGGCGGGCTGAATCCGTACGGTTGGGGAAACGAATGCATCGAGTGGGCTTTTTTGGGGAACCATGGTCGTATGAATGAGTGGAATGACATAGCGGTTTTGACGCCACCAGGCGATATCGACATCGCCACGGTGCCTGCGCTGCGTCGGCGGTTGGATGCTTTGATTGGCCGCGGCGTGCGTCGTGTCGTCATCAACTGTCAGGCTGTTAGCTTTATCGATTCGACGGGCTTGGCATTCCTGCTTACGCGCGCTCGTGAGCTCATGAGGCGAGAAGGCCTGCTCTCGCTCGTCAATGCATCGGGTGAAGTTGTTCGCTTTTTGGAGATTGCTCGTCTTGTCGATATTCTTCATGTCGCGGGGCCGACACGGGAGTCTATTCCCGCCATTCCGGTGGGGGAGCTGCCTCGCTGGAGTAAGAGCGTCGAGGTCCGTCAGGGTATCGAGAATCTTCCATACTACCGACATCGCATCGCCGAACTCCTTGAATCGCTTCCGTTGCGCCGTGACGAGCGCTACGATGTCGCATTGGCGTCGGGGGAGGCGCTGGGTAATGCCTATGACCATGCGGGCGGTATCGGGTGCGTCCTGACGGTTCAGGCCTATGGCGATCGCGTTGTGGTTGAGGTGCTTGATCGAGGTGCCGGCTATTCTATCGATGAAACGAGCGAACCGGTCGCATCAGAGGAGCGCGGCCGTGGTATCAAGCTTATGCGTATGCTCGTCGATAACGTGGAGGTTGCTCGTCGTACGGACGGCGCCGGCACGCGCGTGCAGATGGTGAAGCTGTTTAGCGGAGCGCTGGAGTCGTGTGCCTAGCCAATCGCTTTAGCGCGTTTAGCTACTAAGAACATGCGGCAGACAAGTTTTTTGAAAAAAGTACTTGCGTCTTTTGGACAACTCGCGTAAATTAATAACCCGCAAGCGGACATGGCTCAGTTGGTAGAGCACAACCTTGCCAAGGTTGGGGTCGCGGGTTCGAGCCCCGTTGTCCGCTCCATT
>CABPCW010000032.1 GCA_902406155.1 uncultured Collinsella sp.
GGCCAGCCCGTGGGAGGCCAGGGCGCCGCTGACCGGTGGACGGCACCGAGCCGTCATCGAGCTTAGAAGGGGGAGGCCTCGCGGCCTCCCCCTTTTTTCCGTTTTATAGAGAGCTGTAATACAAGAACTCGCCTTCTTTTAGCTTGTCTTACTGTTTGGCTGTATTTTGAGTCCTTCTTTTGTATTTGCGCGATAATAACTCCCATTGGCGTTAGGGAGGACTTGATGTTTACCGTTTTTGTCTTGGGCAATATTGCTTCGGGTAAGTCGACTGCCTGCCGCTATCTCGAATCTCATGGCGCCATGCTCATCGATCTGGACGAACTTGCCAAATCGCTGTATGTGCCAGGCTCCGATATCGTCAATGCCCTCGCGGAAGAATTTGGCTGGGATATTTTGGACGAGGAGGGCGGCGTTCGCCGTAACATACTCGCTTCTCGAGCTTTTGTTTCTCCTGATGCGGTCGCGAGGCTCAATAGCATTGTGCACCCCGTTCTCATTGAGCAGCTGTCACTGAGGATTCTTGATCCGGTTTGTTGCACGGTTTCGTCCCCCCGTTATCCCTTTGCGGTGGTCGAGGTTTCTGCTCCGACTGGTTTTGAGGATGCATTTGGCTTGGCTGATGAAATTCTGGTCATCAGCGCCCCTTTGTCAGTTCGTCGCGAGCGTGCCATTCAGCGTGGCATGGAGCCATCTGATTTCGATGCCCGTTCTGCTTGCCAGCCCGATGAGTCTGCGCTGTGCAATCTCGCTACAACGGTGATTGATAATGCCGCAGGCGATAATTCGCTCTTTGAGCAGCTTGACTCATGGCTTGCATGCCATGGGTTTATAGACACTGCGAATAAGGAGGATGCCGATGCCTAAGACACGTTTCTTTGCGTGGTATCGCCTTATTCCGCTGGCTGCCGTTTTTGCCTTCGGCCTTATCTCATTCGTTTACTCGTGTGCTCCTGCCGCCTTCTTTAAGCCGCTGTATCCGATTGACTACGAGGCATATGTAAAGCAATCCAGTATTTCGCATAATCTGGATCCGTATCTGGTGTGCGCTGTCATTAAGTCGGAATCGAATTGGGATCCCGAGGCCGAATCGAATCAGGGTGCTCAGGGATTGATGCAGCTGATGCCTGTGACTGCTCAGGATATGATCGCCAAGGGCCTTGTCGACGGTGACGAGTATTCGGTCGACAACCTTAACGATCCGGCTACCAATATCGAGTTTGGCTGTGCATACCTCTCGTATCTTCTGACCTATTTCAACGGGTCGACGGATAGTGCCATTGCCGCCTATAACGCCGGTATGGGCAATGTTGACGGATGGGCGCAGCAGAACACGTCACTCCATAATGCGATTACCTTCCCTGAAACTCAGGCTTATCTGATTCGTGTCAATAATGCCTGGGTTCGGTATAAGACCCTCTATCCCGATCGGTTCGTATAGGACTATGCCTGCCGCCTGCGTATACTGCAGATATATGAGTTAGGAGTATCCATGGCGGAATTTGAAGTTGAACGTGTTGGAGGAGAGCTCAAACGTTTTGGCGTTGAGGGCTCTGAGGTGCCATTTAAAGTTTTATCTCCTTATGAGCCTGCAGGTTCTCAGCCTAAGGCCATTGAGTCGCTTGTGCAGGGTGTGAGGGACGGAGATCGCTATCAGGTTTTGCTGGGCGTGACTGGTTCGGGCAAGACCTTTACGATGGCTAAAACCATCGAGGCCCTGGGGAAGCCGACGCTGGTCATGGCTCCCAATAAAACGCTCGCCGCTCAGCTTGCGAGCGAGCTCAAAGAGTTCTTTCCCAACAACGCTGTGGTCTACTTTGTCTCGTACTACGACTACTATCAGCCCGAGGCGTATGTGCCGCAAAGCGATACATATATCGAGAAAGACTCCTCGATTAACGAAGAGGTCGAGATGCTGCGCCATCAGGCGACCGCGTCACTGCTCTCTCGACGCGATGTGATCGTTGTCGCATCGGTCTCGTGTATCTATGGCATTGGCTCTCCTGAGGACTATGCGGGTCTGGCTCCAAACGTCGACAAGAAGGTGCCGCTCGAGCGCGATGACTTTATCCATGCACTTATCGACATTCAATATGATCGCAATGACTATGACCTGGCACGCGGCACGTTCCGCGTGCGCGGCGATGTTGTCGACGTGTATCCGCCTTATGCCGAGCATCCGTTGCGGTTTGAGTTCTTTGGCGACGAGGTCGAGCTGATTGCCGAGATCGATGAGGTCACCGGAGAGATGCTTCGTGAGTACGAGGCCATCCCTGTATGGCCGGCATCGCACTACGTGACCGAGAAGCCGAAGGTCAAGGCGGCTCTGAAATCGATCAGCGAAGAGTGCGAGAAGCGCGTGGCGGAGCTCAAGGCGACTGACAAGTTGCTCGAGGCGCAGCGTCTGCAGCAGCGCACCGATTATGATCTTGAGATGCTCGAGACGATGGGCTTTTGCAACGGCATCGAGAACTACTCGCGTCATCTGGACGGTCGCAAGCCGGGTGAGCCGCCGTTTACCCTGATCGATTACTTTCCTAAGGACATGCTCTGCATCATCGATGAGAGCCATGTGACGGTGCCGCAGATTCGCGGTATGCACGAAGGTGACCGCTCGCGTAAGGTAACGCTGGTGGAACACGGTTTTCGCCTGCCCTCGGCACTCGATAATCGCCCGCTTCGTTTCGATGAGTTTGAGGCAAGGATACCCCAGTTTATCTATGTTTCGGCCACACCGGGCGACTACGAGCTGCGGGTGAGCCAAAACGACGTGGAGCAGATTATTCGTCCGACCGGTCTGCTCGACCCCAAGATCGATGTGCGTCCGGTTCGTGGGCAGATTGACGATCTTGAGGACGAGATTCGCGAGCGCGTTGCCCGCAAGGAGCGCGTGCTGGTGACCACGCTCACCAAGCGCATGGCCGAGGACCTGACCGACCATCTGCTTGATGCCGGCATTAAGGTCAATTACATGCACTCCGATACAGCGACGATGGACCGTGTCGAGATCCTGCGAACGCTGCGCGAGGGCAAGATCGATGTTCTCGTTGGCATCAACCTGCTTCGCGAGGGCCTAGACCTTCCCGAGGTCTCACTGGTGGCAATTCTCGATGCCGATAAGGAAGGCTTCTTGCGCAACCGCCGTTCGCTGATTCAGACGATTGGCCGCGCGGCCCGTAACGCCGATGGCGAAGTCATCATGTATGCAGACGTTGTGACCGATTCGATGAAAGAAGCCATCGAGGAGACGCAGCGCCGTCGTGAGATCCAGATGGCCTACAACGAAGAACACGGCATTGTGCCCAAGACGGTGCGCAAGGCCATCAACGACATTTCGAGCTTTATTGCCGAGGCCGAAAAGACCGTGGGGTCCAAGGGACGCTCGAAGGGCGACTCTCTGGGCCATGGTGCGTTCTATACACCCGATGAAAACGGCGAGGGCGAGGTGCCAGAGACGGTGACGCCTGAACAGACGCTTGCCGAGCAGCTGGAAGGGCTGCCGCATGACGAGCTTGTGCGGATCGTCGAGACCATGGAGGAAGACATGCGTAACGCTTCCGCCGCCATGGACTTTGAGGAGGCGGCACGTCTGCGCGATGCCGTCGTTCAGATTCGGGCGATGCTTGAGGGCGCATCTGAGGACGAAACGATCGAGCGTTTGCGTTCGCAGGCTCGCAAGGGCTCTACCTTTGCTTCGGGCAGAAAACGCCAGGGTTCACGATTCAGGAAGTAGCGAACAGGCCCCGAGTTCCCTGTGGAGCTCGGGGCCTGTGTCATTCGGACGCGGGAGTTCGTGCACTAGAGGTCTGCTATCAGCGCCTCAGCGCAACGGATGCCGTCAGTGGCGGCACTCATGATGCCGCCGGCATATCCTGCTCCCTCGCCGCAAGGGTAAAGACCCGGGGTCGACGCGGCGTGGCATGTTCGATCGCGGGTGACGGTGATCGGGGAGCTCGAACGCGTCTCCACGCCAGTGAGAACCGCATCGGGACGGTCATAGCCACGCAGTTTTTTGCCGAGCAGAGGGATTCCCAAACGAAGCGATTCGACGATATGCTGCGGGAGGGCATCGTCGATCGCCGTCCAGGTCACGCCAAGTGGATAGGTTGGTTTTACCTTTCCGGGCGCCGTGCTGGCGCGCCCCGCAAGGAAATCTCCGACGAGCTGTGCCGGCGCGTTCCAGTTGGAGCCACCCAGGCGATAGGCGGCTCGCTCGCAGGCGCGCTGGAGCTCAATGCCCGCGAGCGGATCATCGCCGGGAAGGTCGTCAGGTGTGACGTTAACGAGTAGGGCGGCATTTGCGTTGCGCCCGTCGCGGGCATTGAGGCTGGCGCCGTTGACGCACAGATGGCCCTGCTCGGAAGAAGCCGCGACAACCTGTCCGCCGGGGCACATACAAAACGAGAACACGCTGCGGCCGTTGGGGAGATGGGCGACAAGCTTGTAGGGGGCTGCTCCGAGTGCCGGGTGCCCCGCCGAAGGGCCATATTGGGCATGGTCGATGTCGCGCTGTGGATGCTCGATGCGCACACCCATAGCAAAGGTCTTTTGCGCAAGGGCAACGTTATGTTTTTTGAGAAGCTCGAATACGTCGCGGGCGGAATGGCCGCAGGCGAGAATGAGGTGCTTTGTGGCGATTGTCTCGCTTGCGGTTTCTTGGGATGGTTGGACATCGACGCCGGTGATGGCGCCAGATCCATCGGTTCGAATATTGACGAGCTTTGTTCGATAGCGGACGGTTCCACCGAGCTGCTCGATGCGCTGAGAAATGTTGGTGACGACGGTGGGGAGGATGTCGGAGCCAATGTGCGGCTTGGCGTCCCACAGGATGTCGCGAGGTGAGCCCGCATCGACGAAGGTCTCGAGAATCAGTCGATGGGCAGGATTCTTGGTTCCCGTGTTGAGCTTGCCGTCCGAGAAGGTCCCTGCGCCGCCCAGGCCAAATTGGATATTGCTTTCGGGGTCGAGGATACGCTCCTTCAGGAAGAGGTCGATTGCCTGCGAGCGGCGAAGCGCCGGGTCGCCCCGTTCGATAAGCAAGGGCTTCAGACCCGCTTCGGCAAGGGTCAGGGCGGCGAAAAGGCCAGCGCATCCGGCACCGACGACGACAGGGCGCTCTTTGGGTGCGCCGGAAACGGGGGAGGGGAATGAAGGCTCATTGTCGTCTATCGTGCGCACGCGTGAGCGGTCGCGCTCGGCCACGCTGCCGAGCACTGTCTGCTCGATGTCTGGGCTCGTCAGCTCAACACGAAAGCTCAGGATGAAATGAACGTCTCGTTTTTTGCGGGCGTCGATGGACTTGCGGTGGAGCTCGATGGACTTGATCTCGGAGTCTTTGCAACGCAGGACGCGTTTGACGACTCGCTTGCCAACGATGAGGCAAGTTTTTTCATCGCCGGCCTCATCGAGTGACGCGTGGACTTGGGTGATTTCGATCATCGAGGTCTCCTTAGATGCAAGAAAGAGGCCGCCCGGTGTCCCAGACGGCCCGAATGCGTTTTGATTATAGACTGCGCGGCTATAGGCTGCTTGCAGCGCGAATACCCGAGATCCAAGCCCACGCAAGGTTGAAACCGCCACAATCGGCATCGATGTCGAGCGCCTCGCCACAGATGCAAAGTGGGGCGCCTGCCGCGTTGCTCACGCAGAGGTTGGGAGCTGAGACGCTCTCGATGGGCACGCCGCCGCGCGTGACCTGGGCCGAACGCTCCTCTGTCGTTCCCTCGACGAGCAGCTTAAAGTGCTTGAGGATTGAGACCAGATGGATGGCGTCGTGCGACCCGGGGTGGCACTGTTCGAATGCGGTGCAGGCAACGTGAGAGAACTGCGGGGCGAGCATACCGTCGAGCCAGCGGGGGTCGCGGGGCGAAAAGCCGCCGAGCAACTCAACTCGCTGGTTGAGCATATCGAGCAACTCGTCTTTGGAGAGGTCGGGGAAAACGTCGAGCAGAATCGTGTCGCCACGCTGGACGCGACGGGAGAGATTAAAGGCGGCAACGCCCGAGATGCCAAAGGTTCGGAAGAGCACTTCGCCGTCTTCGCGCCAGAGCTCCTCGTGATTGCGGGCGAGCGTCAAGCGGGCGCGGACGCGCAGGCCATCCAGTGTCTTGAGTGCAGTCTGGTCGCCGAAGACCGATGCCGACACAGGGCAGAGGACGGGGTGCTGCGGTGTGAGGGGAAGATTGAACGTCTTCGCGATGTCGGCAGGGCTGCCGCCCGTAGCGATAATTACGGCCTTTGCCTGCAGCGTCTCGTTCTTGTGAGGGGTGTCGGCGAGCGCCTTCCGAAGCGAGCGGAGTTCCGATTTTCGGTCATCGTGCTTTTTTGTCTTGAGTGCTTGCGCGGGACGGTCTATTTGGAGTGCCCAGCCCTCGGGGGCTTTGAATGCCGAGGCAACGTTTGCTCCACATACCAAGGTGATACCCAGACGATTGCAAGCGTTGAGAAGCGCATCGCGCACCGATTCGGCGCGAAGGGAGCGCGGATACAGCCGGTCCTCCTCGGAGGTCGTCATGATGCCCAGCGAGGAGAAGAAACTGCCGAGCTCTTGCTCAGGCTGGGGACCCATGACGGATTCGACGAATTCGGGGTGGTTGTACCGCTGGAAATCAATTGATTCGTTGGAAAGGTTGCAGCGGCCGTTGCCGGTCGCAAGAAGTTTAAGGCCGCAGGCAACATCGCGCTCAACGATGCAGGCGCTTTTGCCTGCGCGTGCGGCCGTAATGGCGGCGGCGAGACCCGAGGCCCCGCCGCCGATTACCAAGACGTCATAGGAGGCGTTTGTGTTCACTTAGGCCTCGGCGGTCTCGTGCGGGGCAATGGCTTCGACGGCAGAGACGGCCTGGGGCAGCATACCATCGGGCAGTGCGGTCTCAACCTCGCCCTTATCGCAAGCCTCGGCGAGTGCCGGATTGATGGGAAGCTGTCCTAGGATCTCGAGGTTGTAACGCTCGGCGACCTCGGGGAGCTTGCTCTTGCCAAAGACTTCGATCTTCTTGTCGCAATCGGGGCACTCGATATAGCTCATGTTTTCGACGATTCCCAGAATGGGGACGTTCATCTTCTCGGCCATGTTGACTGCCTTGGCGACGATCATCGAGACCAGATCCTGCGGGCTCGTGACGATGACGATGCCATCGACGGGCAGCGACTGGAAGACCGTGAGGGCGACGTCGCCCGTTCCCGGAGGCATGTCGACCAGCAGGTAGTCGATGGGGCCCCATGAGGTTTCGCTCCAGAACTGCCTGATGGCACCCGCGATAACCGGACCGCGCCAGAGGACGGGGTCGGTTTCGTTTTGGAGTAGCAGGTTAGAACTCATAACCTTGACGCCGTGCTCGGAGATTTCGGGAAGCATAAGGTTGCCGAGGGCATGGACATGGCGTCCGCTCATGCCGAACATCTTGGGGATAGAGGGGCCGGTGATATCGGCATCGAGGACGCCGACCTTGTGGCCGTGGCGGGAAAGCTCCGTGGCGATGGCGCCGGTGACGAATGACTTGCCGACGCCGCCCTTGCCGGAAAGCACGGCGATAACGCGCTTGACCTCGGACAGCGTATTCTCCTCAAATTGCGACGGCGACGTTTGCCCGCCGGCTGCCTGTGCGTGCTCGCAACCCATGTAAGACTCCTTATGAATGATATTGGGACCAGGATCCCACGATGTGACACGAGCGTCATTGTACCCTCGTTTGCGAGCGGGAGTCATTCATGATGCGTGGTAGGTGATCGACGGTATTCGAAAGTACGGTCCGAGCGTGCAGTCTGCGGCGTCAGGCAACGCAAAAGGTCTGCGAATCTTGTATTACGAACATCTGTGCGCGTCGAGTGCGCTAAACTCATCGTCAGTGTGATTTGAAGTTGTAGGAGGCAAGGAGCTTCCATGTCTGATTCTTCTATCGTTATTCGCGGCGCGCGCGAGCATAACCTGCGCGATATCGATGTTTCCATTCCGCGTGACCAGCTCGTGGTCATAACCGGTCTTTCCGGATCGGGCAAGAGCTCACTGGCGTTCGATACCATCTATGCCGAGGGCCAGCGCCGTTATGTCGAGAGCCTTTCGAGCTATGCGCGTCAGTTTTTGGGCCAGATGGACAAGCCCGATCTGGACTCGATTGACGGTCTGTCGCCGGCTGTGTCGATCGATCAGAAGACGACGTCCAAAAACCCACGCTCGACGGTGGGCACCGTAACCGAGATTTACGACTATCTGCGTCTGCTGTTTGCTCGCGTGGGAACGCCGCACTGTCCTGAGTGCGGTCGTGTCATTGAGCGTCAGACGACCGATCAGGTCGCCGATAAGGTGCTGGCGGCGGGGGAGGGTCGTCGCGCTTTTGTTTTGGCGCCGGTGGTTCGTGGACGCAAGGGCGAATATGCCAAGCTGTTTGAGGACCTGCGCGCGGAGGGCTTTAGCCGCGTGCGCGTCGACGGCGAGGTGCGCTCGCTTGACGACCCAATCGACCTGGATAAGAAGTTCAAACACGACATTGAGGTCGTGGTCGACCGTATCGTGATTCGAGAGAACTCCCTGGGTCGCATTGCCGAGTCCGTTGAGCAGGCGACGGCACTGGCGCACGGTAACGTGAACGTGTACATGCTGCCCGACCGCGACGCTCCCGAGGGAACCGAGGGCGAGCTGCTGGAGTATTCGCTGGCGCTGGCGTGCCCGGAGCACGGGCATTCCATCGACGACCTGCAGCCGCGCGATTTCTCGTTCAACGCGCCCTATGGCGCATGTCCCGAGTGCGATGGCCTGGGCTTTAAAAAGACAGTCGATGCCGAGGCGCTGATTGAAGACCCCTCAAAGTCGATTGCCGACGGAGTCTTTGGCAGCCTGTTCGGCAATTCCAACTATTATCCGCAGATTTTTGCTGCGGTCTGCAAACACTTTAAGGTGAGTGCCGATACGCCATGGGAGGACCTGCCCCCGCGGGTGCGTCGTGCGTTTTTGGATGGCATGGGCGACACGAAGATTTCGGTCGACTATCAAAAGCTCGATGGGCGTCGCAGCCAGTGGGACACTAAGTTCTCGGGCGTGCGCAACATCCTGTATGAGCGCTACAACGAGACGACGAACGAGAACACCAGGGCTCGCCTGGAGAAATATATTCGCGAAGAGCCATGCTCGAGCTGTCACGGTGCTCGCCTGCGTCCCGAGATGCTTGCCGTCACCGTGGGCGGCAAGTCCATTTACGATGTCTGCTGCCTTTCGTGTCGCGAGTCGCTCGATTTTTTTGAGGGCCTGGAGCTTACCGAGCGTCAGCAGTTTATCGGCGGGCGCATCGTCAAGGAGATCCTGGAGCGCCTGCGTTTTCTGGTCGATGTCGGACTCGACTATCTGACGCTCGATCGCGCCTCGGCGACGCTTTCCGGCGGCGAGGCCCAGCGTATTCGCCTGGCAACGCAGATTGGCGCCGGCCTCATGGGCGTTCTGTACATTCTGGACGAGCCGTCGATCGGCCTTCACCAACGCGATAACGAGCGCCTGATCAAGACGCTCGAGCGCTTGCGCGATATCGGTAATACCGTTATCGTCGTCGAGCACGACGAAGATACAATTCGCGCTGCCGACTACGTAATCGATATGGGTCCCGGTGCGGGCGTTAACGGCGGACACGTGGTCGCCGCGGGAACGCCTGCCGATATCATGGCGTGCCCCGATTCCATGACGGGTGCCTATTTGACCGGCAAGCGGATGATTCGCGTGCCCGATGAGCGCCGCAAGCCCGGCCGCGGCTGTCTTAAGATCACGGGTGCCCGCGCTAACAACCTCAAAAACGTTACCGCCAAGATTGAGTTCGGTACGCTCACAGTCGTTACCGGTGTCTCGGGATCGGGCAAGAGCTCCCTGGTCACCGATACGATTGCGCCCGCGCTTACGAATGCCATCCATCGTTCGACGCGTCCCGTGGGGCCGTACAAGAAGATTGAGGGCATCGAGTGCATCGATAAGGTAATCGATATCGACCAGTCACCGATCGGTCGCACACCGCGTTCGAACCCTGCGACCTATATTGGCCTGTGGGATGATCTGCGTGCGCTATTTGCAAGCACGCCGGAGTCGAAAGCGCGCGGCTACTCGCCGGGACGTTTCTCCTTTAACGTAAGCGGCGGTCGCTGCGAGGCGTGCAAGGGCGATGGTCAGATCAAGATCGAGATGCACTTCCTTCCCGATATCTATGTCCCCTGTGAGGTATGTGGCGGCAAGCGTTATAACCGCGAGACACTCGAGGTTACCTACCGCGGCAAGACAATCTCGGACGTGCTCGACATGAGTGTCGCCGAAGCGCTGGCTTTCTTTGGGAATATACCGCAGATTAAGCGCAAACTGCAGACCCTATATGACGTGGGTCTGGGCTACGTGAGCTTGGGCCAGCCCGCTACGACGCTTTCGGGCGGCGAGGCGCAGCGCGTGAAGCTCGCCAAGGAGCTTCATCGTCGTCAGACAGGTAAGACGTTCTACATTTTGGACGAGCCTACAACCGGCCTTCATTTTGAGGATGTTCGCCAGCTGCTCGACGTTTTGCAGCGCCTGGTCGATGCGGGCAACACGGTTCTGGTGATCGAGCACAACCTTGATGTCATCAAGGTTGCCGACCGCCTGATCGATATGGGCCCCGAAGGCGGCAATGGCGGCGGAACCGTCGTGGTCTCAGGCACGCCGGAGCAAGTCGCGGCATGTTCGCAGAGCTACACGGGCAAGTTCTTGGCGCCGCTGCTCAAGCGTGACCGTGAGCGTCAGGCGCAGCTCGACGCACAGTAAAGAGACGTTGTAGTATCGAAGCGCCACCGATTCCTTCTGATTCGGTGGCGCTTCTGTGTGTCGAGATGGCATATGCGGCGGAATTGGCCCTATACTTAATCCTTGCGTCGCTCTGCGAGGGAAAGGATGTGCCATGGCAAAGGCTGTTAAGACGCCAAAAACCAATGCGATGCGCGAGCTGGAAAGCGCCGGCATCTCCTATGTTCTCCATACGTACGAAGACGATGGCGATGAATCGTCAGGTCTGGGCGTCGCGATTTCTGAGCAGCTTGGCGAGGAGCCCGGTCAGGGATTTAAGACCCTGGTCTGCACGACGCCGTCCAACGACCATGTCGTGTGCTGCATTCCTGTTGCCGACGAGCTCGACCTCAAGGCCGCCGCGCGCGCTGCAGGCGAAAAGTCGCTGACCATGATGCATGTCAAAGATTTGCTTGCCGCGACGGGGTATGTCCGCGGCGGTTGCAGCCCGGTCGGTATGAAAAAACGCTTCCGGACGCTTATCGATGAGACATGCGTCCTTTGGGATACCATTTTTATCTCGGGCGGCAAGCGAGGCTATCAGCTTGAGCTTGCTCCCGATGACTTAGTTGCATTTTGCGGGGCGACGGTTGCCCCGATCACGAGAGAGGACTGAGCGATGCCGCAGGAAGAACCAAAGTCCGGCGCTCACTTTGCAAAAGGGTCGGCTCCTCAGGCGCCCGCGCCCGAGGCCGCTTCGATCGATAACGAGATTCGAAACGCCTGGTCTGCTGCCGCTGACCCGGGCGAGACGGCCGTGTACTTGCGTGCCGCCGGTGCCGGCACGGCGCTTCCCCGTACGGTTCTTTCTTCGGCTCGTCCCGATGAGACGGCTGTCTTTTTGGCCGCCGCTCAATCTAGCGCCAGCGTGATGCCGATCGCCTCCGAGGCTCCTCGTGCGCCGCGTCCCGATGAGACGGCGGTGTTTTTGATGGCGGCCCAGGGAAAGAGCACGCCGCAGAGCGCCCCTGCCGTTCGTTCCGCCAAACCCGCGGCTCATGA
This sequence comes from uncultured Collinsella sp., assembly GCA_902406155.1. Taxonomy (GTDB): domain Bacteria; phylum Actinomycetota; class Coriobacteriia; order Coriobacteriales; family Coriobacteriaceae; genus Collinsella. The sequence goes on from CABPCW010000032.1 coordinate 11,783, forward strand.
TGATGGCGAACCGCTTCTTTCGGATGACGAATGGTCGCCGCTTGGTTCGACCGATCCCGTCGAGGGCGTGGCCATCGACGGTGATGACGACTGGGACCCTCTGTCGTTTTCTGCCCGAACCGTCGCCGCCAAAGAAGTTGACACGGTGTTTGGCGACCATGCCATATTCGATGATGATGCCGTATCCGGTAACAACATGCCGAACAGCGATGACGCCGCACCTGCTGATGACGCCGTTTTGGTTGACGACCCCTTTGCGATGACCGGCTCCTTTGCCGTCGTGGACGATTTACTGCCACAAGATGAGGTTCATGAGGACTCTCAGGACGACGTAGACGATATGGGTTCGTCGGACTACTCCACGGTTGGTCGTTCTGCTGGCCTCATGACCGTGCTGACCATCGTGTCGCGCGTCACCGGGTTTATCCGCACGTGGGCCATGGCGGCCGCCATCGGCATGTCGCTGCTCTCGTCCTCCTATCAGGTTGCCAACAACCTGCCCAACATGCTCTACGAGCTCGTGATGGGCGGCATGCTCGTTACGGCGTTTTTGCCGGTGTATATGGGCGTGAGGCGCGAGCAGGGCCGCGAGGCATCGAACGAGTATGTCGGCAACCTGCTCGGTATTCTGCTTCTGCTGCTGGGCGGCATCTCGCTGCTGGGCACCGTGTTTGCTCCCGGCTTTATTTGGACGCAGTCGTTCCTTTCGGGCGATGGCGGCAGCATGGATACCGCTGCGTTCATGTTCCGCTTCTTTGCTATCCAAATTCTGTTTTATGGCTTGGGCTCGGTGTTCTCGGGCGTTCTCAACGCACACCGCGACTACTTCTGGTCGACGTTTGCCCCGGTTCTCAACAATGTCATCGTCATCGCCAGCTTTATGGGCTTTGCTCCCGTGTCTGCACAATTTGGCGAGCAGGCCGGTATTATCTTGATCGCAGCTGGTACGACCCTCGGCGTTTTTGTCCAGATGGCCTGCCAGATTCCCGCGCTTGGCAAGCATGGCGTACATCCTCATATCCATATCGACTTTAAGGACCCCGCGCTGCGACAGACGATTGCGCTTGGTATCCCGACGCTGCTCGCCACGGTGTGCATGTTTGTCTCGACCTCCATTACCAATGCCGCCGCGCTGGTGGTGCAGCCCGAGACCGGCCCTTCCGTCATCGCATATGCGCGCCTGTGGTACACATTGCCCTATGCGCTGATCGCCGCCTCGCTTTCGACGGCGCTCTATACCGAACTGTCTCACGATGCACAGGAGAAGGATTACGACAGCGTCCGCACGGGCATTTCGCGCGGTGTCGCCCAGATGCTCTTTTTCCTGATTCCGTTTGCGCTGTACCTGATCGTCTTCGCCCGTCCGCTCAACATGATCTACTGCGCCGGCAAGTTCGATGAATCCGGTGTGGCGCTGGTGTCGGAGTTCCTTATCTATCTGGCACTTTCCCTGCCGCTCTACGGCGTGGTCGTGCTGATGCAGAAGAGCTTCTCGGCCCTGCTCGATATGAAACCTTATAGCCGCTATTGCCTGTACTCCGCTATCGGTCAGGCCGGTTCGGTGCTGTTGTTTGGCGTGGTGCTGGGCTACGGTATGCCGGCAATTGCGCTTTCGTACGTCGTTGACTACGTGGTTTTGGTCGGATGCTCACTGTGGTGGCTGCGCCGTCGTCTGCATGGCCTTCAGGGCAAGTCTATCCTGCACGGCGGTTTCTTCGGCCTACTGTTCGGTGGCTTGGGCGCTGCCGCGGGCGCCGGCGTCATGTGGGCACTCGAGCACTTTTTCGGAGTGCTTGGCAGCTCGATCCTAATTACCCTGGGCTACGTTTGTGTTGCAGGCGTCGTCTCGCTCGCTGTAACTTTTGGCCTTGCCTTCGTCTTTAAGATGCCCGAGGTCTCGGCGCTGCTTCGTCGCAAGTAGGTGCGCGTGGCAGGTCACGACAACATTCCAACACTTGCCGAACAGGTTTCGCGCGTTCCCACGCAACCCGGCTGCTACCTTTGGAAAGATGCCAAGGGCGATGTCATCTATGTGGGCAAGGCAAAAAACTTGCGTGCCCGTATGCGTCAATACGTGACGCTGCAGGACGAGCGTCAAAAGATCCCGCTCATGATGCAGCTGGTGGCGAGCTTCGACTATATCGTGGTGGAGACCGAGCACGAGGCATTGGTGCTCGAGCGCAATCTGATTGGCCAGTACCATCCGTACTTTAACGTCGATCTCAAAGACGATAAAAGCTATCCCTTTATCGCCATTACCAAGGGCGACCTGTTTCCGGCTATTAAATACACGCGAGAGCGTCATAAACCGGGAACGCGCTATTTTGGCCCCTATACCGATAGCCGTGCGGCACGTGAGACCATCGATACGCTACGCAAGGTTATTCCTATTTGCTCGGCATCCTGTGCGGAATGGCGCCGCTGCCGCCGCATCGTCGAATCTCATAAGGGCGAAGAAGACATCGTCAATATGATTTGCGCGCAAAACGGGCGTCCCTGCTTTGACTACCATGTCGGGCGCGGGCCGGGCGCATGCGTCGGCGCGATTTCTCCTGCCGACTATGCCAAGAACGTCAAGCGTGTCGAACGTTTCTTGTCGGGCCATCGCAAGGATGTCGTCGACGAGCTTACGTCCGAGATGACGGAGGCAGCCGAGACGCTCGATTTTGAGCGTGCAGCGCGTGTCAAGCGTCGTCTGGAAGTCATTAGAGGCCTGGACGATCGCCAACAGGTCGTTTTTCCATCAAGCGTCGATATCGATGTCATCGGCTTCTATCGCGAAGAGACTATCTCTGCCGCCTGCGTCTTTGTCGTTCGCGAGGGCCGAACGGTTCGAACTTGTGAGTTCATCCTCGATAAAGGCCTAGACGTCGACGAGGAAGAGCTTCAATCGGGCTTTCTTAAGCGCTATTACGACGAGACAGCTGATATTCCAGCCGAGATCAATCTCTCTGTCGAGCTTGAGGATGCCGAAGCGTTGGGGGAGTGGCTTGCGGGCAAGCGCGAGCGCTCTTGCCATCTCCATAGGCCGCAGCGCGGCGAAAAGCACCGCCTGCTCGATATGGCTTCCAAAAATGCGCGCCATGCCCTCATGCGCTACATGATGCGTACGGGGTATGCTGACGATCGCACCAATCAGGCGCTCCTGGAGCTCGAAAGTGCGCTGGCGCTGCCTGCGCCGCCGTTGCGCATCGAGTGCTTCGATATCTCGACGTTGCACGGCACCTTTACCGTCGCTTCGATGGTGGTATTTACCAACGGCCGTGCCGACAAGGGCCAGTATCGTCGCTTTAAAATTCAGGCCGAATTGGACGAGGCGAACGACTTCGTATCGATGTCCGAGGTTCTGGGACGTCGCTATGCTCCCGAGCGCATGGCGGACGAGCGCTTTGGCTCGCGCCCCGATTTGCTCGTTGTCGATGGCGGCAAGCCGCAATTAACCGCTGCAATTAAGCAGCTTGAGGCGCTCGGCCTCGATATACCAGTTTGTGGCTTGGCAAAGGCCGATGAGGAGGTTTTCGTGCCGTGGGACGAGACTCCCGTCGTGCTGCCGACCGGCTCCGCTTCGCTTTATCTGATCAAGCAGGTTCGCGATGAATCCCACCGATTTGCGATTACGTTCCACCGCGAGTTGCGCGATAAGGCTATGACGGTTTCGGTGCTTGACGACGTTCCAGGCGTGGGACCCTCCAGAAAACGTGCCATTATGCGCCATTTTGGCTCGATGAAGCGTTTGCGCGCGGCCAGCGAGCAGGAGATTGCAGAAGTTCGAGGCGTTCCGGCCGATGTCGCCAAAGCGGTCCACGAGGCACTTGTTGCATGGAATGCCGAGCGCGCCCAGGCATCGGCCAACCGTTCCGAAAGCTAAACGCGCTTCTAAACAACTGATATACATGATTGGCCGATTATCAATCATTTGTTTCGCGGTGATTACCTGCCGATTTCGGGTTTTATTAACGCTAAAACGTTTGACTAACCATGGTGAACAACACTGCTATCCTGCGCGTTGACGAAGACTGATATCTCACCTCGTCGATACATACTGTCTGTCGAATCATTTGTCAATGAATTCGGTGAACGGTAGTAAATACCGTTCAAGCGGATGTATGTATCGGTCGCCGAGCGCGGCACCTCAGTTGGGTTCGTCGGTAGGTAAGGTATATATCGTCCGCAAGTTGCGCGGGGGCACGTCTAGGTGCTCCCGGGTAAGATTCTCTATTGATAGGAGAAGACATGGCCATCATCAACAAGGGTATGTCCAGGCGTTCGTTCCTCGGCCTCACCGGCAGCGTCGCTGCTGTCGCAGGGCTTGGTCTCACCGGCTGCGGTGGCAGCTCTAGCGACGAGGGTTCCGCTTCCGGTTCCACCGATTCCGCCAACCGTGGCGGCGGCGTGATCACCGCTGGTTCCGCTTACGCTCCGTCCAGCTTCGATCCCGCCAGCACCGGCTCCGCTGTGGGCCTGGGTGCTAACTGGCACGTCGTCGAGGGCCTCTACGGCATCGATTACCACGACTACAGCACCTTCAACGAGCTCGCCACCGACGATCCCAAGTCTGTGGACGACACCACTTTCGAGGTCACCATCCGCAAGGGCGCCAAGTTCTCCGATGGCACCGAGGTCACCGCTGACGATGTCGTCGCTTCCTACACCGCTTGCGCCGCTTCTGCTACGTATGCTCCGTTCTTCCAGCCCTTCGAGTCCATCGAGGCCAAGGACGCCAGCACCGTGACGGTCAAGACCAAGGTCCCCAACTTCTCCCTGCTCAAGGATCGTCTGGCCATCGTCCGCGTTACCCCGTCCACCCAGACCGAGGAGGATCGCGCCAAGCAGCCGATCGGCTCCGGCCCCTGGATGTACGACTCTATCTCCGATACCGAGATCACCCTGGTTCCCAACCCCGAGTACAACGGTGAGTATGCTGCCGAGGATAAGAAGATCCAGTACAGCATCCTGACCGACCCCACCGCTCGCGTTACCGCTCAGCAGGAGGGCTCCACGCTCGTTATGGAGCTCGTTACCGCTGACGCCGTCGACCAGCTCGAGAGCGCCGGCTGCAAGATCGATAACGTTCAGGGTTTCGGCACCCGCTTCATCATGTTCAACGTCGCCAAGGAGCCTTGGAACAACGTCAAGGTCCGTCAGGCCGTCATGTATGCACTCGACACCGAGAAGATGGTCAGCAACACCTTCGCCGGCCTTGCCACCGCTGCCAGCTGCTACCTGCCCAAGAGCTTCACCAACTATCATGAGGCTTCCACGGTGTACAAGACCGACGCCAAGAAGGCTAAGAAGCTCATCGAGGAGTCTGGCATCACCCCGGGTGCCATCACCCTGCGCACCACCGACAACGAGCAGATTAAGGGCATGGCCGCCCAGGTCAAGAACGACCTCGACGCTCTCGGCTTCGATGTGACCATCCAGACCGATACCTCGCCGGCCACCTACGCTGCCATCGACGGCGGCGAGGCCTACGATATCCTCCTTGCCCCTGGCGATCCTTCCTGCTTCGGCGCCGACCCCGACCTGCTGCTCAACTGGTGGTACGGCGACAACGTCTGGATGCAGACCCGTTGCCCGTGGAAGGAGTCCGCTGAGTGGCAGAAGCTCCACAGTCTCATGGACGAGGCTCTTGCCGCCGAGGGCGACGAGCAGCAGAAGAAGTGGAACGAGTGCTTCGACATCATTGCCGACAACGCTGTTCTGTACCCCGTTGTCCACGTCAAGACCGTCTCCGCTTCCTGGGACGATCCGTCCACTGCGCCCAACGGCGAGGCCCTCGATGGCTTCAAGGGCATCGGCACGACGAGCATGTCCTTCAGGGGCGTCGCGACCGTCAAGGCGTAAGGCTCGCTTGAGTCTGTGTGCAGGATGTCGGTCGTTGGGACCGTATCCTCATAGTTGAAACAAAGACCCGGGCGGCAACGATGTCGCTCGGGTCTTGTAATGAGTATCCGTACTCATATACCAGTTGGTCCTACCGACAAAAGAAAGGGGAGAGAACGTGAACAACTTGCTACGTTTGATTGGAAGGCGTCTCGTGGCGCTGCCGATCATGGCATTGGGTGTCACCGTCCTGGTGTTCTTCCTTATGTCGTTCTCCAAGACCGACCCCGCCTATACGGCGTTGGGTGACGGTGCCTCGCCCGAGGCGGTTGCCGAGTACCATGAGAAGTATGGTCTGGACGACCCCTGGCCCGTGCGCTACGTGCGCTACATGGGCGATCTGATCCATGGCGACATGGGCACCTATGGTGCTGCTCGCAACTCCGTTGCCAAGCGCATCTCCACTGCCCTGCCCGTCACGATGCAGCTGACCTTCATCGGTCTTGCCATCGGCGCGGTCGTTTCGTTTTTACTCGGCGTCATCGCGGCATTGTATCGCGATAAATGGCCGGACCAAGTGATCCGCGTCTTCTCCATCGCCGGCTTGGCAACCCCGTCGTTCTGGCTTGCCGTTCTGTTGATTCTGCTGTTCTCTTCCTACCTTAAGGTGCTTCCGGCGTCCGGTGCTCTGCCTCACTTCACCACCAACCCGGCTGGCTATCTGGGACGTATGATCATGCCCGCCATTGCTCTTGCCTTCCCGCTGACGGGTCAGATGACTCGTATCGTGCGTACGGCCATGGTCGAGGAGCTCGACAAGGACTATGTCCGTATGGCTCGCGGCGCCGGCGTTCCCGAGAAGGTCGTCGTCGGCATCAACGTACTTCGCAATGCGCTGATCACCCCGGTCACCACCCTCGGTCTTAAGATCGGTTACCTCATGGGCGGCGCCGTCGTCATCGAGGTTATCTTCAACCTCCCCGGCATGGGCACCGCGATCCTGCAGGGCGTTCAGGGCAACGAGGCGAACCTGGTTCAGGGCGTCGTCATCGTCGTTGCTCTTGCCTTCATCATCATCAACATCGTGGTTGACATGCTCTACCTGCTCATCAACCCGCGCATCAGGACGGTGTAGATTATGGTAAAGATTCGAGAGAAGCAAACCGAGCAGCTCGAGAAGGCTGCCTCCAAGGGGCTCAAGCTCGGTGGCTGGAAGAAGATGACGCTGTCTTCTAAGATTGCCGCCGTCGTGTTGGTGCTGGTCGCCCTGACTGCGATTCTGGCGCCACTTCTTGCCCCCTATAGCCCGGTCGAGATCTTTACGGCTCGCCAGGCTCCCGGCAACGGATTTATCTTCGGTACCGACGATAAGGGTCGCGACATTCTGTCGCGCATGCTCTACGGTGGTCGTTACTCGCTGATTATCGGCTTTGGCGCCACTGCCATGGCTCTGGTCTGCGGCTCGGTCGTGGGCGCCCTCGCGGCGGTTTCGCGCAAGGCCGTTTCCGAGACGATCATGCGTATCCTGGACATCATCATGTCCATCCCGGGTATCGCCCTCGCGGCCGTCTTCGTCTCCATCCTGGGCAACTCCGTGCCGTCGATCATCTTCGCCATCGGCTTTATGTACACTCCGCAGATTGCCCGTATCGTGCGCGCCAACATCGTGTCCGAGTACGGAGAGGACTATGTCCGCGCGGTCATCGTTTCCGGCGCCAAGGCTCCGTGGATTTTGATCAAGCATGTTCTGCGTAACTGCATCGCCCCGATCATGGTCTTCACCGTTACCCTGGTCGCCGACGCCATCATCTTCGAGGCCTCGCTGACCTTCATCGGCGCTGGTATCCAGGAGCCCACCGCTACCTGGGGCAACATCCTCGCCGACGCCCGCGGCGGCGTGCTCGCCGGCCGTTGGTGGCAGGCACTGTTCCCGGGCCTGGCCATCATGATCACCTGCCTGGCGCTCAACATCCTCTCCGAGGGCATTACCGACGCCATGGCCGCTGCTCCCTCCGCCGCCCTGGATCCGACCGATTCCTCCAAGCGTCGCGAGGCCGACCTGCTGGTCTCCGACCCCGTTCGCGCCTACAAGGAGCAGGCCCAGTCCCTCTCCGCTCGCCTTGGCGCCCTGCGCGATGTCGAGCTCAAGCGTGACGATCGCCATGTGCCTGACGAGTCTGTCGAACCGATTCTCTCGGTCCGTGACTTCTGCATTCAGTTTGAGCACCACGGCGATATCAACGTCGTCGACCATGTCAACTTTGACGTCCGTCCTGGTCAGACCATGGGCCTGGTGGGCGAGTCCGGTTGCGGTAAGTCCATCACCACGCTGGCCATCATGGGCCTGACCGACGATGACGAGCACCTTTCCGGCGAGGTCCTCTGGGAGGGCCGCGACCTGCTCAAGATGAGCAAGAAGGAGTGGTTCGGCCTGCGCGGTACCGATATCGCTATGGTCTATCAGGACGCCCTGTCCTCGCTCAACCCCTCCATGCTCATCTCTGCCCAGATGAAGCAGCTCACCAAGCGCGGCGGCACCCGCAGCGCCGAGGAGCTCTTGGAGCTCGTGGGCCTCGACCCCAAGCGTACGCTCGAGAGCTACCCGCATGAGCTTTCCGGTGGCCAGCGTCAGCGTGTTCTGATTGCTATGGCCCTTACCCGCGACCCCAAGCTGGTCATCTGCGACGAGCCCACGACCGCTCTGGACGTTACCGTCCAGAAGCAGGTCATCAAGCTGCTCAACGACCTTCAGGCTAAGCTCGGCTTTGCCATGATCTTCGTCTCGCATGACCTGGCGCTGGTCGCCGAGGTCGCCCATAACATCACGGTTATGTACGCTGGCCAGGTTATCGAGCAGGCGCCCACCAAGGAGCTGCTCACCAACCCGATTCACGAGTACACCCGCGGTCTTCTGGGTTCCGTTCTGTCCATCGAGAGCGGTTCGGGCCGCCTTCACCAGGTGCCCGGCGCCGTTCCGAGCCCGCGCGATTTCCCCAAGGGCGATCGCTTCGCGCCCCGCTCGAGCCATCCGCGTATTGGCCTGGACACCCGTCCGGTCTTCAAGCGCGTGCCCGGCACCGAGCACTTCTATTCCGAGCTCCCCGACGAGGTGCTCAAGGCAAATGGTTTGACCCCTCACGCGGAGGTGATGTAGATGAGCGAGACCGCAGTCAACGGCGTCGAGCCGATCATCTTCCTTGATGACGTCCACGTCACCTTTAGGACCCGTACCGGCTCGATTCTGCACCCCAACCTGGTTCACGCCGTCCAGGGTGTAACGATTAAGCTCATGCCCGGTCAGACGATCGGCATCGTCGGCGAGTCCGGTTGCGGAAAGTCCACCACCGCCAACGTCATGTGCGGCCTGCAGGCCCCCACGAGCGGCAAGGTCTACTTTAAGGGCAAGGACGTTACCAAGCGTACCGCCGAGGACCGTCGCCACATGGGTCGCGTCATCTCGGTCGTGTTCCAGAACCCGGCCACGGCGCTCAACCCCCGCATGGTCGTTCGCGAGCAGCTGCTCGACCCCATGCGCGTCCACAACCTGGGTACCGAGGCCGAGCAGGAGAAGCGCGTCAAGGAACTCCTGGAGCTCACCGGTCTGCCCAGCTCCGCCGCCGAGGTTCTTCCCGGCCAGCTTTCGGGCGGCCAGCGCCAGCGCGTCGCAATTGCCCGTGCCCTGTCGCTGAACCCCGATGCCATCATCGCCGACGAGCCCACCTCGGCTCTGGACGTTTCGGTCCGCGCGCAGATTCTGAACCTGCTGACCGACCTTAAGAAGGAGCTCGGCCTGGCCATGGTGTTCATCAGCCATGACATCCAGACGGTCCGCTATATCTCTGACGACATCATCGTTATGAATGGCGGCAAGATCGTCGAGCAGGGCGAGGCCAAGCAGGTCTTCCAGCACCCCCAGGACCCCTACACCAAGATGCTGCTCGGCGCTGCGCCGTCGCTGCTGCATCCCAACTGGTCTTAAAAACACCATTAGTCCAACCTTTTTGCACAGCTGCAAGAATTTCCGCAAATCGCAGCATCCAGAAAAATCAAATACGCCTTCCTCTTCCTCATGGTGAATCCAAATCACATATGTGGAAACGATTGTTACACCGCCGGCCTGGATTTTGCGGAGTTCCTCTTCCCAAAACTCGTCCTGATATCGGCTATAGTGAAATTCGCCCATAATTGGAAACCACGGTTTTTGGTTCATTCGCAAGTATGTGCTTGTATAATCAAACATACGCTCCTCCATCGGCTTGTGTTAATTATTGCGAAAAATATGAATGGTGTCCAGCACATTCCCCTCAAAATCTACGAAGCCGCCATTGTTCCACTGATAATTCTTTTCCGCAGGTTCAATCCAAAACGGTTCCCATGCAAAATATCCAATACCCAGCCCGTCTGGGACCCGTTTGATCCTGGTGAGCAGCTCTGTAAGAAATTGCTTCTGTCCCAGTACGGTGCAGGGATACTTTTCTGTTTCCCCTGTAAAGGTGTACTCTCCCGAACACCATGGCTGTGAATTTTCCACAACGCAAACAGGTTTTCCATACCGCTCAGCCAGAGCCGTCATCGTTTCAGAGAGTTGGTCCAGACTACCGCACCATGTTGTGTAATACGACAGACCTATCACAGCCGGATGAAAGAGAAAGGAATTGATGTTATGCCGGAGCAGAACATACCGGAGAT
>CABPCW010000033.1 GCA_902406155.1 uncultured Collinsella sp.
CCCGCAGCGGCCGTGGCAGCGGCAGCCTTCTCGGCCGCGGCCTTGCGCGCCTTGGCCTCAGCAGCCGCGCGGACCTTCATGGCCTTCTCGCGCGCAGCCTTCACCTCGGGCGTGATAACGCTCATGGGCTCGGCAGTCGAAACCTGGTAGAAAAAGCCTTTAAAGTCGATCTGCATGTCGGTGATGGCAAGCCCAAACAGGTCGTGCGCTTCGTTTTCAAACGGGAACACTGCCGGATAGTACGAGCTGATGGACGGAATCTCCTGGTACTGGTCGATACCCTCGACTACCAGGTTCTCAATCGCATAGCTGCCGTCCTGCGCAATATGCTCCTGAGCAGCACGAACGTCGATCAACGTATAGACCAAGCGATACGATCCGTCGTCGACGTTGCGCTCGGCGTGCATCTGCACAAAGCGCGCGCCGGCACCCTTGAGCGCCTGCACATGCGGCAACAGTTCATCGATCCCGACGGTGGTATAAATTGCCTTTTGCATTACTTGGCCTCCTTTGCAGCGGCGGGCGCACCGTCAGCCGCGCCTGCGTCGACACCGGTCCCGGCCCCCGCAGCCACAAACCCGTCCTCGCCCAGCTCAACGCCACCGTCCCAGGTTGCGGCGCCGCCCACGGTAAGCGGGTCACCGCCACCACGCATCACGGCCTCCTTCTGGTCCAGGATGCCGCACGCCTCCACGATGGCATCGATCACGGTCTCGGGACGAATGGCACATCCGGGCGCGTACACGTCCACGGGAATTGCGCGGTCCACGCCGCCGATCACGTTATAGGCATCGCGGAACACGCCGCCCGAGCACGCGCAGATGCCGCACGCCACCACGCACTTGGGCTCGAGCATCTGGTTGTAAATCTGACGCACGACGGGCAGGTTCTGGGCATTGACCGAGCCCGTCACCAAAAAGATGTCCGCATGTTTGGGGTTGCCGGTGTTGACCACGCCAAAGCGCTCCGCATCGAACAGTGGGGTAAGCGAGGCCAGCACCTCGATATCGCATCCGTTGCAGCTCGAGCCGTCGTAATGAATAACCCACGGTGAGCGCGACATTTTATGATCCATGGATGCCGCCTCCTAAATAAACACGTCGACGAGGATGGGCATAAGGTTGAGCAGGCCAAACACCAGCGCCACGCCCCAGCCGAGCTTAAAGCAGCTGCGCCAGGTGCTACGGGCGAAGGTGTTATCGATCAGTACCTCGACAAAATACGTCGCGGCCATCACGACCAGGGCTACGGCCCAGCTCACCGGGTTGTCCCAGACAAAGAACATGCCCACCCACATCAAAAACAGCACGGTCTCGCACCAGTGCATAAGGGTCATCTTGGCCAGCGTGCTGCCGCTCATCTCGGTGGCGACGCCCTGGACAATCTCCTGATGCGCGTGATGCGAGTACGAAAGGTCGAACGGCGACTTGCGTAGCTTGATGGTAAGCACCGCGAGCAGCGCAAGGAAAATGGGCGCGCTGTACACGATGATGGGGGCTGACTGCCCCGTCACGGCAATGGAATCGAAGCTGTCGGTGGCAAGGTACAGGCCCACGCTCATCAGCAGAACGGCGGGCTCGTAGCTCATAACCTGCAGCAGCTCGCGATCGGCGCCGACCTGCGCAAACGGGCTTTGCGTCGAGGCGGACGCCAGCACCACAAAGATCGCGGCGAGCGTCACCATAAAAGCGCACAGCAGCGTGTTGGAACCCGACACAAAGATGCCGCCGCCTACCACGGTAAAGATGAGCGCACATGCCATATAGGTATCGTCCATGGTGTTTACGCTGGCGGGGGCCTTGCGCAGCAGCTTGGCAACGTCGTAGAACGGTTGCAGCAGGCGCGGACCCACACGGCCCTGCATGCGGGCCGAAAGCTTGCGGTCAAGGCCGTCGATCAAACCGCCCACAAGCGGCGCCAGCAGGGCAAACGCCACGGTGCCAATAAATATGCCCACGACACCCGAACCTTCAAAATACTTGCCGCGCAACACCGAGGGCGCGCTCATGGCAAGCCGCTCGGGCCCAATCCACGCGCAACACAGCAGCGCAAACAAGATAATGCTGCAGCACACGACGCTACCCGCGGGGCCAATACGCTTCTCGCCAAGGGCGTCCTCCGAGTACCAATTGCGCTTTTCGGCCTTCACCTCGTGTCCCATCGAGCCGCGGAAATGGCGATATTTGTCGGTCCCCACGCCCGAAAGGTACACGTTGACGTGCGGCTTGTTGCTCACGCGGAATGAAGTCAGCAGCACCACGGCGATAAACGCCACGATAACCACCATCAGATACATGGCATCCTTGCCAATAACATACGGCACGCGGCCAAACACCATGGCCAAGTAAGGCGACACCAGACCGCTCGAGATAACCGGGAACGCCACGCAGCACAGAATCAGCAGCGCGGCGATGGTGTTGAGCGCCATCCATTCGGTCTTATGGACATTGACTTCAACGTTTTGAGCCGTGGGGTCGACGCCCGAAAGCTTGGCAAGCCACTTGCCCCAGAAGAAGAACGTCGCGGCCGAGCCAAAGGCAAGCACCATGATCATGAGCACGTTGCCGGTCTGTGCGAACGCCACCAGGGCGCCCCACTTGGACACGAGCATGCCAAACGGCGCCACAAACATGCCCATGATGCCCAGCATCATCAGGCGCGTCAGGTGCGGCATGCGGCTGAACATGCCGTCCATGTCCTCGATATTGCGGCTGCCGATATGATGCTCGGCCGTGCCCACGCACAGGAACAGCAGCGACTTTGCCACCGTGTGGAACAGAATCAGGAAGATGGCGGCCCACACGGCCTCGGGCGCGCCGACACCCAAGCAGGCGCTGATGAGGCCCAAGTTGGAAATCGTGGAGTACGCGAGCACGCGTTTGGCATTGCTCTGCGAGATGGCCATGAGGGCAGCGAGCAAAAACGTGATGGCACCCACACTCGTGACCATAAAGCCGGTCACGGGATAGATGGCATAGAGCGGGCTGAGCTTGACCATCAGAAACACGCCGGCTTTGACCATGGTTGACGAGTGCAGCAGGGCGCTCGTGGGAGTGGGTGCAACCATGGCACCCAACAGCCAAGTGTGGAACGGCATCTGTGCGGCCTTGGTGAGTGCGGCGAGCGACAACAGGACAACCGGCATCACCAGCAGCGCGGACTGCGCGGTACCGGCGCCGGAAAGCTCGATCATGCCCGAGATGGTCAGCGGCATGCCGTTAACGTGCAGATACATGAGTCCGGCCAAAAACGCGATACCGCCCAGCATGTTGAGGATGATCTGGGCAAAGGCGTTTTTAATGGCCTCGGGCGTGCGCGTGTAGCCAATCATGAGGAACGAGCAAACGGTGGTGATTTCCCAGCCGCAGAACAGCCACTCAAGGTTGTCGCTCGTCACGATGACGAACATGGCCGAGAGGAACAGGAACATGAGCGCCAGGAACTGCGGGCGTCGGTCGGGTGCGGTCTGCCCGCGCAGCGCGGCCTCGTGCTCGTCGTGGGCCTGGAAGTCCTTCATATAGCCCAGGGCATACACGCAGATTAGGCTGCCGACGATGCCGATGGCGAGGACCATGATCACGCTCATGTAATCCAGGTAGAGCGGGGTGGCGGTGACGACCTCGGCCGCGGGCAGCGTCATGGCAGCGAAGGCGAGCGAGCCCACCAGCTGGACCATGCCGAGCACCGTGGTGAGCACGTTCCTATATTTGCACGCGTTGTACAGGATGACGGCACACAGGATGACATCGATGGCGGAGCTGATGATCGAGAGCGTATGCGAGGTGCCGGGGGCAACCTCAAAGCTCTGCGGACCCGTGCCAAAAAACATGACGGCGACTACAACTGTCACCGCCATAATAATGCCGGAGCCTATGAGCCCCACCGCATCGCGGGCGCGCTCACCGCGCGCGAGCAGCATGCCAAGCGCCGGTACCAGCGGAAACAGGGTAAGGAAATACAGTAGCGTCATACCATCACTCCCCCATGCAAAAACGCTGCAATTGTTTAACGTTATAGCTCAATTGAGGAGTAGCGGCGGCAGGTTTTCGGTCAACTGGGGAGTTTTGGGCGTACGGGGTAAGGGCACGTCCGCCTTGGAGCAGAGAGGCGACACTCCCCCTATCGCAGCGACGGGCGCACGGGCCACTGCGCGCGGTTTATTGGCTACGCTGAAGGATGTCCCGATAGGCTCGCGGCGGTCCGAAAATTTGGCGCGGCAAGAAAAATGCGCCCCTGTGGGCGCACCATCCCGTTTGCTATTCCATCTTTTTAACGCGCGGCTTGCGACCGCGTGGCTTATCAACCAGTGCGGACTCACCGCTCTCGCGATACTGGCGGCACCAAGCCTTGACCGAAGACTCGCTGGGAATCTTGTGCTTGATCATGGCCTCGCGAACCGTCAGGCCGTTTTCCAGGCGATCCTTTACCACGGCGAGCTTGACGTCGTACGAATACGTGCGGTGATGCGAACCCGCGTTAAGCACGGCGTCGGCACCGCCCACGGCGTATGCGCGGGCCCACTGACGAGCCGTGGCCTGGGGAATGCCGAGCTCCGCGGCGAGGGCACGATGACCGACCCCCTCTTGGAGGACCTCGACGGCGCGCTGCCTAACCTCGGGCGCATGCGTGCGAGTCCTTGTTGCTTCTGACATACCTGCCACTTCTTAGCCTTAACCGTTAATCTGCTTTCTTACGTGCTTGTTAGATAGTAGCATTTTGCTGTTCCCGCGTAACAGTTAATTGAAAATCGCAACATCGGCATCTGGGCATTTACCATTAATTTGTAACAGTTCTTTAGGTCTTATTTACGCAGCTAGTTGGCTCGCGGCTCATTGACGGTGTTTTACCAACCAGATTGGTATCTTTTTGTTTGGCTGGCATGCTTTGTGTAATTATTAACCCCTCTAGCCCCTGAGTTAACGTGGCAGACCTTCCGTTTACTTTCCAGCTTTCCACTTAACTTTCCAGCTTTCCACCTTAGGTGTTAAGTTAAGTGGAAAGTTGGAAAGATGGTGGGAAGTTGAAGGGGCGGCAACCGGGTGGTTGCCGCCCCTTGCGTGGCTAGTTGGACTTGGTCTCGTGGGGGATGCCCCCAGTGTTGATGCGCGCTAGCGTATACGTTACGTAGTCGGAGTGCGCATAGCCGGCGAGGTTGCTGGCGTTGACCGGCGTGTCGTTTACGCCGCCACCGGACATATGGGCAGTAAGCACCAAACGGTAGTTGGCATAGGTCTGTCCAGTCTTCTCGACATTGGTGTTCACCTTGACGCGGAAGGCATGCTTAAAGGCAAGGCTGTTGCCGTCACGCGTGGCGAACGTACCGCTCGGCTTGCTATCGGTGAACACATAGCTATTGCCATCAGGCGACACCTCACCCGCGCCTAGGTGATCGCTGCCGAGCACCGACAGGTAGTTCGCGATGCCCTTCACGTCCCCATACGAGCCGTCATCCTGCCGCTGCTGCAAGGTCAGCGTATAGGTCACCTCAGTAGCATTGGAAATCATCGCATCGGCACCCGTGACCTTGGAGAAATCATACGTTCCCACCAGCGCGATCTCGCCATTGGCCGACTGGAGATCATCGATATTGATGCCCAGCTGCGACTTCTTAGACGCCTCGAGCGCAATAGTCGACGAGCCCACATCCATACGGTAATAGCCGGCTTTACCATCGCTGTAGTCCGAGTTGCTACTGGTACTGAGCGTGTCGGCATGCGTGGAAAGGTACGCGCGGTAGTTGGGCTTGGTGTACTCGCCGTCGCCCCCATTCTGCGAAGCGATAATACCGGCCTGGCACGCAGGCTCCGTCATGGTGAGAGTCGCCTTCATAGTAATGGTGAACTTGTTGTCATGGCTCTTGGCAATCTCGCGAATGCTCGAAAGGTCAATGGCGCCTCTGTCATCGGCAAGCACAAGCGACATGTCGCCGCCGGTCTTTGAAGCCCATGACTTGGCCTCAACCGCCGGCTCCTCTGTATCGGCGGACTTCCATCCATTAACGCGATCCCACTTATAGTAGGTATCCCCTACCTGCACGTAGAACGAATACGTGCCCTGGGTTCCAGTCGGGTAGCCATGCGCGCCCGCAGCATTGCCGTTCACGTAGTTCACCAGTGAGGAATCAAGCTGATAGTAAACCGTATCGGAAGCCGTGTACTCCTGCTCGCCAAAGCTGATGGTGTCATGCACTTCCATATTGAGAGGATAGGTCGTGCCTTTCATTGTCATCTGCTTAATGCCGGACTCCTTGTCCTCCAAGCTATGCGTATAGTTCGACGCCACGCTGTACGTCGAAGCGGTGTTATGGTGATCGTCTTGCCCATTGTCACCTGTTCGCAGCGTGTAGTTAACGCGAGTGTTGACACCCGTGTTGCCAATCTCCGTGGCGGTGTAGCCATTTACGCTAGCAGAGTTACTCGGCGTTCGAACTACCAGATAGAAGTTCTCAGTCACGGGGCCCTCGTTGGGCACGCTCAAGGTATACAAATCTTTCTTAGCATTAACGTCGGCGGCTGTTTTGGGACGATAGTATTTGTCGCCAATCTTCGCAGTGGCCTCGTCGATGGTCGTCTCGACCCATGACCCGTTGGCTTCGGGTTGGCTCACCGTAACGCCAACTTCCTCGCTTAACCAAGGCTCAGCGTATTTCTTATTATCGGCATCTGAAAAAGCGGACAAACTCACCGAATCTGTTCCACCCGCGCCGACCGTATAGTGATACTCCTTGTTGTTGTTCGCCTTGTCCACCAGCGTAAGTTGGGTACCAGCCGGCAATGTTCCCTTGGTACCATCGCCCAGGAACTTAATCTTTTTCTGCAACGGCCCCATGGAGCCGCCACTCGCAAGATACGTATTCCAACCGTAGCTAGTCGGCGTGCCGTATGCCTGGCCATATGTCCAAGTGAGATACCCCGTCATGGTTTCGCCGCTGGCAATCAGCACGTGCGCGTCGGCACCACGCCCGCTATAATTGCTCGACTTAAAGTTGGACCCCTCGACAAAGGTGGCCGTAAAGTCGATCTCGAGCATGCGCTTGACGATGATGGGTACCTGCACCTTATAGCTCTGTCCAGCCTCGGTAAAGGTAACGGTCAACAGGTTAAAGCGGCCCTTCTCGTTGTCCCACGCCGATCCGCTCGCACGGAATTTCATTTGCGAGGTGTCCTGATTTTCAATTGAAACTGTAGACGTTGCGGTCGCGTCTTTCACAAAATGCTTGTTCTTGTCCAGCGTAAACGTCTCAATATTTGCGGTCACACGGTTTAGGCGCTTCGCATCCGAATAGCCACCGTTCGTCACAATATTGAGATAGCTCTCCACCGTCGTGGTATCACCGCCGGAGAGGACGAGGACGTCGAAGTCCTTGTCTTTATCTACCTTCTTGCTTTCATTGTTGCCGTTGAATGATCCAATGGATGATGATCTCTCATCAAAGCCGCTCACATCGTTCTGGTATTCACCAGAATCTTTGCTGCCACCGATGTTGGTATAGGCATAGCTGCCGGACTCGCTCTGACCGGCTTTAGCCTCCTTCTTGATAGTCTCAGCCAGTCTCACATTCGCGCCGTCGCCAAAGAGGTAGCGGTCAGTGGTATCGGATTCGGACACGCGTACCGCGATTTTACTCGTAGGACTCGTGGTGACATAGGGCAACGCGGCAACCGTCCTATTGTCGGAAGTAACTTCGTCACTGTATAGCGTGCCATTCGGCTCAGAGGGTGTGTCTTTGTAGCCACCAAACGCAACGTAAGACTTTCTATGCACTTTTTTAAGATCTTCGGCGCCGGAAGAATCACGCATCAGCTCAAGTGATTCATTCGCAGCGCGTGGTCTAATGGCAATTCCCGCGACAAAAACGCTGACAAGGTCAGCGGACGAGCTGTTTCCGAACAAATAACCCTGGCCAGCCCGCGCCCCAAAGGTATTGCGGTTCATGAGCACATTGACGAGCTTAAATGATCCACGGCCATCGCCAGACACGCCACCAGAACAACTTCCCAGTGATGGCCTCCATATTGCACTCTTGCTACCGGTAAAGTTGTTCTCACCAATGGTTGAATTCAGCAGCGTAATAGAGTTCGCCGTGTTACCGATCGAACCTACAACGCCACCAGAATATGAGCCATCAATGACGAGTCCGGTAATAGTTGAATTCTTGACCTCGAGGGCGAGCCCGCCGCTCAGATTACCGATTAAACCGGCAGAGCATTCGCGCGCACCAAGATAGATATCTTTTATTTCACAGCTATCGAACTTAAACGTGGTGCCTGAAGCCGCCTGACCGACTGCGCCAGCAACATACTTAAGATTATCCGACCCTCTAACACCAAATGTCGTTTTACTCTGCGTGTCACCTTGGATGCACAGATTGTAGACAGATACAATTCCGTTTTCGGACCTTCCGATAAGGCCGCCGGTCCCCTCGGTCGCACCCGACACCGCGACCGGCTTAAGCGTGACATTGCTGATCGTTGCCTTTCCGGCGCCCTGCGAAGGCGTTCCAGCATCATCGGTGTTCACCAGGAAACCACCTCCAGCAAGGCCCGCGATACCGCCAGTCCTTGCGTTGGAAGCAGTTGACATAATTGTGGAATTCTCGGCAATAGACATGCTCGCCGTTGTCCAAACGCCACCAGCGGAATTTTTGTTCAGCTTGCCGACGAAGCCACCGACGTTTTGCACGCCAGAAATGTCCATGTTGCTATAAGAGCAATCGTAAAGCTTGACCGGAGAATAGCGCGTTGTCGCTCGTGATTCATCGTTACGATTCACCAGCAAAGTTGCATCTTTGTCAGTCCTGCGGCTACCATAGCCGGATGCGCCAAGCAGCCCGCCAACGTTATTGGGGCCATTCACCCTGCAGCTATCCATAGTAATCCCGGCATATTTGCCGTAATCTACCAGCGAGCTCGCGTTCGCCGTAGTGCCTGCAAACAAGCCTACGCCAACTTGCTCATCACCCGCATCGCTGGGGACGCCGGCTGCATTGGTATACGTAAGAGAAACATTGCAGTCGTAGAACTGTAAGTTCTGGACGGTATAGCCGCCGTTGCCCGTAGCGGCAGCATCGTCCGTTGCTGGAGTGCCGATACTCCCCGACACGTTGGTCGAGGTGTACGTTACGGTGCCAAAGAGAGCGCCCAATCCGGTGAGTTTGTAATTATCGTCGGCGTACTCCGTGACCCCATATACCTTGTTGGCCTTCTTGCTACCGACCTTAATTTTTGCACCGTCGTCGCCGTTGATGCACGCAACAAGCGGCACGATTCGATCGCGGTCGGCGCCCTTACCGGATGCGCATGCGTTTGAGTAGTAGCGGCCCGAAAGACCCGTGTACCCCGTACCGTAAGGCGTCATGTCATAATCAATGTCCTTGTTCGGATCAATGTCCTTGTTCGTGTTTACGAACCGCAAATCCATTCCCGAGACCTGCGCGGCACAGACGTAGCCCGTCTGCCACGTCGCGTATTTCTTTATCAGGTAGGGGGAGTTAACACCCGAACCATCGCCTGTGTAGTCGAGCGCGTTACCCTCCCACTGGATACCGGGGCTTTTCATGTCATCGTTTTTCGCATCGGCAAAATCGCTGTCGGCACTCCCCGGCTTTCCAACGGATGCATAGCTCGCATTGCGGACTTTGCCGTATTGCTTGTTGCCGAATTGGTACGTTCCCGTTGCGTTGCCGCCACCCTGATAAGCACGCGACCCCGCATATGTTCCGTATTCATCGCTCGTAGCCTTTGTATTCGCTGAACCGCCGGCCGCACCGCTGCTGATGATGGCCGAAAGCACAAGCAATCCCTGCGAGTCATTAACGGTTGTAGTTATGGCGCGGTCATTGTTGCCAGTTCCCCTATAGCGGCCCTGCGTTTCGCCCGTCACGATGCATTTCGTATCCGAAACATTAAGATTGTTCACCTTGTAGTTACGATCAGTGTTGTCGAGACTCTTACCATCGGCAAGCTCGCTGAACGCATAGCCGTCGATTACGCGGCCAACATACGGGTTGTCATAGAGAGAAGTACCGGCGCTATGCCAGGGGTTAAGGGCACCGACGCGGCGCGAAGAGTTGCGGAAGATGACGCCGCCACCCGCAACAGCACCAACGTAGCCGCCAACGGGCACAAGGTGCGCGCCACCGCCATTATCGCCTGCCGCCCCGGCAACGCTAAAGCCGGCATCCGCATTCACCGACACGCCATCGATGATATTGTCACCGCCCATGATGCAACCGATCACGCCGCCAAAGAACGCGCCCGGCACACCAGATGTTGCATCTTTATTCTTATATGCTATTGAGGCTGCCGTGCCCGAGTATTCAATATTCAGGTTGCTCACAACGCTGCCGTAGCTATACGGGATCAAGCCCGCAAGCGTGCTTGCGCCTTCGGGCTTATTAATCTTGATGGTCGCTAAACCGCCGCTTCTCAGATTGCCGACAACAACCCCCCTGAACGGGTTGCCCTGATTGCCCAAACCCTGGAAAGCAGTGGTATCGAGCACAAGCGTATCGGTGCTATTTCCCTCACTATCAACCGGCTCGATACTGTAGTAGGCGCTTTGGAGATAGCTGTGCATCGTCGCATCGTCAAGCGTATCCCCGGAGTTGGTGGTGTTAGCCCCCGTCTTCCTTTCCCATGTTTTGTTCGCCTGCTTGTAGACGTACGTCACTTCGTTTTCTTTATTCGCACTGGGCGAACGACGCTGACATAGTTCTTCTTGATTGGCGGCGATCGTTACTTCCCAGCCATCGCTCGCATTCTGGGTGTTGATATACTCGGCAACCGTGTTGAGCTCCGTTGCCTTGGTCATAGCATAGGGATCACCATAGGTACCACAACCCGTTGTAAGATTGGGCACGCGCTGGTTAACTTTGATTTCGTGGTATTGAACGTTGTTTGTTTTATCATCGTCCATGCCCCTTTTCACGTACGGAAGATAGCCTCCGAATTGCGGAGACTTGCCCGTCTTATCCGCGGTCGTGGATCCAACCTTCACCAGGTTGTCGTCGGTTCCGTAGCCTTCCTCGTCGTAATACCAAAGCTGCTTCCCCTTGTATTCGTTCTTTTCCCCGTTGGCATCAATCTCGCTGCCAAAGGTGACCATCTTGCTTTCGTTCTGATCAGCTTTGCGGAACGTATAGACCGCTGAGCCTGTCTTGACGTAACCGAAGCTCTCGAGCAGGCTCGCATGGGTAAATATCGTGTCGCTCTTTGAGCTCGGCAGGTTAATGAGGCTAAATATCGCCGTCACCTGATCGGGGTCCTTACCAGTGCCAAGCTTACCGAACAGCGACGTCGCCGCCTTGATGCCGCCCTCGTACCCCGTTGTCGAAATGCTCTTCGCGTTCAGCTTCACGTACGTTTGCATCTCGTTGATAACTAAAGGCGCATATTCGGTTTCATCCGTCACGCCATCGACGGTCAAACCATCAAGCGTAAGATTATTGATAGAGATCTGCTTAACCGAAGTCGAAGTCCCGTAAATATAGCGGCATACTAATGCGCCTGATACGGTGCCGCCTGAGCTTTTATCGCCGTCGTTGACCGCAATTCCGATAGTGCCACCCAGCGTGACATTGTCTACCGTGAGGTTCGCATTAATCGTACGCAAAAGTCCACAGTGCATGTTTTCATGCTGCGTTCCAGCTGAGTTGGATTTATTGTTGGCATACTCAGACTTGATATTCGAGTAGCAAAATCTAACATTCGCGTATTGTACGATTACCTGCCCCTTCGGCTGTGCCGGATAATAGCTATAACCGCTTAAATCGATAGTTTTTTGTTCTGAACTTGTACCGCCGTTGATATAGACTGTATTGCTATTCAGGCCAGCGTTAACTCCAGTCATTCCAGGAGCAACGTATTTCTGTATGCCGGCAGGCGCATAGCGGCATGCGGACCACAAGAGAAGCTCTTCCGGAGCAGTGAGTTGGACAGGTTTCTGCGCTGTATAGTCTTTGCCGTTGGCGCTGAGGACGTTATACGCACGATCAAGATTGTAGTAATACCTCGTCCAAGCATTCGTGTTGTGGTTATTGCCGAAATTAGAACGGTTGTGATAGCTGTTGTCATTTCCCGGCTCGCCGCTCATGTCGAGCTTGCCGTCATTGACGTCGTCTTTGGTATGAAGCGAAACGACCGCGTTCCATTCGCCGTCCATGAGCTTGCTGCCTGGCTTTCGGCCATTGCCCACCCACTCGTCAAAGGTCGTTTTTTCGGGTGCCGTAATCTTGATACCAGAAACTTTGTAGGCAGTGCCCCAATAAGCCCTATCCTCTAGGTATAAGCCCGTATAGGATTCGGCGCCATAAAACGATACTTGCTCTTTAGTATTCACCTTGCTGCCACGACCAACGAGCAGGCCGAGCATTGTAGCTTGGTCGGCCCTGACGGTTGTGCCCGATAGGTCGATAGCGTAGTTGTTGATAATCCAGTGACCGCTGGCTGCGTATACGAGGCCGCCGAGCTCGCTTGAGCTATTTGCGGTTATGGAAGCGTTGCTGGTCTTGAGAGCATACGTGCTGTCGCTGGTGTTTACAGCATCATCTCCGATGGTGACAACAGCATTGCCCCAGCTGTAACCCAGAAGACCACCAGCACCGTTCTTCGAATCACCGCTCTTGCCAACAGTCATGTTGAACGAGTTGAACGAAAGCCCCGTGATGTTGACGTTTTTCTCTTGCGACCCCTGAGCGATGCACCCGATAAAACCGCCGACCTGAGCTTTCTTACCACTCGCGCTGCCGCCCACGGTAATCGCGTTTTCGCCCTCGGGCGCGTTACTGACCTTGAGACTCGCAACGTTGACGACAGCGAGAACGTCCGCCACATAGCCAACAGCGCCGCCGATGCGCGTGTTACCGTTGGGGATGTCGCCCGTTTTGACGGTCGCTTGTGCCTTTGTGCTACCGCCTGTGTTGCCGCCATCGAAAGTAATGGTTCCGGCACCCGACACGCTGCCCGCAATGCCGCCGATGCTGACATCGTTACCGAGCGTATCGTCGCAGGTGATCGCCGTCTTGCACGTAACGCCGCTGAGCGTTGCGTTGCCCGTGATGGTTGCCGCAAGCGAACCGGCGTCGACGCCTAAGCCGTTATCAAACTTAATGGAACCATCGACGGTGAGGTTATTCACCGTCGCGATCTGGTTATTCGCCGTCGCGCCGCCAATGGCGGCAAAGAGGCCCAGACGGCTGTGACGGTAAATCTTGCCATTGCCGGCGGATGCGTCGTTGGGCGCAATCGTATTGTCGCCGCGCATGCCGTACGGCTCGCCAATGCCAAGGGTGATCGTATGACCGTTGCCATTAAAAGTTCCCTGAAATATCTGAAGATTGCTAGCGCTATCGAATCCAAGGCCCCCAATGCCCGTACCCGACAGATTAATGTCGGCGTTGAGGTTGATAGTCACATCGGATCCCAAGAGCTGACCCCTATTGTCAGGGTTTAATCCGTACACGCCGTTCCAAAGCGCACCAAACTGAAGCGAGAGAGCAAGGCATGCGAAATCCTTCTCGTTCGTAATCGTCAGCTCTCTGTTGCCACCGTTCCAGCTCTTTTCATAGCCGATCTGCCACTTCCAGTCTGCAGTCGAAGGTCCCTCAAGCTTGTGCTCGTCCATATTGATTTTGATGAGGTCTTTTTGCAGCTTCGTTCCATCAAGCCTAACGACCTCACCATAGCCGCAATCAGCGTTTTGATCGCTACCCAAGTCATCGATTTTCGTCGCAGGACAACGCTTATAATCCCAGTAATCGGCGTTGTCGGCATCTGCGGGAACACCATCTCTTCCCGTTCCGCGAGCAAACACGAGCGTTGGGCTACTCGAGCTAACGTTCGTGATTTGAGAAACAACTTTCTTGCCGGTAAAGCTCTTTTCAGGAGCAAACTTCATGCCCGAAAAATCGGTCACGCCGCCCAAACGAATCGCAGAACCCCAGCTTTCAGCGGCAATACCCGCGCCATTTTCAATCGTGCCCTCGTTTTTGACGGTCACTCCATTGATATCAGCAATGCTCCTGTTGTCGATGCAGCCCGCAACGCCACCGAAGCCCTTGCTCGACTGAAGCAGCTTGGTGCAGTTGACTTCAGCGTTCTTGACTTCAAGCGTCGCACCCGTACCGCGGCCCAGCCAACCGACAAGGCCACCAGCAAAAGTCGGAGTAGCTTTGAGCGCAAACTCCGTTGTAACGTTCTCGATATGAAGTGGTTTCGACTTGTCGCATCCCGTCACCGAACCGACAAGGCCACCGAATACCGCGGTGCCTCCTCCATTGCCGTAGATGCTCTTAAAAGTTCCGCCATTGAACGATACGGTCGTTGTCGAATCAATAAAGTTCAACTTACCGATAGCGGCACCAACGCCGTTCGACTCGCTGCCCTTGCCCAAAAGCGTCACGCCGTTGCCCGTATCGATTTGGTCGTTGTTGGTAAATTTAACCGAGTTTGCGAAGCTCACCTCACCGATAAAACCACCGGTGTTCATGCTGTTTGCATTACCAACAGAAGTGGGGCAGGAGAACTTCTTGCTGTCCGCGCCAAGCGTGAGTCTAGTCGCCTTACCGATGAAGCCACCACTGGCAGCGGCGCCGGCAACACTGAAGTTGGAAAGGTCAATCGGATTAGCGAGCGAAACAGTCACGCCGTCCTCGCAGAGGCCAATGAGGCCGCCGGCACTGGCCCCATCTTTAGTGGTAGCAACAGTCTGCGTCCCGCTCAACGGCAACCCCTCGAGCTTATTAATGGTAAAAGACGCATTTGCCTTTACAGTGTTCGCCAGCAAGCCAATGTTACCCGTGTTCGAGTTGATATCCACTGCAAGGGTCTTGCCGGCATCAACCGAATAAGTCGCTTCGAGCGTGAGGACCCCATCCACCTCACCCATCAACGGCGATGTGAGTTTCGCCTTTCCTTCTTTCACATTGGCGACTGCTACATTGGCAACGAGCGTTTGACCATTGCCATTGATTTTAGACGCGATAACAGGCTGGGCATCCGAGCCCTTCCATGTCACCGTCACCGCTTTATTATCATCGTTAAGCTCGATGTTATTAAAGAGGGTATGGCTCACGACAAGGGTGCTCCCCTTCATGTTAAGCAAGCCTTTGAAGGGGGCGCTGTCACCGCCAAAGCCCCCAAATTTCAATTCTCCATCCTTTGCACTATCCAGGTTGAACTCACCGCCCGTATTTGGGCTTCTGACGATTGCGGCATTCTGGTAAACAGCTGGATTAGTGTTAGATATTTTGATGAGGTCGGACTCATTGGCAAACACAATCTGTGTAACGGTGCCGTTTTCCTCGGTAATATTTGTAACGCCTGCGGCTTTTAGATCTTCAACAGTGTTGTACTTATACGTAGCATCCGCCTGCGCAGCAGCATCTGCGTCCGCGTCATCCGCATGCTCTTCGTCGGCGGCGTCATCGGCAGGCGCATCGTCTTGGGATACGTCGCCCTCCGCCGGGGCACCATCGCCGCCGGCTCCATCGGTCGTGGAATCCTGCGAATCGCCGGTGTTGGTTGAGCCGTTGCCGCCCTCGGTAGTGCCTGCATCGACACCCGGAGTTGCTGTGGTGCCATCAGATGGTGCCTGGTCAGCATCTTCCAAGGCAGTGGCCACGGCATCCTGTACGGAGCGGGCAGTATTGCCCGCGGCGCGCGCAGCGGAGACGGACGCCTCCATAACGGCGTCGAGCTCTTGCGCGAACACCTCCGTGGAGGGCGCGAGCGCCTGGAAAATCATGATCGCAGTCAGGCATGCGGTTGTTATGCGCTTTGCCGTTCTCATCTGGTCCTACCTCGTTCTATCTCATGCCCCGTGCGGGGTCTCAAAATCTATGCTTGCGGTGCGTCCTACACAGCCGAGCACGTAACGCCAATGGCATCAAAGCTGGTCGGCCTATTGCCCTTCTGGTAGAAGGTGATGATTTCCGAACCAGGGGACGCATCGTATGTGACCGAATTGCCGTCGACGGTTGCCTGCGCATCACCGTTCTTGTGGTTCTTCTCAAAGAACGGATCGATCTCGACCCCGTCCTTCCATGTGAGCTTCACCTTGGTCGTGGTGCCCGTAACGGTCACACGATAGTTGTAGGCATCAAAATGGCCAATGCTATCTTTCTTGTCGACCCACTCGCCCGACACGCCCGAGGCCGTTACCTCCGCGCGCTCGGCGGGCGCAATCTTGGCCGCGAGCCATTTAAGGTTGGTTCCGGGGCTGTTAGAGCCGACCTGGGCCTTGACCGTGAAGGATGCTGTGTTGAGGTCCTTCTTGGCAAACGTAACCGTATAGGTATACATGGTTGCCTTGTTGGCAGGAAAGGAAAGATTGACCGCGCCGTCCGTCGCCAGCTCGGGCTCACCGCTAACACTCCAAGTACCCGTCGTGCCCGTCGCCCTCACGCTCAGTGTCGCATTGACGTCCTTGTCGTTAACCTTGTTCTTGTCGCCCAGCAGATGGTTGTAAATGCGGAAGGTAAAGGAGCAGGTTCCCCCACTCTTGTCGGTGTCGGCGATGACGCTTCGGACGGCAATGCCCCCGTCGTTCAGCGTCTCATTCGTGTAGCCCGTAAGCATGTCCGAGGCAAACAGCGCCTGCGACGTGCCCGAAACGACAACCGATTTAAGGAAGTCGCCCGCCAAAAAAGCCGTGTAGGTAAGGTAGGTACCCGTTACAATTGCGACGGCGCACAGCAGCACCGCAACCGCCCACAGGCGCTTGCGTACTTTGGAAGCAGGGGTCGCCGACTCCGCCAAGGCAGGCTTCGCCGCACGTTCATCAGCCTGCGCAAAATGCTTGCCAGCAGGCCTTGCGATTTCATTTTGCTCGTTCTTGTCTTTGCTCATCTGGCGCCCCTCCTTTCCTGCTACTAATTGCTGTTCGTGCCGCGGGCGATTAGATACACCATGTCGGTCTCTTTGACGTTTGAGACCGTGGAGCCATCTGCGTTGGTCACAACGCCCGGATTCCACGTACACTCGATGATGAAGTTCGTGGCGGCGTTGGCTTTTTGGTTCTTTTCGTCGTAACCATCGAGCTTGCTCTTTGCGAACGTGTGATACCGATACAGCGGGCGGGCGTTTTTCTGGACATTCCCGTACGAGCCGTACGTCGGATCGTTTGCCTCAAGCTCTTTAGCCAACGCATTTGTCTTGTCCGCGGAGTTGATAAAAGTAAACGCAATCGGGGTGTTTGGGTCCTTCTTGCTCCATGAGTAGGTGCGGTTGAGCCCGTCGAGACCGACCACATCGCCCGTCGTTGTCGACGGGTCGTTGACCGTCACGCGGTACACGTTGATTGTCAGCCCCGTGATATTCGTGGTATTTGCCACCTGCAGCTCAAACGCCTGGCCAGCGCCGGGATTATCGTCATTGTCACTCTGCACACAAAACGCGCGCCGGATAGTCACCGTGCCATCGTCGTTCATCACATCGCCGCGCGACTCGTCATACGAAATCTCGATGGGCTCAATGGCCGTCTGGTTGGGACCCAGCACCTTGAGCCGTGCCGGCGTTTGGATCTTGCCCACCGTAGACAGACTTTTGCTGCCCACAAACCACGAGAGCGATAGGCCAATTACAAGAACGATTGCCGCCAAGAGCACCAAAACCACAAGGGCTTGTGCGCGATGGTTATCTATCCAATTGTGGGCGTCGTCGAGGCGCGTTTGCATGGTACTCATGAGCTCACGCCCTCCTGAGCGCTAATTCTAAGTTGGATGTAATCGACCTTATCGCCGATCTGCTCATCCGCATTGTTGTACAGCGCCGAGCAAATGGCGGCATCGCTGGAGGTCATGCTGGCCGAAACCGTGGGAGCGCTGGCGGCTGGCACGTCACTTGCCGTGCCGTAAAAGTAGTTCGTTTTGTTCTCGTTCATATCCGCCTGCAGAGCGCCGTAACCGTAGTCGGTCGACTTGTCGGCCGGCGCAAACAGATTCTTGTAGTAATTCGTGTTGCCCGTAAGGACAAAGTTTTGGAAGTACTCCGGCCATACCCAGTACAGGGTGATGGGGACGGACTTTTTCGTTGGGTTAGTTGTAACGCCGTCTGCGCAAAATTCGCTCTTGGGAATCACGATCTGGCCATTAGCCACGCGCCCCGAGTAGTACCCGTTATCGTTGCAGCTCGTAAAGAACAGTAAATGGCCCTTAACCAGGCCAAGGAGTGTTTGCGCATCAGACGACAGCGTTTTTCCGTCCTCAACAACGACATTACCCGTGACTTTAAGCACGCGTGACAAGTTGATCGTGACCCCGTTCAGGTCATCTGCCAGCGGCTTCACCGTAAACGTAATCTTGCCGCGAGCGCCCGGATACAGAGAGCCGGCGGACTCGTTGTTGAGGTTGGAGCCCAGCGTTACCGTCATGGCATCGGTCGTATCGAGCCCCGTGATGTTTTGCTTTTCGGCGTCCGCGCGCTCGTAATATCCCGTGTGGGCGTCGGGCTCGCCTTCACCGGCGGCGGTAAGGCTATAGCGCGCGGCCTTCGCCCCGATCGTGCTCCCCGTGGCACTCACTCGATTGTTCGCGGCAAACCAGGCCAGGCATGCAAAGATGGCAACGATGGCGGCCAGCACAAACAGACCGCTCACCAGGAAATCCTTCCAGAAATCCTTGAGGGTCCGCACATGCTCGTCGGCAGCCTGGCGGTACTCGGCCGCCGTCTTGTGCTGCTGGAGCTCGCTATGTCGGTCCATGCCACTCATCGCTTACGTTTGCCCTGTTTGCGGGCGTGCCATCCTTTCCGCTTGGGTGTGCTCAATCCATTGCTCGTAGGCATAGAATTCAGGCAGAATACAACACCATACGATAAGGTAAAAGAATAGCATTGACCTGCGGCTTGCTCCACAGCGCAAGCCTTAATGATGTCTTAAAAGTCAAACCCTTGGTGCAAGGGAACCAGGGACGCTCTTATTGGCAAAAAAGCGGGGAGCACCGATACGGCACTCCCCGCCCACTCAATACGCGATAGCTTTCTTGCTTAAAGCTCGTTGGCCGCGTGATACGCCGTGCGAATGGCGCTCGCGATGTCGGCGGTGCGCTCGCCCGAGCAGTCGCCCACGCAGGTCACGGGCACCGTCACGCCGTCCAGGTCAAACGCGTTGGCCTTGGAGCCCACGGCCATCACCACGTAATCGCAGGCGATCTTCACCGGCTCCTCGACGCCGTCCTCGGCGGTGCGAACGGCCTCCACACCCTCGTCGGTAATGGCGGTCAGGCGGGTCTTCACGTGCTGTTCCACGTTGTGCTCTGCAAAGTCGCTCATGATCAGCGGCAGAATGGTCTCGGACTCGCCCGCGGCAATCTTGTCGAGCATCTCCACGATCGCCACCTCGCAGCCGTGCTGCAGCAGGTACTCGGCAGTCTCGGTGCCCACCAGGCCACCGCCAATGACGGCGACGCGCCCGCTGAGCTCCACCTTGCCGGCCAGCACGTCCCAGCTCGAGACGACCTTCTCCGAGTCGGCGCCGGATACGGGAATGACCACGTCGTGTGCACCCACGGCCACAATCGCGGCGTCGGCGGCGTTGAGGTC
The DNA here is from genome assembly GCA_902406155.1 of uncultured Collinsella sp. Taxonomy (GTDB): domain Bacteria; phylum Actinomycetota; class Coriobacteriia; order Coriobacteriales; family Coriobacteriaceae; genus Collinsella. Next base: position 19,539 of record CABPCW010000033.1, read on the forward strand.
CTCAGCGGTAGCGGCATGGTTGAGCTCAACCTTCACGCCCAGGCCAGGCAGAATCTTCTCGTAGTACTCGACCGAGCGCATAATCTCGTCCTTGCGCGGAGGCGCAGCAGCCAGCACAATCTGGCCGCCCAGATGATCGCTCGCCTCGTAGACAGTCACGTCGTAGCCGCGCTTGGCCGCCACGCGCGCGGCCTCCAGGCCGGCGATGCCGCCGCCCACCACGGCGATCTTCTTGTCGCCCTCGCCCGGCTTAATGGCGATGGTCGCCTCGTCGCCGTTCTCGGCGTTGAGCACACACGAGATGTACTTGCGGTTTTGAATCGCGTCGACGCAGCCCTTGTTGCAGTTGAGGCACTCGCGAATGGGCTCACCCGTGGCGGCCTTCAGTGCAATGTCGGGGTCGCACATGAGCGAGCGGCCGTAGGCGATGATATCGGCCGCGCCGTCTTCCAGAATCTTCTCGCCGGCCTCGACCGAAACCACGCGGCCGACGGTTGCCACCGGCACGGAGATCAGGGCCTTGACGCGCTCGGCCACGGGCAGAGTCCAGTTGTAGGGCATGGCGCCCATGGGCGGAATGGTGTCGCCCATGTTGCCGGTGTGGTTGGCCTGTGCGACCTGGATCATATCGATGCCCGCGCCCTCGAGCAGCTTGGCGAACTCGCAGGCCTCGTCGGGCTGCAGGCCGCCCTTGCCGCGCGGCGTGCCGTCGGGGTTCTCCATGATCACAGGGAGCTTGTACTCCACCATCAGCTGCGGTGCGGCTTCCTTAATGGCAGCGACGACCTCCAGCGCATAGCGAACGCGGTTCTCGAACGAGCCACCGTACTCGTCGGTACGCTTGTTGAGGATCGCGGAGCACAGCGAACCCACCAGGCGGTCGCCGTGGACCTCGATGGCGTCGATGCCGGCCTGCTGCGCGCGGGCGGCCGAGGCGGCGATAGCCTCCTTGATCTGGGTGAGTTGCTCCACAGTGGCCTCGTTCACAAAATGCTGCATGTCGTGGTGCAGCTTGGCGTAGGCCTGGTTGCGGATCTCGTTGGACTCGGCCATCTTGGCGGCAAAGGTCTCCTCGTCGCCGGCGGCCTTGGCCTCCTGCGCGGCCTTGGCGGCGGCCATGGAGCCCATGACCATGCGGCCGACGCCGGGCACGTCGTACTCGGGGTGGAACAGCTGCAGCGCGACCTTGGCACCGTGCTTGTGGACGGTGTCGGCCAGCGCCTTAAACGTGGGGATCTGGGCGTCGGTCGCCAGCTTGGGCGTGGGGCTCGCGGTCATGACGGGAGCGACGTCGCCAATGACGATGTAACTCACGCCGCCGCGGGCCAGGCGCTCGTAAAAAGCCAGGCTGCGCTCGCCAATGGAACCGTCGCGCTCCTCGTAGCCGGTGGTCAGCGGCGGGAACATAATGCGGTTTTTGAGCTCAAGGGGGCCAACCGTAATGGGCTGGAGCAGCTTGGATGCAGGTGCGGTCATGGATATTCCTCTCTTGTAGGCGCGGCGGCGATGATGCCGCGTAGTTGTCTAAAGGATATGGCATGGGAGCACGGGAGTACAACGAAAAATCGGCGGACAGCAGGTAGCGGCAGGTGGATGGGGCGGGGCCGGCTGCCGGTTTGTCTCGATCTGTAACAACAACTCGGCAAAATCCGTCCCTCGTGTTACAGATTTAGACAAACGGAGACCGTCCTGCCGAAAGATCTCAATCTGTAACACCTAGCCGCCCAAATCGGGTCTAGATGTTACAGATCGAGATTTTGTTTGAGAGGCCGAGAATTGGACCGAAAATACGGTCCCGGAATAACAAAAAAGCTCGCCGGCTAGGCCGACGAGCTGCAAGTTCTTGGTCGCGGGGGCAGGATTTGAACCTACGACCTCCGGGTTATGAGCCCGGCGAGCTACCAGACTGCTCCACCCCGCAATGTCTGGGCGCCTCATGTGCGCAAGAAAGAATATTACGTGAGAGTTCGGTAAACGGCAAGGAAAATCTCGTAGAGCATAATTCCTTCATATTTAAACCCCTCAGCCCCTATCACCGTGAACGAATCGAAGCCGAGCGCCGCCGACGGCACGTATACAATGGTGCGCGTCCTTTTACGCCGACACCTGGAGTAGACATGCTGCTCGCTATCGATATGGGAAACACGCAGACGGCCATGGGTCTGTTTGACGGAGACGAGCTGGTGCAGTCGTGGCGCATGCCCACCGACCGCTCCTATACCGCCGACGAGATCCACGTGCGTCTGATGGGCTTCTTTAAGATGTACGACCTCTCGCTCGACGCGGTCGACGCGATCGCCTTCGCCGGCGTGGTGCCGCAACTCTCGCGCGAGTGGCACACCGTGGCCAACCGCGTCGCGGCAGACGCCATCGTCATTGGGCCGCAGACTGCCGCCGTGACCAAGCTGCGTGCGGCACGCCCTCAGGCCGTTGGTGCCGACCGCATCGCCAACGCCGTCGCTGCCGAGACCTTCTACGGCGCCCCAGCGATCGTGGTGGACTTTGGCACCGCAACCAATATCGACGTCATCGACGAGGACGGCTATTACATTGGCGGAGCGATTGCGCCGGGCATCCGCATTTCGATGGACGCGCTCGCCGCCCGAGCCGCCAAGCTCGCTAGCGTTCCGCTCGAGGCGCCCGAGCACGCCATCGGCCGCGATACCGAGGAGTGCATCAAGGTCGGCGCCGACCCAAATCGAAATGTTCGCGCGTTTCAAAATGAAAAGTTCATTTCACAAAACGAAGC
>CABPCW010000034.1 GCA_902406155.1 uncultured Collinsella sp.
ATGAAATTACTTCCTGATGGTCGGCGCGACGGTCGTCTGTGGCGTGGTTTGGGCTGTGGTCGTGGTTTCGGCCGCGCTGCTGGCGTCGGGCGCTCGCGTGACGGCGACTTTGGGATCGCTCGTGTGGTCTGGGCCGCTACCGGGTATTATTGCCGCACTGGCGTTGGCGCTGCCAGGCATAGCCGGCGTTGTCGCGGGGGCACTTGCGCGCAATCGGCGCTCGGGCTTCCTGCAGGGTGTGCTTGCGCTTTCTGCCTGCGAGGTTCCGGTGCTGGTTGTGGCTGCATGTAGCGTATTTTCCCAACGCGCCGTGATGGGCGGCCTTGTTGCCGCTCTGGTTGCAACCTATACGCTTACGTGGTTTTTGCTTGCGATGGGCTTTGCCTTTGAACTTTCCGTTTCGGCACCGCGACGCACAAAAGCCCAGATGGCGACTCCGCTTGCCGGTGGAGCCGCGGCTGCCCGTACTTTTGGCGGACCTGTCGAAGTATCGTCCGGTTCTATTTCTACGACCAAGGAGGCCTAGGTCATGGCATCTCAAGTTGAGCTCACCCCATGCGGGGCCATGTTTGACATCTTTAAGCGCGCGGCGCATCTGAGCCATATCGAGCTGTGCGGCTTGGTGCTTTCGTCCCGTCCGCTCGCAGACGGTCGCAGCCCGCAGAGCCGGGCCGCCGATCGCTCTTGGGTTTCCCGCTTTATCGTTCGCGCGCCGGTCGGCACGCTTCAGCAGCGCTACTTTGCCGAATACGGTACCTCGGCTGCGCGTATTATGTCGCAACTGGCCCTGCGCCAGCGCAATCCCATGGACTCCACGGCTGTGATCAATATGGTGTGCGGCCCTGCAGGTGAACCGATGGTACGCGCGCTCGAAGAGTGTCACCAGGACACAAATCTCTATCGCAACGCGCTCGATCGCCTGTCCCAGGCGGCGGAGCTCATGCCCGCCGAGCGCGCCGAGGCCGTGCTGGTGCTGTTTGTCGCCGTCGGTTGTTCGGCGGATGTGCGGTCCTCGGTGAACTATGCCATCGACTACGCGAACGCGACCTGTGGCGGAGGCACATCCACGCCGCGTTCGCTTGGCATGTCGATGACCGCGGGCGAACGCGAACCCGCCCCGGCGCACCCCTTGGGCTTGCTGCGTATACAAAACAGTTTTGTCGTGAGCGCCCCGCGCTGGATTCAGCCGAGTGAGCAGGGTGTTGAGATTGGCGCGCTGGCCACTGGTGAGGGCGATATTACCGACGTCGGCGACGATGTCTCGGCCCGCCATGCCCATATCTGGTGCGATGCTCAAAATATCTGGCACGTCGAGGACTTGTCGTCCACCAACGGAACCGTGGTGGTAAACGGGGCCACGCGCGTCTGCATTCAGGTCGAGCCCGGTCGTTCCGCCCAACTCAATCCCGGCGACGAGCTCAAGCTCGGCGAATCCACTACCTACGCCGTCCTCTTCGGTGCCCTCTAGCCGGCAGATAGGGACGTTCCTTTCCTGCCGGCACTTTGGGACACTCCTTGGCGCGCCAGAGCCAGTCGCCCGGGGATGGAGGGACCATTTTGGCCCTTGGCAGTCACCCAAGGTAAACCTTTACCGCCCGCCTATATTTGCCGAAATTACACTTGAAGGCGGGGTACAATAAACCCGCATGCGGATTTCCGTTGCGGGCGCTTCCCATCGCCGGGGCGTGCCCGGGAGCATCCGGCATGCGGCCTTTGCGGCGCTCGGTCATGTGCAAGACGGGCGGTCGGGTCTGTGGGGCGCATCAACTGCCCCTCGCCTCGGCATGTCTTCTCTCCACGCCATGTACCTGCTGCTGAGCCTGCCTGCCAGATGATTGGAAGCAACAGCGTAAATCCCATCACGCCAACATCCCGGCGATCGCCGGGGCCTGTATACCTATATGAGAGGAGAGGGGTATATGGCGCGTAAGTTTAAGTCTATGGACGGCAACGAGGCGGCCGCATATGTTTCGTATGCGTACACCGAGGTAGCGGGAATCTATCCCATTACGCCGTCCAGCCCGATGGCCGACCATGTCGACCAGTGGGCGGCCCAGGGTCGCAAGAACATCTTCGGCACCCCGGTCAAGGTCGTCGAGATGGAGTCCGAGGCAGGTGCGGCCGGTACCGTTCACGGTTCGCTGGGCGCCGGTGCTCTGACCACCACCTACACGGCTTCTCAGGGTCTGCTCCTGATGATCCCGAACATGTACAAGATCGCGGGCGAGCAGCTCCCGGGCGTCTTCCACGTCTCCGCGCGTTGCGTCGCCTCCCACGCCCTGAACATTTTTGGCGATCACTCCGACGTCATGGCCTGTCGTCAGACCGGCTTCGCCATGCTCGCCGAGGGCAACGTCCAGGAGGTCATGGACCTCTCGCCGGTGGCTCACCTTGCCGCCATCGAGGGAAAGACCCCGTTCCTTAACTTCTTCGACGGCTTCCGCACCAGCCACGAGATCCAGAAGGTCGCCATGTGGGACTACAAGGATCTGGCCGAGATGTGCGACATGGACGCCGTCCAGGCTTTCCGCGACCATGCGCTCAACCCTGAGCACCCGCACACCCGCGGCAGCCACGAGAACGGCGATATCTTCTTCCAGAACCGTGAGGCCTGCAACAAGGTCTACGACGAGCTTCCCGCCGTCGTCGAGGGCTACATGAAGAAGATCAACGAGAAGCTCGGCACCGATTACGGCCTGTTCAACTACTACGGCGCTCCCGATGCCGATCGCGTCGTCGTGTGCATGGGCTCCTTCTGCGACGTGCTCGAGGAAGTCATCGACTACCTCAACGCTCACGGTGAGAAGGTCGGCCTGGTCAAGGTTCGTCTGTTCCGTCCGTTCTCCATCAAGCACTTCGTCGACGTTCTCCCCGAGACCGTCAAAAAGATCGCCGTCATGGACCGTACCAAGGAGCCGGGTTCCATCGGCGAGCCGCTCTACCAGGACGTCGTCTCCGCTCTCTACGAGGCCGGCAAGACGGGCATCAAGGTCGTCGGCGGCCGTTATGGCCTGGGCAGCAAGGACACGCCTCCCGCGTCCGCGTTCGCTGTCTTCGAGGAGCTCAAGAAGGACGAGCCCAAGCGTGAGTTCACCATCGGCATTGTCGATGACGTGACCAACCTGAGCCTGCCCGAGGCCGAGGATGCGCCCAACACCGCAGCCCCCGGCACCATCGAGTGCAAGTTCTGGGGTCTGGGTGGCGACGGTACCGTCGGCGCCAACAAGAACTCGATCAAGATCATCGGCGACCACACCGACAAGTACGTCCAGGCCTACTTCCAGTACGACTCCAAGAAGACCGGCGGCGTCACCGTCTCGCACCTGCGCTTTGGTGATTCCCCGATCCGTTCGCCGTACTACGTGACCAAGGCCGACTTTGTCGCCTGCCATAACCCCAGCTACATCGTTAAGGGCTTCAAGATGGTCCGCGACGTCAAGCCGGGCGGCACCTTCCTGGTCAACTGCCAGTGGAGCGACGAGGAGTTCGCCGAGCACATGCCCGCCGTGGCCAAGCGCTACATCGCGAACAACAACGTCAACGTCTACCTGATCGACGCTATCGACCTGGCGGCCAAGGTCGGCATGGGCAAGCGCACCAACACGGTGCTCCAGTCCGCCTTCTTCGCGTTGGCCAAGGTCCTGCCCGCCGAGGATGCCCTGCAGTACATGAAGGACGCGGCTACCAAGTCCTACATGAAGAAGGGCCAGGCTATCGTCGACGCCAACCACAAGGCCATCGATGCCGGCGCTACCGCCTTCCGTAAGTTCGAGGTTCCGGCCGACTGGGCTACTGCCGAGGATGCCGCCCCCGTCGAGCTCTCCGAGGAGACCAAGTCCGCTATCGCCCAGCAGGTCAAGAACCTGCTCGAGCCCATCGATCGCATGGACGGCGACAGCCTGCCTGTTTCCGCCTTCGTCGATTGCGCCGACGGCCAGTTTGAGCTGGGCGCCTCCGCATACGAGAAGCGCGGCGTCGCCGTGGTCGTTCCCCACTGGGACGAGACCAAGTGCATCCAGTGCAACCAGTGCGCCTACGTGTGCCCGCATGCCACCATCCGTCCGTTCGCGATGACCGAGGACGAGGCTGCCGCCGCGCCCGAGGCTACCCGCACGCTCGACGCCATGGGCCCCAAGGCCAAGGGCATGAAGTTCACCATGGCCGTGTCCCCGCTCGACTGCATGGGCTGCACCAACTGCGTCAAGGTCTGCCCCAAGGGTGCCCTCGAGATGGTTCCCACCGAGCAGGAGATGGACCAGCAGCCTGTTTGGGACTACATGGTCGAGAACGTCTCCGAGAAGAAGGAGCTCATCGCGGCCAACGTCAAGGGCAGCCAGTTTAAGCAGCCCTACCTGGAGTTCTCCGGCTCCTGCGCCGGCTGCGCCGAGACCGCCTATGCACGTCTGGTGACCCAGGTTGCCGGCGACCGCATGTTCATCTCCAACGCCACCGGCTGCTCCTCCATTTGGGGCAACCCCGCTGCCACCGCTCCTTACTGCAAGGACAAGGACGGTCACGGCCCGGCGTGGAACAACTCCCTGTTCGAGGACAATGCCGAGCATGGTCTGGGCATGGCCGTTGGCTATGAGGCCGTTCAGCACAAGCTGATCGCCGCTACCCAGGACATCATCGCTGCCGATGGTCCGTCCGATGAGCTCAAGGCCGCCGGCCAGGCTTGGATCGACTCCGTCAACGACGCCGAGGCCTCCAAGACCGCTGCCGCTGCCTACGTTGCCGAGCTCGAGAAGTGCGGCTGCGACGCTTCCAAGGCGATCCTCGCCGACAAGGCTTACCTCACCAAGAAGTCCTTCTGGATCTTCGGCGGCGACGGTTGGGCCTACGACATCGGCTTCGGTGGCCTGGACCACGTCCTGGCTTCCGGCCACAACGTCAACGTCTTCGTCTTCGACACCGAGGTCTACTCCAACACCGGCGGTCAGGCCTCCAAGGCCTCGAACCTGGGCCAGGTCGCTCAGTTCGCCGCTGCCGGTAAGGTGACCAAGAAGAAGTCCCTGGCCGAGATCGCCATGAGCTACGGCTACGTCTACGTGGCGCAGGTCGCCATGGGCGCCAACCCGGCTCAGACCCTCAAGGCCATTCACGAGGCTGAGGCCTACGACGGCCCGTCTCTCATCATCGGCTACAGCCCCTGCGAGATGCACTCCATCAAGAAGGGTGGCATGCAGAACTGCCAGGCCGAGATGAAGAAGGCTGTCGAGTGCGGTTACTGGAACCTCTTCCGCTTCAACCCCGAGGCTGCTGCCGGCAAGAAGTTCTCGCTCGATTCCAAGGAGCCCGCGGGCGGTTATCAGGAGTTCCTGATGAACGAGGCCCGTTACGCTTCGCTGACGCGTTCCTTCCCCGAGCGCGCCGAGGAGCTCTTCAAGGAGAATGAGCAGGCCGCTATGGACCGCTATCAGCACCTGCTGAAGCTCAAGACGGTGTACAACGAGGCCTAGGTCTCCTACCGCAGGATCTGAGGGCTGACCTTCGCGGACGTCCTCGGACATGAAAGAACCCCCGCTGCGCACTACGTGCGGCGGGGGTTCTTTCGTCCTGCGGAGTGTCCGCGAAGGTCAGCCCTCAGATCCTGCTACGACTACGTCCTCGGATTGTGGGGCTGAATGAAGGACGTGGCTGTGGGGGTGCCTTGTCCCGGTCGCTGTTTCGCGGCGTGGCCGCGAAACCACGCGCCACTTTGGGCATGGAGGGCTAGCTGATTGTGGCCTTCTGCTGCCCCAGTGCTGTTTCGCGCTTTGCGCGAAACATCGCAGCACTTTGGGCATAGTGGGGGAGTTGGTTGTCGCTGCCTTCTATTCCCTTGCTGTTTCGCGCCTTTGGCGCGAAAGGCGCAGTACTTTGGGCGTGGAGGCTGGCTTGCGGACTCAGATGACCTAGAGAGATATGGGTGCAAACGAGAAATCGTTGTTGGGGTCGTCCTTTTCCATAAACTCATCGAGACAGAATGTCATATAGATTGGAACGTAAAGGATCTTGCCCTCTTTGCAAAGGTTTTCGTGGCTCAGCACAACGGCCTCGGGAATTTTGTACTCGCCCACACTCATCAAACGGTCGAGGGCTGCATGTGCTCGAACTTTCTTGCCCGATTTGACTTCGATTGGGACAACATGCCCGCGGGCACCTTCGATTACAAAGTCGACTTCACCGACCTCACGCGTTTGGTAGTACCACGTATCTGCTCCGAGGGCAACGAGTTCCTGTGCGACCACGTTCTCATAGAGGCCGCCGAGGTTGGGGGTTTTCATGTCAAGGTAGACGGCGCGTGCCGTGCTGCCGGGATACCGCGATGCGAGCATACCTGTATCGGACTCGTATAGTTTAAAGGCCGTCGTTTTCTCCGTCCTCTTGAGAGGACTTCGTGCCTCCGTCACCTGGGGGACCATCAATCCAACGCCTGCGTTCACCAGCCATAGGAAATCCTGCTCGTATTTTTGAAGACGAGCTCCCTCGCCTAGAGACGAGACGATAAAGCGATGGGACTCCGCCTCAAGCTGAACGGGAATTTGCTCGAAAATGGAGCGAACGTTAAACGCTCGAGTCGATGCATATTTAGAGATATCGCTTTTGTACTGATCGACTAGCTGAATTTGAAGCTCACGCGTTCTCACGAGCGAATAGCCCGAATCGATATAGTTCTGAACGACCTCCGGCATGCCGCCGCAAACGATATAGGCTCTAAAGTTTTTGAGCATCGCCTCATGAATATAGTTTTCGACGGGACGTCTCTCGACAAGGCGGCTGCGAATATCTGCAAGCACATTTTCGCTGACGCTGTTTGCCCAACAAAACTCTTCAAAATCCATCGGCCGCATAACAATGTGCTCGACATACCCTACCGGAAAAGAAGAGATCCCCTTAAACTCAGTCCCAAGCATAGACCCCGAGAAGACATAGCTAAAGCGTCCGTCCTCGACCAGCGCCTTCATAAGTGTAACGATCTGCGGATACTCCTGAATCTCATCGACGAAGATAAGCGTGTCTCCTTCAACAAGCGGTGCATCCGCAAGAAGGGCCACACGGTTGATGAAGTCAATGGAGTTCTTAGCGCCAACAAGTACGTCTCTTGCCTCGGCATCAAGTAGCAGATTGACCTCATAATACGAAGCGTAGTTGCTCTTTCCAAACGCGCGAATCGCATAGCTCTTGCCAATCTGACGCGCACCGGTAACAAGCAGGGCCTTATGGGAGTTATTCTTCCAGCTCAAAAGCCTATCAGTGACCTTGCGGCGTAGCATTAAAACACCTCATTGACAAAAATTGGCAAATAGATTTGCCCCTAATCATACAAAAATTGACAAATAGATTTGACCCAAATCATACAAAAATTGGCAAATAGCAAAGCTCACTTAGGCCTCAAAGCCAGCGAGCCAGCACGGTACTTTGCGAAAAGGCTGGCGGCGCCGTTGTTGAGGGTGGCCAGGTTGGCAGTGGCGCCGTTAGCGTTCTCGGCTGCTTGGGCGCGCAGGAGCGAAAGGGCGTCGGCAGCGTTCATGCAGAAGCCGACGGTAAAGTTCCATACTGCGAACTCACAGCCGCTTGCCGCGGGGTGAAGCGCGATTGGCTATCCCTTTTGTTGGATGAAAAGCCCCGTGTTTTTGCAGGGGTGCATACTCGTCTAATAAATGTATAGAATCTCGTATAGTGCGAGTAAGATATTGCGCTGTCCGTTTTGTGTTTAGCAAAGATATAGTTTGCATAATCTGGTCTAATCCCTGCTCTATTTAAATAAAGTTGCACGTAAATGGCGTAGATATGCCTGAACTGGGCTTCTTTACGCTGAGCGGGTAAAATCGACCGTTCGCCGCTTAGGTATTTTCAAAATGAATAAAATGAGCGATAAAGAGAATATAAACCTTAATAAACTCGCGTATCGCACGGACGCGGGTTATTAATGGGTTGTAGGCCTTTTACAGAAAGGATTCCAGCAATGTCTAAGCCTCTTGGCAAGCCCGATCGCATCGTCGTCGCCCTCGGCGGCAACGCCCTCGGCAACAACCCCGTCGAGCAGATCGAGGCCGTGAGCAACACCGCCCACGCGCTCCTCGGCCTCATCGAGCAGGGCAACGAGATCATCATCACCCACGGCAACGGCCCGCAGGTCGGCATGATCCAGAACGCCTTCGCCGCCGCCCACGACGCCATCGGCACCCCCGAGATGCCGCTGCCCGAGTGCGGCGCCATGTCCCAGGGCTACATCGGCTACCACCTGCAGCAGGGCATCGGCCGCGAGATGCACAAGCGCTATAAGCGTTGGCACGCCGCCACCGTCGTCACCCAGATCGAGTGCGACCCGGACGATCCCGCGTTCAAGAACCCGACCAAGCCGATCGGCCCCTTCTACACCGAGGAGCAGGCCAAGGAGTTCATGGCCGAGGATCCCTCCAAGGTCTTCGTCGAGGATTCCGGCCGCGGCTGGCGTCGCGTCGTCGCCTCCCCCGATCCCAAGAAGATCGTCGAGGCTGACTCCATCCTCAACCTGCTCGACAACGAGTTCATCGTCATCGCCTGCGGTGGCGGCGGCATCCCCGTCGTCCGCGACTACGAGAACAAGGGCTGCTACAAGGGCGTTCCCGCCGTCATCGACAAGGACCTGGGCGGCGAGCTGCTGGCCGAGGACTGCGACGCCGACGTTCTGTTCCTGCTGACCGCCGTCGAGCATGTCGCCATCAACTTCGGCAAGCCCAACCAGGAGGAGCTCGAGGACATCACCGCCGACGAGGCCGAGCGCCTGGCCGACGAGGGCCAGTTCGGCAAGGGTTCCATGGAGCCCAAGGTCCGCGCCGCCATCAAGTTCGCCCGTTCCCGCAAGGGCCGCACCTGCATCATCGGCGCTCTGGACAAGGCCGCCGAGACCATGGCCGGTCTCTCCGGTACCCGCATCCACGAGTAGCCTCTACTCTGTTGCATCTCCCGTGGGCGCCAGGCAAAGCGCCCACAGACTAGCCTCTCTTCATGAGTCCCGCAGTCCGCTCCGACTGCGGGGCTTTTGCTATTCACCTAGTCATTGGGGACGTTCTTAAACGACTAGTCAAACAAGAGCGTCCCCAATGACCACTCATTTAAGTCTGTCCCCAATGACTAGTAGTAGGCCCACATGGCTTCGACTTCGTTGAGGACCTCTACGACGCCCCAGCGGCGGGCGCTGCGGCTGGCCGAGTTGGGATCGAAGACTTCAATCTGGTCGGCGTCGTCAATACCGTAAAGTACAATGTAGTGGCCCACGTTGGTAAAGGTGCCCGGCCGAACGGCGGCGATGACGGGCGCTCCCGAACGCAGCGCCTGAGTCATCGAGTCGCGATCGTTATGAAGCTCCGTTCCGTTAAGTCCCAACTGCCACGCACCGCTCGTCATAAACGACCATTCGGTTGCACCGGTGGGGGCGTAATTGCCTGCCTCGGAAAGCGCGCACATATTGACGGGGGTCATATCGGTGCGTCCCGTCTTAAAGATATAGACCATGGTGAGGCACGTAGGCCCGCAGGCATTTTGGCGGATGGTACCGCCGGCGTAAGGCAGCTCCGACCGTGCAGGGTCGATCTGATAGATATGGGGCATCGTGCCGGCTTGCCATTGCGAGCGCGGGGTCGAAAAGGCGAAAGAATAACCGGGCGCGACGGGGGCCTTGAGCAGCTTGTCCTCGGCGGTGGGCTCGAGACCGGCCGAGCCGTGGGACATACAGGAGCTCATAAGCACAAAGACCAGACAGATGAGGATAGAGCACAGTGCGAGGCAAAGCCGACGAGCCGGCAGGGCGGGGGCATTCACGTACGATGTCGAGCGGTAGGGCTTGCCGTCGCGTCCGCCTTGGGGATGCGAAAAGAAGCGGTTGATATGGCTGCCGGGCTGACGTGCGCCGTTGCGGCGCAGTTGCGGAACCTCGGCTTGGCGCTGTCGAGTGCGCGCGCCCAAGCGGCTATCTTGCTGTGCGCTTGTGCCCGTGCTCGGACGGCCACTCTGCCGTGTTCTGTTTGTCTGCTGCCGAGACGAAGGCCTGGGTTGCTCTTGAGGGCGTTGCGGATTGCTGCTCGTGGCACTTCTGGGCGTCGGCGTGGTGCGGCCAGCAAGGCGAACGCTTTGTCGCCGTTGATCACCGTCGTTGTAACCGTATGCCATTCGTACCGCCTTGTCTCATGTATAACCTGTCTATCCTACAAAAAAGATGTGCAACAAATGGGTCCGCGCGTCAAAAGCTCGGTAAACGGTACGAAAGGCGCAAAACACACGGCCTCAAAAACATCTCTATATGCGTCCGATGAGCGTACGCCCGTCGGACGGGCGACAACAATGAGCGGCAAACCGTGCCGTTCGTCCCAAAAACGGCGCCGCTCGTTTTGCAGTTCTGCCTTCGGTCGAGCCACAAGCGGCGCTGCTGTGCCAAGGCCGTATCTTAAAGCCACGAAATAAAAGCGCGCGGCAAAACAGACTGCGCAAGGGGTGACGCCAAAGAGGCGTCAATAAGGAAAGGAGGGGAACAATGGCGGACAAGAACGCAGAAGTTGCAGTCGAAGGTAACGGCGGCATGAAGAAAACGCTTTCGCTCTGGAACTTCTTCACCATCGGTTTCGGTGCCATCATCGGTACCGGTTGGGTCCTGCAGGTCGGCGACTGGATGGTCGTGGGTGGCGGTCCCGTTCCCGCTATGATCGCATTCCTCTTGGGTGCAATCTTCCTCGTGCCCGTCGGAGCTGTTTTCGGTGAGCTCACGGCTGCTATCCCCATCTCGGGCGGCATCGTCGAGTATGTCGACCGTAGCTTTGGCCGTACGCTGAGCTACATCACCGGTTGGCTCCTGGCCCTGGGCAACGGCATCCTGTGCCCGTGGGAGGCCATCGCCATTTCGACCCTCGTGTCCGAGATGTTCGGCAGCCTGCCCGGTCTTGAGTGGCTGCGCGCCGTCAAGCTCTACACCATCTTGGGCGCCGACGTTTACTTGTTCCCGACGCTAATCGCGCTCGGCTTTGCAGTCTACGTCATCTTCCTCAACTTCCGCGGTGCCAGCTCGGCCGCCAAGCTCCAGGCCTTCCTGACCAAGGCTCTGCTCTGCGGCATGCTGCTCGCCATGGGTGTCTCGCTGTTCACCGGTTCGCCGGAACACGCCATGCCCGTGTTCTCCCAGGTCACCGGTGCTGGCGGCGGCAAGCCCGCTACCGAGGGCACCAGCCTGTTCGCCGGCATCGTGTCGGTCCTGGTTTTGACCCCGTTCTTCTACGCCGGCTTCGATACCATTCCTCAGCAGGCTGAGGAAGCAGCCGAGGGCCTCAACTGGAACAAGTTCGGCAAGATCATCTCCCTGGCCCTGCTGGCCGCCGGCGGCTTCTACATGGTCTGCATCTACTCGTTCGGCACCATCCTCGACTGGCATGAGTTTGTTAAGAGCCCGGTTCCCGCGCTTGCCTGCCTCAAGGGCATCAACATGCTCCTGTACCTGGCCATGCTCGTCATCGCCACGCTTGGACCCATGGGCCCGATGAACTCCTTCTACGGCGCCACGAGCCGCATCATGCTCGCCATGGGCCGCAAGGGCCAGCTGCCCGAGAAGTTCGCCGAGGTCGATCCCAAGTCCGGCGCTCCCAAGCTCGCCTGCGCCGTTCTGGGCGTCATCACCGTCATCGGTCCGTTCCTGGGCAAGAACATGCTCATCCCTCTGACCAACGTGTCGGCTCTCGCCTTCATCTTCTCCTGCGGCATGGTCGCCCTCGCTTGCCTGCGCATGCGCTTCACCGAGCCCGACCTGCCTCGTCCCTACGAGGTGCCCGGCGGCAAGTTTGGCATCAGCCTCGCTGTTGCTGCCTGCGCCGTCATCATCGGCCTGCTCGTGGTCCCGTTCTCTCCCGCCTCCCTCAACATGGTGGAGTGGAGCATCGTGATCGGCTGGCTGGCCGTTGGCCTGGCCCTCATGGCCTTCACCAATTCCCGCAAAAAATAACGCCTAGCCGGGGCGGATCGGGTGCGCGGACCCCTCTCTTCCGCGCACCGAACCCGGCACCACTTGGGTAGCTTTGTGAGGCCATAACCCAACATGGCCTCGCCCACTATATGGATCCATAAGGAGGAACCATGTCCACTAAGTACGCAATCGTTGGCGGCAAGCTCATCGACGGTACCGGTGCCGAGCCGGTCGAGAACTCCCTCGTTCTCGTCGACGACAACGGCAAGATCGAGTATGCCGGTGCTATGCAGGACCTTCCCGAGGGCGTTGAGGTTATCGACGCCGCCGGCAAGACCGTCCTTCCCGGCCTGATCGACACCCACCTGCACTTCTCGGGCAATCTGACCGACGATGACACCGACTGGGTCATGCAGCCGCTCCTCGAGAAGCAGGCCGTCGCCGTCAAGCAGGCCTACGACTGCCTCACCCACGGCCTCACCACCGTCTGCGAGATCGGCCGCTTTGGTATCCAGATTCGCGACTGCATCGACAAGGGCGTCTTCAAGGGCCCGCGCGTTCTGGCCACTGGTCTTGGCTTCTGCCGCGTTGCCGGCCACGGTGACTCCCACCACTGCACCCAGGAGCTCAACAAGGAATCCCATCCCTGGGGCGACCAGGTCGATGGTCCTTGGGATCTGCGCAAGGCCGTCCGTCGTCGCCTGCGCGAGAACCCCGATGCCATCAAGATCTGGGCTACCGGTGGCGGCATCTGGCGTTGGGATTCCGGTCGCGACCAGCACTATTGCTCCGAGGAGATCCAGGCCGTGGTCGAAGAGGCAAAGATGGTCGGCATCCCCGTGTGGAGTCACTGCTACAACAACCACGCCGCCGCCTACGACTCCGTTCGCTTTGGCTGCGAGCAGCTGATTCACGGCTTCGATATCGATGAGCGCACCATGGACCTCATGGCCGAGCAGGGCACCTTCTTCACCCCGACGATCGCCTTCCTGCCCACCTGGTACGCCACCTATCCGCCCGTCTACGTCCCCGAGCTGCACGACAAGTACGAGGGCACCCTGGTCGAGAAGGAGCTGCAGCGCAACTACGACTGCCTGCGCGAGGCCAAGAAGCGCGGCGTCGTCATGACGATCGGCTCCGACTCCTTCTCCTTCGTCACCCCGTACGGCACCTGCTCCATCGAGGAGATGTACGAGTTCGTCGACAAGATCGGCTTCACCCCGGTCGAGACCATCACCTGTGCCACCCTTAACGGTGCCAAGATGTGCCACATCGAGGACGAGACCGGTTCCATCGAGGCCGGCAAGTGCGCCGACCTGCTGGTCGTCAACGGTGACGTCGCCGCCGACATCCACGTGCTCAACACCGACAACATGGACGTCATCATGAAGGACGGCTGGATTGTCGAGGCCGGCAGCTTCGGCGAGGCAAACAAGTACAGCGCCTAAGCTACCGTTCATCGATGGCTTGATGTAAAACACAGTATTTGATTGCATAATGCAATGGAGAGGGTCGCTTGCGGCCCTCTTTATTGCTATGGGTGCGTCAGTAAGAAGGGGATGACGGTGGATCTCAATAGGCTGATTCTGGGCAAGAGCTACAACTCTACCAAGGTCTTTCGTACCGCTCAGCATGTGGTTCAAGCCATCTTGCTCGGTATTGTCGTTCCGCTGCTTATCCTGCTGCTCATCTGGGATCTAACCGATAATCCCAATCCCGTTCCAGCCGTTGTCGTCATTGCCGGCTTGGTCATGCTGTGTTTCTTCTTCTCGTACGTCTTTGTCGTTCCCGACGACCTCACATCGAGCGCAACCGACCGCACGCTCGCCATCGCTTCAAAAATATTCGCCTACACGTCGCGCGGCCTTACGCCCGAAGCTGCCCTGGGCGCCTCTAAGATCATCCTGTCCGAAACTATCGCCTCTGCCATCTGCTTTACCGACGGCAAGCAGGTGTTGGCAAGCTGGGGCGAGGATTCGGCAAAGTGTCCCGCCGGCACCCCGGTGGTGCTCAAGACCACGCTCAACGTGATCAACAGCGGTGAGCAAAGCGTGTTTTCGCGCGACGCCTCCAATGAGACGGGTGGCTACTTTCCGCGCCTGCGCGCCGGTATTGTCGCACCGCTTACCGTGCGCGGGCATTGCGTGGGCACGCTCGAGCTGTATTATCCCCGTCTGAGCAGCATCGATATGCGCCAGACGGCGCTTGCCTCGGGCTTTGCCGACCTCATTTCCACGCAGCTTGCGAGCTTTGAGCTCGAGCGCCAGGACGAGCTCACGGCCCGCGTGGAGCTGCGCGCCTTGCAATCGCAGGTCGATCCTCATTTTCTGTTTAACACCATCAGCACCATCGTGTCGCTCGTTCGAACCGAGCCCGACAAGGCGCGGTCGCTGCTGATCGACTTTTCCAATTACTATCGTCAGACGCTTTCTGATTCCGATACGCTCACCACGCTCGAGCACGAGGTGGAACAGGGCACTCGCTATATCAATCTAATGCAGGCTCGTTATGGCGACGGCCGTCTGCGCGTTTCGGTCGACATCGACTTTGAGGTGCGCGACAGCCTGGTGCCGCCGTTTATCTTGCAGCCGCTGCTCGAAAACTGCATCAAGCATGCGCAGCGCGAGACCGAGCCGCTTTCTATTCGTGTTAGGGCTTTTGAGACCGATGACGGCTTGGAGATCATCGTCGAAGATGACGGCATCGGTATGAGCGAAGAAGTCTGCGCGCATCTGTTTGAGCAACATCGCCGAGAGGAGCCCGAGAGCATTACCGCCGACGGCTCCATCAAGCGAGGTTGCGGCCTGGCGCTCTTCAACGTGCTTCAGCGCATCCATTTCTTTTACGGAGAAGATTCTGGCATGCGCGTGAAGTCCCAGGAGGGCGTGGGGACGCAGGTCATCGTCGAGCTGAACGGCGAGCCGCATGAGCCGGCGCCGATGAAGGTGTAGCGCGCGGTTGGATTGAGAGAAAAAAGAGGGGAAGCGCATATGTCCGAGGGATGGAACATCTTGGTGGTTGATGACGAGCCTCCTATTAGGGCTGAGCTACGTTATCTGCTGGAAAAGGATGCACGTGTGGGACAGATTGCCGAGGCGGGCAATGTCACCGAGGCCGTGGAGTCGATTCTGTCGAACAAGCCCGACGTGCTGTTTTTGGATATCACGATGCCCGGCCGCTCGGGAATTGAGCTAGCCGAGACCCTGCAAAACCTAAAGACGCCGCCGGTGGTGGTGTTTGTGACGGCGTTTGCAGAGTTCGCGGCCGACGCGTATAACCTCGATGCTGTCGACTATGTCGTCAAGCCGGTCGAGGATGCCCGCCTGTCAAAGGCGCTCGACAAGATCGAAACCGCCCTGGGTGTTCGCCGCGCTGTCCATACCCCGCGCCAGCCCCTTCGCCTGACGGTGGACCGCGGGGGTAAAAAGGTGTTCATCCCCGTGGCGGATGTCTGCTACTTTGAGGCGCGTGCCGATTTTTGCAACGCCGTCTGCGCCGAGGGAACATATCTGATTAATGAGTCGATCTCTTCGCTCGAACGTCGCTTGGGCTCCGAGGGCTTTATCCGCGTCCATCGCAGCTATCTGGTCAATTTGGAAGACGTGCACAATGTTGAGATTGGCTCCACGGGGTTGATGGAGCTCAGGCTCGACCGCGTGAGCTCGACGGTGCCGGTGTCCCGTCGTCGTGCCGCCGAGGTCAAGTCGCACCTGGGGCTTGCGTAAGAGGCTTGCGTGCCGTCGTTTACCATCGCAGGTTTGGTATGGGCGCGCGGTGGGCATAATGGGTGGCATCGAATGAAATCGAAAGGATCATTATGCCCGCGCTTATCACCCATCATCTGTTTGGCGAGGAAAGCATCGACCGTCTTCCGCAGGGCGTCATCACGTCCGATGAAGAGCGCATTGCCTTTATCTTGGGCAACCAAGGCCCCGACCCGTTTTTCTTTCACATTCTGACACCGCGTGTTTCCGACTGCACGCTGCTGGCTCAGGTCATGCACCGCTCGCGCATGTCGCGCCAGTTCTCGTGCCTGCGCGACGGCGTGTCGCACCTGCAGCCGCGCGACGCCAATCTGGGCCGCGCCTTTGCGCTGGGCCTGCTGTCGCACTATGTGCTCGACCGCAATGCCCACCCCTTTGTCTACGAGCAGCAGTTTGGCATTGTGGATTCCGATCCTGCGCTCGAGGCTTCGGGCAGTCAAGTTCACGCCGTGCTCGAAAGCGACTTGGACGTGC
Organism: uncultured Collinsella sp.; assembly: GCA_902406155.1. GTDB lineage: Bacteria > Actinomycetota > Coriobacteriia > Coriobacteriales > Coriobacteriaceae > Collinsella. Next base: position 16,147 of record CABPCW010000034.1, read on the forward strand.
TGATGCTGCAGCTCAAGCGCGATGGGGCCACGGTCGAGGATTATCCGCCGGCGGGCGAGATCGTCACCACCGACCGTATCAATCGTGTTGCCGGCGTGCTGATGAGCTACGTCGCCGGGCGCGTGTACGGTATCGACATCCCGGCGGGGGAGTACGCCGGCGCCGTAGCCGACATGCAGCTGCTCTACCGCACTATCGAGCCGGCCGGTTCGGCCAAGACGCGCGCGATTGCCCTGCTCGAGGGCTTGGTGCACGATTACTCGCTGCTCGACGGCCTTGCGCACCGCGTGACGACCGAGCTGCCCGAGCGTACCGGCAACCTGGGCCACTTGGCATGGAAGAACCCCTTTACTGATGAAGTCTCGACCGAGAGTTTCCCCGAGGTCTTTGACCGCGCGCTGGTCGATTACGAGTGCACGGTCGCCCGCTTTATCGAGACCGGCGATATGGAAGCCGTGACCAACCACGTCAATTACAGCGGTCGCGTGCTCGGCGCCGACGAAGAGTTCGACCGCGAGGAGTAGGGCTCGTGCGTGCCCCTTTGCCGAATCCTTACCGGCGCCTCTGGACAATTGGGGTACGATGAACTAACTGCATATCGGGCGAATACGAAGGGGCCCTGTCCATGAAATACACCAAGCTCGAGCGTAACTGGGTTATGTACGATGTGGGCAACTCGGCCCTCGTGCTGCTCAATACCTCGGTGGTGCCCATCTACTTTAACGCCATCAATACCGGTGCTTCCTCGGCAGACCTGGTGGTCGCCTGGGGCAACGCGCAGACGATTGCCTCGCTAGTCATTGCCATGCTCATGCCCATTCTGGGCGCGCTTGCCGATTACGCCGGCAACAAGATCAAGTTCTTCTTGGGCTTCTTCCTCACGGGCCTGGTCCTTTGCCTGGCGCAGGCTATCCCCATGTCCGCCATGGCATTTTTGACCGTGTACGTGCTATGCACCATCGGCCTTAACTCTTCTATGACGTTCTACGACGCCATGCTGCCCGACATTACCACCGACGAGCGCATGGACGCCGTGTCCAGCTCGGGCTATGCCTGGGGCTACATCGGTTCCACCGTGCCGTTCATCATCTGCCTGGCGCTTATCATGGGTGGCCCCGCTCTTGGCGTCCCCACCATGCTGGCAACGCGTCTGTCGTTTATCATCACCGGTGCCTGGTGGCTCATCTTTACCCTGCCGCTCATTCGCACCTATAAGCAAAAGTACGGTCGCGAGCGCGGTCCCCAGGACACCATCGGCCACATCGTGGGCGGCGTGTTCTCCGAGGTCGGACACACCATGCGCGAAATCGCCCACAACAAGACCGTGTTGGTCTACATGATCGCGTTCTTCTTCTACATCGACGGTGTGCACACGGTCATTTCCATGGCAACCAGCTACGGCTCGGCTTTGGGTATCGATTCGACCCAACTGGTGCTGGCGCTGCTCGTTACGCAGTTTGTGGCCTTCCCGTCCGCCATCATCTACGGCAAGCTCGCCGGTCGCGTGGGCACACTCAATATGATCTTGGTGGCCGTCGCCGCCTACATGGGCATCGTGCTCTTTGCCGCGTTTTTCTTAAAGACTGCCTTTGAGTTCTGGGTGCTCGCCATTTTGGTCGGCTTGTTCCAGGGTGGCGTGCAGGCGCTCAGCCGCAGCTATTTTGGCCGCATCATCCCCAAGGAAAAGTCCAACGAGTACTATGGCTTCTTCGATATCTTTGGCCGTTACGCAAGCGTTATGGGCACCTTCCTGGTGTCGGTTGTCACCTCGCTGACCGGCAACCCGTCGCTGGGTGTCCTTTCTATTGGCGTTCTGCTGGTTGTTGGCTTTGTGCTGCTGGTCCGTCTGTCCCGCATGGCTCAGGCGGCGGCGTAAGGCAACCGGGCTCAGTACAGCAATTGTGCCTATCTGCAGTGCTCTTTTGGAAGTAGCCGCATAAATCATTCTGACTTCCGAGCAATGTTTAGCCCAAGTGGGTATGATGGAATCAGCTAGGTCGCGGGGCGTCGCCTGTGTTTGGCGGCGCCCCGTTTTTGTGTTGCAGGGAGGGTAAGGCATGAACGCCACGGTCGTGATTCCAACGTATTGGGCGGGCGATGACGCTCGCGCAAACGCTCCTGGCACCTATGACCATTCGACACGACTCAACGCCGACAATCCCGAACTCGACCGCTGCCTGGCCTCGCTTGAGCAGGTGCGCGACATCCCGCGCATCATCCTTTTGGTGGTCTGTCCGGTTTCTGCCACGGCCGACGTATCCCATCGCGTGCACGAAATCGTTAATGCGCATCCCACACTTAAGGTCACCGTCGTTACCAATACTCAGGCTTCGCGTGTTGCCGACCGCGTGGCACAGATTGCGCCCAAAGGCTCGGGCGAGTGCGTGAGCCTGCGCGGCTACGGCGCCATCCGCAACATGGGTCTTGCCTGCGCGGCGGTGCTGGGGCACGACGCGGTTGTGTTTTTGGATGACGACGAGACCGTCATCGATGCCGACTTTATGAAGCGTGCGACCTATGCGCTGGGCCAGCAGACGCGTCAGGGCCTGCCGATTTTAGTCAAGAGCGGATACTTTTATGATCGCGACGGGTCGCCGCTGGCTCCCACGGACAAAGTGGGCATTTGCCATCGCTGGTGGACCAAGCGTATCGAGTTCAATCGCTGGATGAAAAAGGCGCTCTCGGGCACCCGCATCTCGCGCTCCAATTACGTATGCGGCGGCCTGATGGCCCTGCACGCTCGCGCCTTTACGCGTGTGGCCTTCGACCCGTTTATCACCCGCGGCGAGGATCTGGACTACCTGTTTAACATGCGCATGTTCGGCTATGACGTGTGGTTCGATAACGAGTGGGCCGTGCGCCACCTGCCGCCCGAGTCCGAGAAGCGCTCGCCGCGCTTTATGCAGGACGTGTACCGTTGGTACTACGAGCGGGCCAAGCTGACGTTCGCCGCGCACCAAAAGGAGCTCATTCCGGTTACGGCCGCATCGCTCATGCCCTATCCGGGTCCGTGGATCTCGCGCGAGCTCGACGACCGCGTGCGCAAGACCGCCATGGTTCGCAGCATGTTTACCCGCGAGCACGAGGGGTATCTGCGCATCTGGCGTCATGGTATTGACGAGGCCAAGACCTATGCCCGCCAAAACGCCGCAAGCTACCTGCGTTTTCAGAGTTTCTGGCCCAAGATCATGGACGAACTTTGGCGCGACGCACAACTGATTAGCATCCTGGAGGGGGCTGAATGATCGACCGCCGCGCCCAGCGCGATAATTCAATTTCAATCTTTCGCATCATCGCCGTTGTCTGCGCCGTTTGCGTGTTGGCGTACTTTATCTTTGCCCTGGCGACTGGCATTGAGCCGATTGCCACGGTGATTGCCTGCGCGCTGCTGTGCATCTTCCTGTGCATCTTTATCTTTTTGACGCTCAATCCCGATTCGGTACGCTCCCAGTACACCGAGGAGACGCTCTCGGTTGCCTCGGCCATGCTCGAGGACATTAAGGGCGGTCTGACGCAGGAATCGGCGCTTTTGGTGTGCCGGCGTATCCTGCCCGAGACACGTGCCATGACCGTTGCCATCACCGATGAGGGCAACGTGCTGGCCTGCGCGGGCGAGTTCGAGGAAAAGCTGCTGCCCGATTCGCCCATCCACACGCTTGCCACACGCTACGTTATCGAACATGGCATCGTGCAATCGTTCAACCGTATGGTGGATGTCGTGGGCTCGGACGGCTCGCACAACCAAGTCCCCGCCGGCATTATCGCCCCCATCAAGGTGGGCGATCGTACCGTCGGCACGCTCAAGTTCTACTACAAGACCCCGCGCGCCGTCGACCGTACCCAGTACGCGCTTGCCTCGGGCTTTGCCGAGATCTTGTCCACGCAGCTCGCCATCCACGAGCTCGAGGTGCAAAAGGAACTCACAGCGCGCGCCGAGGTGCGTGCGCTGCAGGCGCAGATTAACCCGCACTTCCTGTTCAACACGCTGAACACCATTGCATCGTTTACGCGCACCGACCCGCTGCGGGCCCGCGAACTGCTTCGTGAGTTCTCATCGTTCTATCGCGCCACGCTCGACAACTCGGGATCGCTTATTCCGGTCTCGCGCGAGGTCGCACAGACCAAGCGCTACCTTACCTTTGAGAAGGCCCGCTTTGGCGAGGACCGCGTGCTTGCGACGTTCGATGTGTCCGAGTACGTGGAAGATACGCTGGTGCCGGCGTTCGTGATCCAGCCGATTGTCGAGAACGCCGTGCGTCATGGTATGGGCGATGACGACGCCCTGAGGATCGACGTGACCGTTCACCAAGACGGCGAGGATGCAATCTTGATTGCCGTGGCCGATAATGGCGTGGGCATGGATGAGGGTACCGCCGCCAGACTGTTTGACGAGCGCTCTGCCCGTCCCGACGCCAGCTCTCCTCAGGGTGGCGGCGCCGGTGTGGCCATGCACAATATTTCGGAGCGCATCCATCGCTTTTTTGGGCCGCACTCCTATACGCGTGTCGAATCGGCGCCGGGCAAGGGCACCAAAGTGCTCCTTCATCTTGATTTGTCAGAGAGCATCTTTGACATTCAAGAGTAAAATAAAAAGCTACGGGCTCAACGTCATGCGACGGACGCCCGGCGTAGTTAGTTGACGAAAGGTTTTATCCCTATGCTGCGTGCAATGATTGTGGATGATGAGGCGCCGGCTCGCTCGGAGCTTCGCTTCCTGCTCGAGCAAACGGGCAAGATCGGCACGATCACGGAGGCGTCGAGCGTCCGCTCCGCCATCGAGATGCTTATGGAAAGTCGCGTGGATGTCGTGTTTCTCGATATCTCGATGCCCGGTGCCTCGGGCCTGCAACTTGCCGAGGCGCTGCATAAGCTCAAAAATCCGCCGGCGATCGTGTTTGTGACTGCGTATAGCGACCATGCGGTCGAGGCATTCGACGTCGATGCCGTCGATTATCTGATGAAGCCTGTCGAGGAAGCTCGCTTGGATCGCGCGATCGAGAAGGTCATGCAACGCGCCAAGCCGGTTACGGACAGCAAAGTGACCATCGAGCGTATCCCGGTGGAAAAGGGCGGCCGCAAGGTGCTCATTCCCGTGGATGACATCCGCTTTATCATGGCAAAGGACGATTACTCCTGCATCTATACCGTCGATGATCGTTTTCTATCGACGACTTCGCTGGCTCAGTTCGAGGCCAAGCTTTGCGACTTTGGCTTCTTTCGCGTTCATCGCCGCTATATCGTCAACTTGGCGTGCGTCACAGATGTCGAGACGGTGCCCTCGGGCGCTATCCAGCTGGGCATTACGGGCGTCGACGAACGCGTGCCGGTCTCGCGCCGCCGCGTTGTGCCGCTCAAGAAGGCCCTGAGCCTCTAGCACACTGACCCCGCAGCCCTGTAGACCAATTGTCTGCGGAGCCGTGGGGCTTTTTGTATATACGTCGAATCGGTTTTGCAGAAGGGATCCCATGAACAGTGCAAGCGCCAAGCGCATCGACATCATCTCGGACACCCACGGCTATCTTTCGCCCGCGCTTCTGGACGAGCTCAAGGGCGCAGATCTGATCATCCACGCCGGAGACCTCACCTCAGAGATGGATTACGAGCATCTATGCACCATCGCCCCCGTGCGAGCGGTCCTAGGAAACAACGACTACTACCGCGACTACGGCCCGGATGTAGACCGTCTGGCCCTCTTCACCTACGAAGGCCTCAAATTCGCCGTAGCCCACTACCGTGAAGACCTGCCTGTGGGATCCGTAGACGTAGCCATCAGCGGTCACACCCACGTAACCAAAGAAGCCCAAGTAGGCCGCTGCTTGGTACTCAACCCAGGCAGTGCCAGCTACCCCAGAGGCAGCCGAGGCCCCACCATGGCCAGAATGCTCGTCAAAGACGGCCATGTCATAAGCACCAAGTTTATTGATTTAGGCTAACCGCAACAAAAACGGGGGATGCAGATGCGTCCCCCGTTTCCATTTGAGCCAAAGGCGGAAGTTCAACAAGATCCATCAGACCAGCCCCGCCGAGGAGCACGCGGGCTAGCCGCGCAGCGGCGCACGCCCGCAAAACTGGTTGAACTAAGTGACGGCAGTGCACCCAGCAGGGGTACCTGTGTACCCGCATCGACT
>CABPCW010000035.1 GCA_902406155.1 uncultured Collinsella sp.
ATGCTTCGGTCAGACGCCGAGCACCGAGCCAAACGTCCGTGCACCCTCGGGCACGCGCAGCAATCCCTGAGCCCGTACCTCGGCAATCGCCGTATCGAGCAGGCGACCGTAACCGACCATCCAGCCGTCGTACCCGCCCCGCGCTTCGACATCGTCTGTCGGCAGGCCCTTTTGCCCGCCAAACACCGCAAGTGCCCCGCGACGCCCCACGAGCGGATTCTCGACATCGGAAAGCACCACGACACGCGCGCCATTCAGTGCCCGTAGCGCCGGTGCCAAATCGATACTCGCCACCTGCTCAAGGCCCGCAAGACCGGGAGCGATATTGCAGCCACGGTCATCGACAAGACGCGCGCCCAGCGCTTGCAGCATGCCGGCGCCACCGTCGCTGGTGGCGCTGCCGCCCAGTCCTATATATAGAGTCCTCGCCCCTGCGCGAACCGCACGAAGCATCAGCTCGCCCACGCCATAGGTCGTAGCGGCCAACGCCGCCGACTCCGTGCGCGGCGAGTACCCGATACCCGCGGCTTCGGCCATCTCAATGACAGCCGACTCGTGCTCGCCGTCCACCAGCATCCGGGCAGCCACGCGCATGCCCAAGGGACCTGCCACCTCGCAGGTCACAATCTCACCGCCGCACGCGGCAACGGCATCGAGCGTTCCCTCACCGCCATCCGCCAGCGACAGCGCGCTTACTTGGGCATCGGGCCACACGCGGCGCACGCCTTCGGCAACCGCCGCCTCCGCCTGCGTACTCGACACGCTGCCCTTAAAGGAGTCGATCGCCAGCAGCACACGGCGGGGCCGGCGGCACGCAGGACCAAAGTCAACTGCCGCGCCAGCATCCTCACCGGCACCTGCAAGCGCTGCGGCGTGAGCGGCGTGTGCGTCAAGATCGGCCCCACAACCGCAGCCAGCACCATCGGTGCCACGCAGCCCACTAAAATAGTTGCTCAACACCTCACGGCACTCGTCTGCCAGCACGCCGGCGGTCACATTAAACCGATGATTCAGGCGCGAATCGGCATTGAGGTCGTATAGCGACCCCAGAGCGCCCGCCTTAGCATCGGCCGCGCCGTACACGCAGCGCCCCACGCGCGCATTAACCATAAGCCCCGCGCACATGCAGCAGGGCTCGAGCGTCACGTAGACCGTACAATCGGAAAGGCGCCAGCGTCCAAGCGACTGAGCGGCGGCGCATAGGGCCGCAAACTCGGCATGCGCCGAAGGATCCTGGTCGAGCTCGCGGCGATTATGCGCCCGCGCGACAATCTCACCCGCGCGCACCACTACGGCACCGATCGGCACCTCGCCCACCGCCGCGGCGGCACGCGCCTCCGACAGCGCCTCACGCATGAACTTCTCATCGATTCCGGTGCTCGTCATCGTTCGCCTCCCCTGTTGCAAATCCAAAACGATGCTATCATTACGACTCACGGAGAGATGGCAGAGCGGTTGAATGCGGCGGTCTTGAAAACCGTTGAGCGCGAGAGCGTTCCGGGGGTTCGAATCCCCCTCTCTCCGCCACTCTTAGTGACTCACCGGCGTCATGGTCCGCTCGAACAGCGCATCGACCACGTCGGCGATTTCGGATCGGCGCTCCAGCACGTGGCCCGATTCCCACCACATGGTAAAGAGCCGAATAATGCCGCCGGCGACAAACTCAGACGTCGTCTCGAGCGATACGGGCGCAAGCGCATCCTCGTCAAGCGCGCTCATCACGCGCCCGCGTATGGAGCGCGCGATGCGGTCGCAAATCATGCTGGTCAGCATGCCCGACATACTGCTCGCCAAAATGTTATCCATGAGCTGCTCATGCGCCAGAATCAGATCCATGGCATCGGCGAACACTTCGTGGCGAAGCGCGCGCACGTCCTCGGCGCCCTCCGCGCCATCCGCATCGGCCCGCTTTTGCGGCAGACCCGACATGAGTTCATCGATATAGAAGGCAAAGTAATCGTTTTTGTCGCGGAAGTGCTTGTAGAACGTCGTCCGACGAATCATAGCGCGGTCGCACAGCATGGCAACCGTCACGTCCTCAAACCGATGCTCTTCGAGCAGCTCAGTAAAGGCCTCGAACAGGGCCCGATAGGTTTTCTTGATGCGAAGGTCCATACGTATCGCCCTCCTCAAGGAAAAGACAGCGCTCACTAATCTGTCGCATATCTTACACCTGTATCGCCCGCCCCCTGGCGATTGGCCTCACCTTGGTGGAAACATAACGCTTACCGGAAAGTTCGGTATCGCCAAGGGTTGCGGGTATACTAGTAGCGTTACACCAACGGCAGCCGGCGGAAGACGCCGCGGCCATTTGAAACGGAGACACCATGATTCCCGTCATCATCGGTATCGTTGTTGTCGTTGTGATTGTCTGCGCCATCGCCGGCATCTACAACAACATGGTCACCAAGCGCAATCGCATTGATAACGCCTGGCAGAACATCGACACGCAGCTGCAGAGCCGCAACGACCTGATCCCTAACCTAGTCGAGACCGTCAAGGGCTATGCCAAACACGAGCAGGACACGCTTGCCGCCGTGGTCAACGCGCGCAACGCCGCCGTGAGCGCTACCACGCCCGAAGCCAAGATGGAAGCCGACAACGTGCTGACCGGCGCCCTGCGCCAGCTCTTCGCCGTGGCCGAGGCTTACCCCGATCTTAAGGCGAACACCAACTTTACGCAGCTCCAAGCCACGCTCGAAGACACCGAGAACAAGGTAAGCTACGCGCGCCAGAGCTACAACGACTGCGTGCTTAGCTACAACAACGCCATCCAGACGTTCCCTGCCGTTATCTTTGCCGGCATCTTCCAGTTTAAGGAGCGCCAGGGCTTCGAGGCCGCCGAAGCTGCCCGCCAGGCACCGACCGTCAAGTTCTAACAGATCCGCAGCGTATCCTTAATCGGGTATATGCATAAACCGCCCCGTCGAATGCATACTTCGACGGGGCGGTTTCCTTTGTCGCGAAGGTCCCCCTCAAGGCGCCGTGCATTTTTGGGAGTATTCAGCACAGCCAAGAGCTTTGGGCTCCGCAGCAGAGGCGTTAGATAGCGAATACCCCTGCAGCCCGAGACCCAGCAGCCCATAACCCCGCCTATTATTCGCGAAAAGCATCGACAAGCACGGATTTTTGCCCGAACGACGATATGCAGGAGCCTTCGATTGCAGAATACTCGCAAAAATGCACGTCGCCACCACCCCCACATGGCGCGACGCAAAACAAAAGCGCGGCCTAAAAGGCCGCGCGCCATCTTTTTTCAGATCTATTTTGCCCGTAACGGCAGCGCCGAGGTAACGCAGGCCCGAGGACGCGCCGGAAAGGAAGGTCGCCCTCGGCCCGGACAGCTAAGACAGCTTACGCGACGGTGTAAACCCAGTTGTGCTTATCCTCAACAGCACCAGACTGGATGCCCGTCAGGGTCTCGCGAAGCTTCTTCATCACAGGACCGATCTCGGTGTAGCCAGCCGGGAAGGTCACGGTCTCGTCGGCTCCGTAGACCTTGTTGTCGATCTCGCCGACCGGGGAGATAACGGCAGCGGTGCCGCACAGGCCGCACTCAACAAAGGTGCCGGCCTTGACCTCGGCCCACTCGACGGGACGCTGGTCGACGGTCATGCCCAGGTCCTGAGCAACCTGAACGAGCGAACGGCGGGTGATGGAGGGCAGGATGGAGTCGGTGTGCGACTGCGGAACGACGAGGGTGCCATCCTCCTTCACGAACAGGACGTTAGCGCCACCGGTCTCCTCGACATAGGTGCGGGACTCGGAGTCGAGATACAGGTTCTCGGCATAGCCCTCGCGGTGAGCCTCCATCGTGGGCTTCAGGGACATGGCGTAGTTGAGGCCGGCCTTGATGTTGCCGGTGCCGTGCGGCGCGGCGCGGTCGTACTCGGAAACGCGCAGCTTGACGGGCTTGAGGCCACCCTTAAAGTACGGACCGACCGGGGTCACGAGAATACGGAACGTGTACTCAGGAGCGGGAGCCACGCCGATCACGTCACCGGAGCCGATCATAAACGGGCGCACATACAGGGTCGCGCCAGAGCCGAAGGGCGGAACCCAGGCGGCGTTGGCAGAAACGACCTGCTTGACGGCCTCAACAAACTTGTCCTTGGGGAACGGGGGCATCTCGAGGCGCTGGGCAGAGTTATACATACGCTCGGCGTTCATGTCGGGACGGAAGCAGACGATGCTGCCGTCCTCGGCGGTGTAGGCCTTCAGGCCCTCAAAGACCTCCTGGCAGTAATGGAAGATGCCACCGCACTCGGAGACGTGCAGGGTGTGGTCGGTGGTCAGGCCGCCCTCGTCCCACTCGCCATCCTTCCAATGAGCCTCGTAGCTGTAATCGGTCTTCATGTAGCCAAAGCCGAGGCTACCCCAATCGATATCTTTCTTCTCGACAGTCATATGTCGCTCCTTACATACACGGTTGCATACTCGCGAACCCGCACGCAAGGACCGAAGCCGGCCGCGTCGCAACGTCGCATACCCGGAGCGTAGAGCCGGGCAGGACACGCGGGCAGCATCAAAGCCGATGGCACGTCGATTCGCATGCAGGTGATTGTACTCCCCGCACGCCTTGGATAAAACGCTTTTCTTTAACTAAGTAAAGTATTTTCATTTGCCTTCAACACAAAAGGCCCGCCATCGAATCCGACGACGGGCCTTGGAATTAACGTCCGAAAACAAGCTCGGACTAGGCGTTCTTTTTACCGAGCTTAGCCTTAACCAAACCGACCACGGTCGGAATGATCGACACGGCAACAATGCCCACGATCAGCAGCTCAAAGTGCTCCTGCACAAACGGAATGCCACCAAAGAAGTAGCCCAGCAGCGTAAAGACCGTCGACCAGGTAATGCCACCCAGCACGTTAAAGATGACAAAGTTGCGCCAGTGCATACCGCCCATGCCGGCGATAAAAGGCACAAAGGTGCGAATAAACGGGAAGAAGCGACCGAGGAAGATGGCCAGATGGCCCCACTTATCCAGGAAATCCTCGGACTTTTTGATGCGCTCGGGCGTCATGGCCTTTACCTTGCCCGAGGCGATGATCTTTTTGCCAAAGAAGTGGCCGATCATAAAGTTGCACTGATCGCCCAGGATGGCTGCGGCCCATGCGGTGGCCAGAAGCGCCACGATGTTAAAGCCGCCGTTATGGGCAAAGAAGCCCGAGGCAAACAGCAGCGAATCGCCGGGAAGGAACGGGAAGAACACCACGCCCGTCTCGATAAAGATGATCAGGAACACGCAGCCGTAGGCCATAAGCGGGCCGGCGGCGATCCAGCTGGCAATCGCGGTGCGCGGATCCTTAAGCAGCTCGGCAATGAAATTGATGAAACCCATGAAGTAAAACCTCTCAGTTGTGGGCGCGGACACGTCCAAGTTGACCAGTATACGGTTGCGGCGCCCCCTCGTGCGCAACCCCACAAAAGCATGACTCCATTACCAGCAAGTTTGCATAACTGACACTTGTCGCCCAAAGCAAAGCAAGATCGCCCTTCCTAATCCCTAGCGAATCGCTATACTTTATTGAATCGCATTGCCATGGCGCTAAGGGAGGGCGGCCGGTGAGCTTTATCAATACCATTCGCGAGGACATCAAGACCGTCCAGGCGCAGGACCCCGCCGCGCAAAACGGTCTGGTCATCTTCCTTTCCTATCCTGGCCTGCACGCCAAGTGGAACCACGTGCCCGAGCACTGGCTCTGGGAGCACGGTCATCGCTCGCTCGCCCGTGTGCTCTCGCAAATCACCCGCCACATCACCGGCGTCGAGATTCATCCCGCCGCGCAAATCGGCAAGCATTTCTTTATCGACCACGCCATGGGCGTCGTTATTGGCGAGACTACCATCGTGGGCGACAACTGTGTGCTCTACCAGGGCGTCACGCTCGGCGGCACCGGCAACGAGACCGGCAAACGCCACCCCACCCTGGGCAACAATGTCACGGTGGGCACGGGCGCCAAGGTGCTTGGCAACATCCACATTGGCGACAACGTCAAGATCGGCGGCAACTCGGTCGTCGTCAAGGACGTGCCCGACAACTGCACCGTCGTGGGCGTGCCCGGGCGCATCATCAAGCGCAACGGCTGCCGCGTGTTCGAGGAGAGTTTCGACGCCAAGCAGCATCGCGAGTACATGCCCGACGATGCCGCCGAGCAGAGCGCCCTCAACCGCCAGGGCATCAACGAAAACGCCCGTCGCGTCAAGGAACTCGAGCGAGAGGTGACCGAGCTCAAAGCCCTCGTCGCCAAGCTCGTGGACGAGCGCTAGGGCCGCGGGCAACCGCCACAGCATGAACGCCAACACAAAAGGCGCGCCGGGGAATCCGCTCCCGGCGCGCCTTCTTTTCGATGTGACATGCGGGACTGACCCTTTGTCACCTTATGCGAACTGGCTTAGGTAGAGGTCGGCATAAGCGCCCTCGGCAGCCAGCAGCTCCCTGTGCGTACCCTGCTCGATGATATTGCCGTGATCCATGACCAGGATGAGGTCGGCATCGACGATCGTCGACAGACGGTGCGCGATCACAAAGCTCGTGCGCCCGCGCATGAGCGCATCCATAGCACGGCCGATGGCGAGCTCGGTGCGTGTGTCCACGCTCGACGTCGCCTCGTCCAGGATGAGGATCGCCGGGTTGTTGAGCAGCACGCGCGCGATGGTCAGCAGCTGACGTTGGCCCTGGCTGATGCTCTCGGCATCGTTAGCCACACGCGTGTCGTAGCCCTGCGGCATAGTGCGCACAAAGAAGTCGACCCGTGCGGCACGTGCGGCCGCGACAATCTCCTCGCGCGTCGCCTCGGGACAGCCGTAGGCGATGTTCTCGGCAATGGTGCCATCAAATAGCCAAGCGTCCTGCAACACCATGCCAAACTGCTGGCGCAGCTCGCCGCGGTTCATGCGGCTCGTGTCCACGCCGTCGAGGGTAATGCGGCCGCCGTCGATCTCGTAAAAGCGCATGAGCAGGTTGATGAGCGTGGTCTTACCCGCGCCCGTGGTTCCCACCACGGCGATCTTCTGACCCGGCTCGGCGGTAAACGACACGTCTCGCATAAGCGGCTTGTCGGGCGAATAGCCAAAGCGCACATGCTCAAAAGCGACACGGCCTTCCACTTTGCCCGGCAGCTTGGCGGCGGCCACCGGCAACGGATCGGCCTCCATCTCGGGCTCGTCGAGCAGGTCGAACACGCGCTCGGCGCTCGCCAGCGCACTCTGCAGCGAGTTAAAGGTAAACGACAGCTCCGTCATGGGCTCGGACGCCTCGTAGATAAACTGGAAGAACGCCTGGAACACGCCGACGGTCATATGCCCGGCAACCAGCATGCTGCAGCCCACCAGCGCGATCACGATCTGCGCCAAACGGCCGATAAAGCGCACCGCGGGGCCGACGGCGTTAATCATAAAGTCGGCCTTGGTGCTCACGCGCGCCAGCTCCTTCGAAGCCTCGTGCACCTCGGCAGAGCTCTTGCGCTCGCGGTTAAACGCACGGATCACCAGACGGCCCGAGTAGCCCTCCTCGACCGCGCTCGTGATTTTGGACACCCACTCCTGACGCTCGCCCGTCACATCATGCGTACGGCGCGAAACCACCTTGGTCACCAGCAGCGACAGGGCCGTGAAGCCCAAAAAGACGAGTGTGAGCTTAACGCTATAGACGAACATCATGATGATGGCACCCGTCACGGTGCCGATCGACACAAGCAGCTGCAGCAATCCGCGCTGCATGCTCTCGGACATCTTGTCCAAGTCGTTGGTCGCACGGCTGACGACCTCACCGGGACGATGCGCGTCAAAGAAGGCAAGCGGCAAACGATTGAGCTTTTGTGCGATGCGGTTGCGTAGACGCAGGTTGAGGCGTTCGGCCACGCTCGACATCAAAAAGCTCTGGAGCGCATAGAACGAGGCAGCGGCAGTCCAGATCATAAAGTAGACGAAGATGGTCTTGCCGCAGTTCTCCCAGGTGATGTTGAAGGTGGTTCCGCTGGCAAACGCCACCTGTATATGGCCCCACAGCTCGTCGATAACATGGGCGCTATATGCCGGCGCGGCGGTGTTAAAGATGACGTAGAACACGATGCTCGCAAACACGATGTAGAAGCGCCAATGGTCGCCGGCGGCCTCGCCCCACAAGCGGCGTACCGTCGCCCAGGTATCGCGGGGTTTCTCGTCCTCATCCTCGTCGTCCACATCGCGCATGCGCTCTGCTTCCGCGCGGGCACGCTCGTCCTCGGCACGCTCGTTTTCCTCGTACAGCGCTTGGCGGCGAGCCTCGCGCTCCACCGCTGCCTTGGCGTTTTCGTCCAGGTCGGGCGTGGCGCCCGTCTCCTCGACTGTCTCTGCAGCCGCGGCGTCATCGGCGATGCTCCACTTCTTGAGCTCCTCGGTCATGCTACTCACCTCCCTTCATCTGCGATTCCGCGATAGCGCGGTACACCTCACAGGTTTTCATGAGCTCGTCGTGCGTGCCTAGGCCCACGACTTCACCGTCTTTGAGCACCACAATCTGATCAGCATGCAAAATAGTCGAGATGCGCTGGGCGATGATGAGCACCGCGGCATCGCACGTCTCGCCCTGCAGCGCATGGCGCAGTGCCGCATCGGTCTTAAAGTCCAGAGCCGAAAAACTGTCGTCGAAGATATACAGATCGGCATGTTTCATGAGTGCGCGGGCAATCGCTAGGCGCTGGCGCTGACCACCCGAGAAGTTTGTGCCGCCCTGGGCCACCGGCGTATCGAGCCCCTGGGGCTGGTCGAGCACAAAGGTGCTCTGGGCAACCTCCAGCGCATGGAGCATGTCAGCCTCGGTCGCGTCTTCGTTGCCAAAGCGCAGGTTGCTCGCCACCGTACCCGAGAACAGCCATGCCTTCTGCGGAACATAGGCGATACGCCCGCGGATGTCGTCTTGCGAAAGGTCGCGCAGATCGATGCCGTTCAGGCGTATGGTGCCCTTCGTGGCATCGTGGAAGCGAAGCAAGAGCTTGGCCACCGTTGACTTGCCCGAGCCCGTCGAGCCCACGATCGCGGTCGTCTGTCCGCGGCGGCAGGCAAAACTCAGGTTGCACAGGGTGTCCTCGTCGGCATCGTCAAAACGAAACGACATGTGGTCGAACACGGCCACCGCGTCGGCTCCATCTGCGGACTCGGGCGCCCCGTCGCCCAGCGCAGCCTTGCCGTCCACGATGCTCGGCTCGATTTCGAGCACCTGCTGCGCACGGCTGAGGCACGCCGCGGCGCGCGGAAGCGTCAGCACCACCATCTGCGCCATCATCACAAAGAACAGGATCAGGATCGCGTACTCCAGCACGGCCGAGATGCTGCCGATTTGCATGGCATGGACGCCCACGCGGTTGCCGCCCACCCACAGCACCGCCACCTCGGCGATATTCATCAAAAAGAAGCTGGAGCTGTCGAGACCCACAAACAGGTGGTTGACCTTGATGGCATTGGCTGCGTAATCGCTAAACACCTCGTCCAGGCGCTGCTCCTCGTGGCGCTCCTTGTTAAATGCGCGGATGACGCGCACGCCCACGATGTTCTCGCGCAGCACCACGTTCATGCGGTCGATAAAGCTCTGCAGGCGCATAAAGATCGGCGCGGCGTTGGCAACGGTAAAGACCGCCGCCACCAGCACGATCGCAACGACCACGCCCAGCAGCGTGCCCATGGCAGGATCGATAAACCAGGCAAAGATGATGCCCGCCACGGCCAAGAACGGTACCGGTAACACCAGCTGAATCGTCTGCAGGATCGCTTGCTGGATCACGTTGATGTCGTTGAGAGAGCGCGTGATCATCGAACCCGTACCAAAGCGCTCAAAGTCGCTGGCGGACAGCTCGAGCGACTTATCGTAGACGGCGTTGCGAATGTCGCAGGCCACATTGGCCGCCAGACGGGCCGAAAGATAGCAGCCCAGCACCGCGCCGCCACTGGCCATGCCGGTCGCAATGAGCATATACACGCCGTTGCGCAAGATGTAGTCGATATCACCCGTCGTGATACCAGTATTGACCATATTCGCCAACATTGTAGGCACCAGCAGCGTGCCGACGTTATCTATCAGCAGTACAAACAGCGTCACCGCAATCAGCCCGCGATACGGCCTCATAAATCTCATTAAGAGTCGCATGTCTCCCCTTCGCCCTTATCGTCAGCCTCGTTCTCGGCGGCCACTTGCCGTTTAAATGCCTCGCACTCTTCGTTAAGAACATGGGAGAACTTACCGACCAAGCGCATGATCTCGCGCTGTTCCCACGGCTCGAGCGCCTCGAATGCTCCGCTGGTATATAACAGGCTCTCCGTCAAGGTCGTCTTACCTGCGTCTACATGAGCAAGAATGCCAATATTGATGATTTTCATATGATTGTCCTCCATACAAGGCCCAGAAGGGCGCAAAAATCCCCAGCGACAAATACTTTTACCGCTGGGGATGATAGGTAGGACACACATGAAAACTGCGGCCAAGGCTGGCCGTTGTCTATCACGATATGAAATGAAAAGGCAAAAGTATTCTTAAATTGGGTACAAAAACCAAGCCCTCTCCTTGAGGACGTTTGTCTTTGTTCCCATTATCAAATTTTATTAAAGAATACCTTGCCGCATATTGATAAACTCCTTTGCTTGGTTTTTTATAGTATCGCATATCAAATTCCCAAAAGCAACCCTGTTAAGATAAATTTTTTCTGTCACTGCACCAAGACGTGCGACCTATATAACATATCGACAAAAAAGACTGCCGGCGCGGGGCGGCGCCGACGGTTGCGAGAGAATATCGATTGTTGGCTGTTAAGCAGCGACGGCCTCGTAGACCGTGGCGCCCGAGAAGCTGTCGTGCAGGCTCTTGCCGCAGATCCAAGGCAGCTCGACGACCTCGCAGACCGTATTGACCAGCTCGGAGCAGTCAGTAAAATGGCCCTTATCGTTGAGGGCCTCGCAATCCTGAACACGCCAATAGCCATCGGTGTGCGTAATGTAGTACTCGTGATCGTTGATCGACACGAAAGCGCGCGTCTTGGAACGCAACAGCTTCAGAAATCCTTCGAAGTCGGTCTCGACGACATCTCCAGCCTGGAACATGATGTTACCTCCTGGCCCGGCGCCACCATGGCGCGTTGATAAACGTTGGTACTCCTTTAGTAAAACCTTTATCAGGGCTTATGCGCGCATCATTTAGGCAAATGGTAAAAACCGCAGGGTAGACGGGATAAAACGTTTAATCATCCCACCGGTTTGTCACATTCTGGCTGAAGTTTTATGCAAACCAACTTTTCCACTTGGTAGCTTGCATTTTTTGGGGCCGACGGCGCGATTACGGTTTTGGTTCGGCGGGTAAGAACGAGGCATCGCAACCAACGTCAGGAGGACACATGGAGACCATCGAAGCGCTCATCCATCGCCGCAGCTGCCGTAACTACAGCGATCGCCCCGTCGAGGCAGAAAAGCTCGCACGCATTATCGAGGCAGGCCAGTACGCGCCCAGCGGCATGGGACGCCAGCCGGTGACGTTTGTCGCCGTTACCGACCCCGCAACCGTCGAGCGCCTCTCGCAGCTCAACGCCCAAGTTATGGGCAGCGAGGGAGATCCCTTCTACGGCGCCAAAACCGTTGTGGTGGTGCTCGTCGACCGCAGTGTGCCCACGCACCTGGAAGACGGCTCGCTCGCCATGGGCAACCTGCTCAACGCAGCCTATGCGCTGGGCGTCGATTCGTGTTGGATCCACCGCGCGCACGAGGTCTTTGACTCACCCGAGGGACTGGAACTGCTGGCCAAGTGGGGTCTACCCACCGACGGAAGTCTGCGCGGTGTGGGCAACTGCATTCTGGGCTACGCCGAGGACGCACTCCCCGGGGCCAAACCCCGCCGCGACAACGTGGTATATGTTCCGCCGTTCTAACGAACGGCGGACCCGTTGACGCTGCGCGGGCCGCATTCACGCCAATCTGACGTTCAATTTCGAGGGCGCGACCAAAAGGTCAGCGCCCTCTCATTTCACGTCACCTTGGCGCAAATGCGGCCCGCTCGCTGTTGGTGCCTGACATCGAGTGAGCCACTGTTGGCATCCGGCACCTGGGCAGCTAATTAACGGGGTGGTAGAAGGTGTCGACGACCGTTTGCTTTACGTCGTCCTGGTCCAGATAGAACTCGGCGAAGGTGTCGCCCTGCTGCATGGTGCCCTGCAGCGTCACGACATCAAACGAAGTCAGGCCGTGCTCGAGCATCGTGGTCGCCAGATAGCTAAACTCATCGAGACCCAAATTGGTCCACGTATAGTCGCCCATGGCCTGGTACAGGCTAATGAGCATGGCGGGGTTGCTCTTGGCACTGCTGAGCACCTTCGCTGCAAACGCCTGCACGTAGCTCACCTGGCGCGCTGTACGATCCAGCGAAGACGTCAGATTCGTCGTGTCGCGCCACTGCACGTACTTTTCCGCCGTTGTACCAAACAGCGTGGTCTCCTGGCCCTCGACAACCGACGTGCCCGGCACAGTCTGCGTAGGCACCAGCGTCACGCCGCCGATGGAATCGTTAATGGGAGCCACGCCCTCGATATTGAGCGTGTAGTAATAGTCGACCGGAATGTTATCGAGCACGCGCGAGGCAGCGGCGGCTGTCAGTGCCGATGAATTGTCGCCATCGGTGCCATAGGCAAACTGCAAGCACAGCTGCTCGGTCACCTGGCCGGCAAACGAACCATTGGAATACGTATCTACGGCAACCATGCTGTCACGCGGGATGATAATGCCGCGGGCCTCACCCGTGTCGGTATTAAGCGCTACGACCATCACGGTATCGGACTGGCCCTTCTGGGTGCCGTCATCGTTATTGCGGCCATCAAAACCGATAAACGCCACCGTGGCCATATGCTTGTTGAGCGCATACTTCTTGCCGTTATAGGTAATGGTGTCGCCCTTGGCCTTGATGACCTTTTCGGTCTTTTCCTCAATTTTCTTTTTGCCTTGGTTCACGCTGTGATTTACAAAGCCCCAGCCGGCAGCAGCAACCGCACCAATCACGAGTAGCACGATCAGCAGCGTACGGATACGGCGGCGGCGCTTGATGCGCTTAATCGACTCTTTGGAGCGTCGACGACGCTGAGGTGCCGCCTCATCAAGCGAAGGCCACTCTGCCTCATCAACAGGCTGCGCCGCAGCTTCATCGGTCTTTGCCGTTGCGTCGGAGGGAGCCTCGGCCTTGCTCTGGGATTTTTCGTCAGGTTGAGGCGTCGGAGTGCCTTTGGTCTCCCATTGAGGCTCGACAGGCTCCGCCACATCCTGAACATGCTGCTCGGGATTGTTTACTTGATTTTCGTCGGGATCCACCGCATCGATAAAGTGCTTGCCACGGGGGTTCATGACTATTTTGTCTCCTGGTCGTTTGTTAACACACCGCTAACAATATAGCGCGAGTTGCCCTGCGAGCTATCGAGCATGCAGGTGCTCAACTGCACAATCTTACTATCTGCATCAAGTGTCACGCCGTCACGTACATTTTTGAGCAATGCGTCCGGATTACAGACCGAATTAAAGTAGTCCTGGCGCACGGCAGGGTCGGCAAAGTTAAACGAGTTGAGAATGTGGCGGTCGTCATATTGATAGGCCGAGACAATCTTGTACGTCAGAATATGGCCCGGCGTGTAGATATAGAACTCGCCGTTCTCGTTAAAGAAGTTCGCGTCCTCAAAGTTATGCAAGTTGTGGAACACGCCGCCGTTCACATGGCCGTAGATTACCGTGACGGGATCGCTAAAGTCGCGCGCGTTTGCCATCTGACTAAACGCTGTGCCGTAGGGGTCGTACTCGCCGTCCTTGTCGTGGTCCAGATAAAACAGGTCGTCCGTCGTGCTCTGCAGCAAGGGCGTGTTGATATCCGCACCCGGAATGTAGAGCCACGCATAGATATCGGCATTCTCCTGAATGAGCGGAGCGAAGTCGATGGGGTTGTCCGGCAGCTCCTTGCCCTTTGATTCGACCTTCGTGGCGGGCTTACCTGTTGCACTCATCTCTTCGGCGCGCTGCTGCTCTAGATGATTCATATAGAGCACGTAGCCGCCGCAGCCGACTGCGACCAGCAACAACACTACGAAAACGCCCTTGAGTATCGTGGCGCGACGCTTTTTGTCCGAGTCGTCCATATGCTTAACTTCCATATGCTTGCCCTGCGGCTGCTGTGCCATGGTGTTCCCTTACCCTGTAAATCGGCCAAAAAAAGGACCCGCACAAGTACGGGTCCTCAAATCTTACGGTTGAAACCGTGTGTGTGCTAGTTGTTCTTGCGAAGAGCAACAAAAGCGCAGGCAGCGCCAGCAGCGGCAACAGCGGCCACAGCGGCAACAGCGGTGGTGTTCACGCCGGTAGCCGGGGACTTAGCACCGTTGTCAGTGGTAGCAGCGCCAGCAGCGGTCTTCTCAGCCACGATGGTGTAGATGGAGAGCTTGGTGACCTTAAAGACAACGTTACCGTTGTTGTCGGCGGTCAGGTTCAGCTGCTCCGTAGTGCCGTCGTTGTGCTGGACATAGACGGTAACCTTAGCGTTGGCGTAAGCCTTGCCAAGGGTGAAGGTGACGGTCAGCGGGTTGGACTCAGAAACGGTACCGGCCTGGGACTCGGTGATCTCGAAGGAAGCGACCACGTTGGCGCCGGCAGGGGCGGCGTTCTTGGTGGTGGAAACAACCTTGACGTTAGCGTTGTTAACGCTGGCGGTCACGTTGTTGGCGCCGGTGGCGGTGGTGTTGGCAGGGCTCGGGGCGGCGAAAGCAGCCACGGGCAGGGCCAGGGCAAGAGCGAGAACGCTCAGTGCTGCCATGAATCTCTTCTTCATGTTAGGTACTCCTCAACTTGCAGCTTGTGGACTTTTAAGTGCCTAGTAGTATAGCCCTTTTTTGTAAATTGTGACTAATGAGTTCTATATGAAACAACATTGCTGCTTTTTTGTTCGCTCATTGGCCCCAAACAGCGACTAAGTGTGATGGTTCTGTGACTTATTGGCCTTGTGTTACAGGCACGACCTGCGAATCCACGCCGTTTGCACTGGTTTCGCTAACCTCACTGTCCGTATCCTCGCCCTTTTGGGCATCGGCGATCGTTGCGGCAGCGGCAACAATACCGCGCTGAGGTGCCACGCCCGTCTGTGCCTGAGCGCCCTCGACAACTTCTGTGCCTGCATGCGCGAGCTCGGGCGTTTTAAACACTGCGTCCAAGTTGGCGCCGCCGCCAGCGTAGCCGAGTGCGGCAAGTGCGATCACAATCACCGCAACAACAACTGCAATCGGCACATAACGATGCCAACCAGCAGGATTGAGCCCACTGCGACGGGCAGCACCGCGGCTGATATAGCCCAGCGTTCCGTCGTGCTTGAGCTTAGAGCCCACCACGCGCTTGCGCCCCCGCAGCGACGACTCGGCCTGCATGGCCAAGCGAGCGCTTGCCGAAGGATAGCCGTATTTGGTGCGCTTGAACGAACCGTCGAACCCCGACGCGTGCTTGCCCCACGTCCGGGACGTCGTGCGGCGGTTAACTGGAGCCGCGCTCCGTCTATTCCGGTTTGGTTTTGAAGTCTCCGCCATACGCCCCCGCACGCCGTAACGCAATCGAAACATTACTGCTTTGGACTGTAGCACACGCGCCGCACGCGGTCACGGGCGCCTCGCTCAGCGGTCGTCGTCCTTCAGCAAGCGCCACAGGGTCGTGCGGCTTATCCCCAGCACCTCGGCAGCGCGGGTCCGGTTGCCCTGGAGGTAGCCTACGACCAGCCGCGCGATGTCGCGTTCGGTATCGGCCAGTGGACGCAGGATATACAGGTCGCTGTCGAGCGTCGGGGCGCCAAAAGTTGCGGTTTTGATGACATCCTCCTGGGCGAGCACCTCCTCCGCCACCGCGCGCTCCGCCACACCCGACCCTACCAATATATAGAGTCGTTCCGAGACCTCGCGAAGCTGCAGATAGTTGCGTGGCCAGCGATAGCCGTTAAGCGTCGAGGCGGCCTCCTCGGACATACTCGGAGCGGCAGTTCCAAAGACATCTGACAGATACGACAAATACTGCGCAACCTTTTTCGATGCGCCACCCTGCTCGGCAATCGCGGGCGCCACACTTACTGCGCAGGCCAAGCGCTCGGTTACAAAAGCGGCCTGATCGCTTTCGCCACCGCCCGGCATATCGTTTGCCGTCAGAACCACATGGCAACGCGCGGCCAGCGCCGTGTCGGTCATCGTAGAGACAAGCTCGCGCAGACGCTGCGGCGAAAGTGCATGCCAGCCGCCAATACAAAGGGTCAGCCTTACCTGGAACAGCGGCGATTCCGAGCTTTTGAGCAGATGGCGCCAGCCGCGATCCGTGAGCTCGTCAAGTGCCACGGACACAAAGGGTTCGTCAGCATAAGGTCCATCCAGATAGAGGCGTTTTGCAATCTCTGCCTGGCCAGCACCCAGCTCGCCCTCCAACATGAGGGGCACGCCGCGGGCATAGCTTTCGCAGACGGGGCCAGCGACCGCAGCGGCACCCTCGACAATGCCGTACGCGCTTGCCTCGTAGCGCGCCTCGACCTCATCTGCGTTAAGCCACTCAATACCCGCGTGTGCCGCCACACCGTGCACCTCGCGGACCACGACCACCCAAAGCGCACCGTATTCCTTGGCGACCGGACGCACCGTGAGGCTCAAGCGCCCTCCCGCATGCCCCATCACCAGGCGCGCGCCGTTGTCCACGCGTCCCAGGCGCTCGGCGACAAATGCCGCGACATCTTGCTCGAGCGCGACATCATCCATGGTCGAAATCGCCACGTGTCCATGCCCATCGATTGCCAACGCCGAGGCCCCGGCAGCAGCCAAGGCCTCGATCAAGATTTGTAGCTTGGCGTCACTGTTCATATTGCGTCCCGTCCTCGACGCCACGCCGCCACCGACGGCCGCGCGGGCGAGTGTTTCAAAATTGAACGATATTGCTCACCAAACACTATAGGGCAGAAGCCGCCGTCCTGCGAGTATATGAGTTGCCCCGCATCGCCATCCTGGCGGGGCGATAAGAGCTCTTCGGGACCTATAAACCTGCGGACAAGCCATACCCGCAAGAGCTCCTATCGCTCCACCGCGAGGATGCGCGCACCAGCACGCAGCACGCAAATAAGCTACTTCTCTACCAGATTCCCAGCACGTGCTGCATCCCCAAACTCATGCACGCAATGCCAATCCAGCAGCAAAAGCCCAATGCGATGGGCTTGCCGCCCTTTTTGACCAGCTCGACGATATCGGTATTAAAGCCAATAGCCGCCATGGCCATCACGATAAAGAACTTCGACATCTCCTTGATAGGCGCCGTAATGGACGCAGGAAGCTGAAGCACCGTGGTGATTACGCTCGCCAGCACAAAGAACAGCACGAACATGGGAAACGCGCGTTTAAGCGAGAACGTGCTTTTGGCGTCGCCGCCGGCCTTGCGCGCCAGATGCATCTGCCAGCATGCGAGCACCAACGTAATGGGAATAATGGCCAGCGTCCTGGTGAGCTTGACCACTGTGGCGCTTTCGAGCACATTGGCGCCGGGATGCATGCTGTCCCAGGCGCTCGCCGCAGCCGTTACCGACGAGGTGTCGTTGATGGCGGTGCCGGCAAACAGGCCAAAGCCCTCGTTGGTCAGCCCGAGCATGCCGCCGAGCGTCGGAAACACGAGCGCCGCGATAACGTTAAACAGGAAGATGACCGAAATAGCCTGGGCAATCTCGCGATCGTCGGCATCGATGACGGGCGCGGTCGCGGCGATGGCAGAACCACCACAAATCGACGAACCCACACCCACAAGCGTCGCGATCTTGCCCGGTACGTTCATAACGCGGCAGAGCACGAAGGCGATGACAAGCGAGGTCGAGATCGTCGCCACGATAATCGGCAGCGACTGAGCGCCTTTGGACAGAATCTGCGAGAGGTTCATGCCAAAGCCAAGCAGGATTACCGCGTACTGCAAGACTTTTTTAGACGTATAGGTGACACCGGCGGCGAGCTGTTCGCGATGATTCTTGGGAAAGACGAGCGCCAGGACCATGCCAAGGAGGATGGCAAACACCGGCCCGCCGACCACCTCAATCTGTTTGCCGAGCAACGTCGCGGGGATGGCGACGATCAGGCAGAACAAGACACCCTTCCAGCGCTCGCGTACGATATTCGCCAGTTGCATATGGGATTCCTTCTTTCTATTTCACGTTTGCGACGGCTTATGATACGGCAACATTGAGCACAGTCTTGCGCAAATACAGACTAAGATGCCGCAATAGTTCTTGGACAACAGCCGAATTACCCACCGCGGAGAGCCGATTCGCGGCATAATTAACAGCTGACATATCAGTGTGATAGAACGGTTGCGAGGCACTATGGAAGAATCGATGCACGTCGGCGAGCAGGAAACGAGCCTACAGGACCAGTCCTACCACACCATTCGACGCAAAATCGTCTACCTGGACTACAAACCGGGCGAAAAACTGGGTGTCAAGCAGCTTTGTGACGACCTGGATATGGGGCGCACCCCTGTGCGCGAGGCGCTGGTGCGTCTGGCGCAAGAGGGCCTGGTGCGTACCGTGCCCCAAAGCGGCACCTATGTCTCGCCCATCAACCTCACTCTTGCCGAGAGCGCCTGCTACATTCGCGAGCACCTGGAAAAGCAGGTGATTGTAGAGTGCTGCGCCCGTGCCACCTCGGCAGGCATCGAGCAGCTCGACCGAGCCATCGCGCTGCAGGAAAAGACCATGGCCGAGGAGGATCGCATCGGCTTCTTTTTAAGCGACAACCTCATGCACCGCATGATCTTTAACATCGCGTGCCGCAGCACCGTGTGGTCGTGGCTCGAGGCGACCAATGCCGACCTGGAGCGCTTCCGCTGGCTGCGCGCCGCCACGCAGAGGCTCGACAATCAGGAGATTGTTAACGAGCACAAGAAAATCCGCCGCGCTATCGCCGGTCGCGACCCCATCGAGGCGAGCTTTTTGGTCAGCAAGCACCTGCATATGATGTTCCGCAACCAGACCGAGGTCCTGGACCAATATCCCAAGTACTTCGAGACCAGCAAGCTCCGCTAACCTGCCAAAAGGGACAGGTTTATTTTGGCAGGTTTTATCTGGGCAAACGCAACAAGGCCCGACTCCGCCACAGCGGAGCCGGGCCTCAATTGTTAAATAGCACCAACTGCGGAATAGTCGATGTCAGTCACCAACAGCGAGCGAGCCGCATTTGCGCCAAGGTGACGTGAAATGAGAGGGCGCTGACCTTCTGGTCGCGCCCTCGAAATTGAACGTCAGATTGGCGTGAATGCGGCTCGCGCAGCGTCGAGCAGTTCCGGCGTTTGGTAAAACGCCGGAACAACAATTACTCGACGGTCACGCTCTTAGCGAGGTTTCGAGGTTGGTCAACGTCGCAACCGCGCAGAATGGCCACCTCGCGGGCGAGCAGCTGCAGCGGAACGCTCGCCGTGATGGGGCTGAACACGTCACGGACGGACGGCACGCGAATGATGCAGTCGGCAATCTTGTTAATTTCCTCGTCGCCCTCAGTAGCAACGACGATCACCTTGGCGCCGCGAGCCTTGCACTCCATGAGGTTCGACACCGTCTTATCGTACGTGGCGCTCTTGGTTGCCACCGCGATGACAGGGAAGCCCGGATCGATCAGCGCGATGGGGCCGTGCTTCATCTCGCCGGCAGCATACGCCTCGGCGTGCAGGTAGCTGACCTCCTTGAGCTTGAGCGCGCCCTCGTAGGAGATGGCAGCGCCCATACCGCGGCCCACAAACAGTGCCGACTGCGCGTCCCTGCACAGCAGGGCGGCCTCGTGCACGGCCTCGGTCTGCGTGTCCAAAATCCACTGGATCTGCTCGGCCGTATCGGAAAGCTCGCGGAACAGCATGCGCGTCTGCTTGGTGGTCAGACGGTACTTCACCTGCGCCAGCAGCAAGGCCAAAAGCGTGAGGCTCACGACCTGACCGATGAAGCTCTTGGTCGAGGCGACTGCGATCTCCTTGTTGGCCTTGGTGTAGATAACGCCATCGCTTTCGCGCGCCACGGGGCTGCCCACCACGTTGGTAATACCAAAGACCTTGGCGCCCTTGATGCGCGCATCGCGAATGGCGGCAAGGGTATCGGCCGTCTCGCCCGACTGGGACACGGCCACGACGAGCGTCGTCGGCGTGATGATGGGGTTGCGATAGCGGAACTCGCTGGCAGCCTCAACCTCGGTGGGGATGCGAGCCCAACCCTCGATAAGGTTCTTTGCGATGAGGCCGGCGTGATAGCTGGTGCCGCAGGCGATCACGTAGACGCGGTCGATGTCGTTGAGCTCCTCGAGCGAAAGGCCAAGCTCGTCGATATCGAGCTCACCGGCAGGGGTCATGCGACCCACCAGCGTGTCGCGCACGACGCGAGGCTGCTCGTGAATCTCTTTGAGCATAAAGTCGGGATAACCGCCCTTTTCGGCCATATCCAGATCCCAATCGATGTGGGTGACCTTGGGCTCGATGACATTGCCGGCCTCGTCGGTATACTCGACGCCCGCAGGCGTGAGCTTGGCAAACTGACCGTCCTCGAGCACCACGACATCGCGGGTGGCGTCGATGAGCGCAATCACGTCGGAGGCAACGTAGGAGCCGGTCTCGCCCACGCCGACCACGATCGGGGAGTCCTTGCGGGCAACGGCAATCACGCCAGGCTCGTCGGCGCACACGGCGGCCAGACCATAGGCACCGACCACGTGGGTGCAAGCCTCGCGCACGGAGGCCATCAGGTCGTGCGTCTCGGCATAGGCCTCTTCGATCAGATGCGCGAAAACCTCGGTATCGGTCTCGCTCTTAAAGTGATGGCCGCGGCCCTCCAGCTCCTCGCGCAGCTCGGCGAAGTTCTCGATGATGCCGTTGTGGACGATGGCGATGCGACCGTCGCAGCTGGTGTGGGGATGAGCGTTAACGACGGAAGGCTTGCCGTGGGTGGCCCAACGGGTGTGACCGATACCGCAGGTTGCGTCACTATCGATATTGGAAAGCTCGCTCTCCAGGCCCGCAACCTTACCCACGCGGCGGATAACGTCGAGGTGCGCCGCGGCGCCCTCGCCCACCTCGAGCGCGACGCCCGAGGAGTCATAGCCGCGATACTCCATGCGCTTAAGGCCTGTGACCAGGATGTTCTTTGCAATATCAGAGCCGGTATAGCCGACAATTCCGCACATAGGATAAATCCCTTCGTTCGCGTGACTGCAAGACGTCCACGCACAGGGGGCGCTGAGACGTATAACGTTCGAGTATTGTACTCACGCCAGCGTAAGCTGATATACCAGAAGTGGTATCTCAACTTAGATACCACCCGATGCACACATGCCCAGCCGGTCCAAACCACCACAATGGGGACAGTGAACTGCGCCCCGAAACTTGGACTGAATAAATAGCGACTACGCCGCAAGGGCCCGGTCCCGGAACTCCTCCGGCGTCAGGCCCTTCAATCTTACCTGCCTGCGCCGCGTGTTCCAATGGACTATGTACTCCTCCAGGTCGCGCTTGAAGTCCTCGAAGCTGCCCCACTCCCTGCCGCGGTAGAACTCGTCCTTCACGTGGCCGAAGAGCTGCTCGGTGGCGGCGTTGTCGATGCAGTTCCCCTTGCGCGACATGCTCTGGGTGATGCCCGCCCCCTCCAGCCTGGAGGTGTAGGACTCGTGCTGGTACTGCCAGCCCATGTCCGAGTGCATGGCCGGTGCCGCCCCGTCGGGCAGGGCCTCGAGGAGCCGGTCGAGCATCCTGTGCTGCTGGGCGAGGTCCGGCGAGGTCGATATGTCGCTCGCCACGATCTCCTTCGTGCAGAAGTCGAGCACCGGGGCCCAGTAGGCCTTGGTGTTAGCGCTACTGTAAAAACAACCATTTTGACCAACGCTCAATAACCAATCAT
>CABPCW010000036.1 GCA_902406155.1 uncultured Collinsella sp.
AAGGGCGGAGGCGGGGCATGCCCCGCCTCTTACACCACATCTCTGCGCGCTACCTTCGAATCGCTCAAAGTAGGCACTTTGCTCTCGATTTTGCTGCTACTAAATTGGTGACAGTACTCATATTTGCCACTTTTTGCCCACGAGGTGTTCAGAGGAGCTCTCGACAAGCATCTAACGCTACAATAACTACCACGTGGCTGGGTTTGCCGGCCGAATGTGCGATGCCGCGGGAGGGGACATGGTCGAGTTTACAAAGACGATTAAAGATCCGTTGGGACTGCATGCCCGCCCGGTTGCGCTGCTTTACGACATCATTGCCAAGCATCGTAGCAACGTATCGGTCAGTATCGGCGATCGCCATACCGACGGCCGCGATGTAATGGGGCTCATGGCTCTCTACGGCGAGTGCGGCGAGGACATCATCTTCCGCGTTTCGGGCGTAGACGAGGCTTCCTGCGTCACGTCGATCAGAAACCTCTCGCTCTAAGCATGACAGGGCGCGGCAAAGGACAGCTCTTTGCCGCGCCTTTTTGTTTCGTATAGGAAACTTTTTCGGAATCTAAATGGGGACCCTTTCCAAAAAGTTAACCACGTGCTAGTTTACTAAAGCGAACATAGATGTGGTTAACTTTTACCGCGTCGATGTTGAGGACGAACTGACGTTAGGAGCCACTCATGTCTTGCGGACCGCAGATGCCGGCAATGCCGCTTTCGATGGTAAAAGCGGGCGAAACCGTGCGCGTGTCTCGTGTAAAGGGCAATGAGGATATGAAGCACCACCTCAAGGACCTCGGCTTTGTCGAGGGCAGCGAAATTCACGTGGTGAGCTCGAGTGGCGCCAATATCATCGTCACGGTGCTGGGCGCACGCTTTGGTATCGATTCCAAGGTTGCCATGCACATCATGACCGTCAGTTAGTCCGCAGCATTTAAAAAACCGAAAGGGGGACAAGTAAATGAAGACGTTGGGTGACGTTAAGGTGGGCGAGAGCTCCACCATCGTCAAGCTTCACGGTGAGGGTGCGCTTCGCCGCCACCTTATGGACCTGGGGCTCATCAAGGGCACTTCGTTCAAGGTCGTAAAGGTTGCACCGCTCGGAGATCCGGTCGAGATCAACGTGCGTGGCTACGAGCTCTCCATCCGCAAGGAGGAGGCTGCCGTCGTCGAGGTCCAGTAAGGGCCGGCGGCACATATTTCTGCAGATAAAGTTAGGTTTTTCTAACTTAATGCAGCATCTTTGAAGCACATTATCCAGCCTGCGCGGAGAAAGCAGCGCGGGCACACAAGGAAGAAGGATTGAATGGCGGATTCTCAGATCCATGTCGCGCTGGCGGGTAACCCCAACTGCGGCAAGACCACGCTTTTCAACCTGATCACCGGCGCCAACGGCTACGTTGGCAACTGGCCCGGCGTCACGGTTGAGAAAAAGGAAGCCAAGCTCCTAAGCGACAAGAACGTCACGATTACGGACCTCCCCGGCATCTACTCGCTTTCCCCCTACAGCCCCGAGGAGCAGTGCTCGCGCGACTACCTCATGAGCGGCGAGCCCGATGTCGTCGTCCAGGTGGTCGATGCCACCAACCTCGAGCGCAACCTGTACCTGGCGCTTCAGGTTATCGAGACCGGCCTGCCCGTGGTCGTCGCCCTCAACATGGCCGACTTGGTCGAGAAGAACGGCGATAAGATCGACACGGACAAGCTCTCCAAGAAGCTTGGCTGCCCGGTCATGATGATCTCCGCTCTTAAGAACAAGGGCATCACGGAGCTGTTCGATCAGGTCAAGAAGTCTGCCGCTTCCAAGGGCCAGGTGCCGGAGCACAAGTTCGATTCCTCCATCGAGGACGTTCTGGACCACATCGAGAACAACCTGCCTGCGAGCGTTCCTGCCAGCAAGCGCCGCTACTACGCCGTCAAGCTGTTCGAGCGCGATGCGGACGCCTGCAAGCTCATCAACCTCACTAAGGAGAAGGCTGCTCGCGTGGAGGAGCTGGTCGCCCAGTGCGAGCAGGACTGCGACGACGATGCCGAGTCCATCATCACCGGTGAGCGCTATGGCGTCATCGCGCACATCATCGATGAGTGCCTCACCAAGGCTCCTGCCAAGATGAGCACTTCCGAGAAGATCGACCGTGTGGTTACCAACCGTATCCTGGGCCTGCCGATCTTTGTGGTCATCATGTTCTGCGTGTACTACATCGCCGTTTCCACCCTGGGCGGCACGGTGACCGACTTCACCAACGACCAGCTCTTCGGTACCGACGGTTGGTACGTGCTCGGTCAGGGCCGCGACGCTTACGACGCGGCCGTCGAGGCTGCGGGCGACAACGCCGACTCGGTCGACCCGGCGCAGTACGGCCCCTATGTCCCGGGTATTACCACCGTGGTGCACGACGCCCTCGTGGCGGGCGGTACCGAGGACGGTGGCCTGGTTGATTCGCTGGTCTGCGACGGTATCGTCGGCGGCTTAGGCGCCATCTTCGGCTTCGTTCCGCAGATGTTCCTGCTCTTTGTGATGCTGTCCTTCCTGGAGGACTGCGGCTACATGGCCCGTGTCGCCTTCATCATGGACCGCGTGTTCCGCCGGTTTGGCCTGTCCGGTAAGTCCTTTATCCCCATGCTCGTGTCCTCGGGCTGCGGCGTCCCCGGCGTCATGGCCACCAAGACCATCGAGAACGAGAAGGACCGTCGCATGACGGTCATGACCACCACGTTCATTCCCTGTGGCGCTAAGCTGCCGATCATTGCCCTGCTCATGGGTTCCATCATCGGCGATTCTTCTACCACCGCCGCGTGGATTAGCCCGCTCTTCTACTTCCTGGGCGTCTTTGCCGTCATCGCCTCGGGCCTCATGCTCAAGAAGACCAAGCTCTTCGCCGGCCGTCCGACGCCGTTCGTTATGGAGCTTCCTGCCTACCACTTCCCAGCGATCCGCTCTTGGGCGCTGCACGTGTGGGAGCGCTGCTGGGCCTTTATCAAGAAGGCCGGCACGGTCATCTTCGCGTCCACCGTCGTGGTGTGGTTCCTGTCCAACTTTGGCAGCTACAACGGCTCCTTTGGCTTCCTGCCTGCTATGGAGGGCATCCCCGAGGAGTTCATGGACTACTCCGTGCTTGCCATGCTCGGTAATCTGGTCGCTTGGATCTTCGCCCCGCTTGGCTTTAGCACCTGGCAGGCCACCGCGCTCACCGTCTCGGGCCTCGTCGCCAAGGAGAACGTCGTCGCTACCGCCGGCTCGCTGCTGTCGGTTGCTGACGCCGCCGAGACCGACCCGAGCCTGTGGACCGCGTTCGCCGGCATGTTCCCGACTATGGGCGCTTGCGTTGCCTTTGGCGCCTTTAACCTGCTGTGCGCCCCGTGCTTTGCCGCCATGGGCACTATCCGCAACCAGATGGACTCCGGCAAGTGGACCGCGATTGCCATCGGCTACGAGTGCGCCTTTGCCTGGGTGATCGGCCTGTTCATCAACCAGTTCTACAACCTGCTTGTCCTTGGCCAGTTTGGTATTTGGACGGTTGTAGCCATCGTTCTGCTGGTTGCGATGCTCTTCCAGATCTTCCGTCCCATGCCCAAGCATGCATGGACCGACGAGGACGAGACCAACACTGCTTCCGCCGCAGTTTCCGCTTAAGTCCGAATAAGGATTAGCCCCTTTCCACGAGCCCGGGTGTCCCAGCGACACTCGGGCTTTTTGGTGGGGGAGATGTGGCGTTTCCGCAGATAAAACCGACCAAAATAAACCTGTCCCTTTTTGTTAGGTGGAGAATGGGGTAAAGTAAGTGGTGGCTAACTAGAGGAGGCTTGCTATGGCACCTATCGATATTGTTGTACTGGCTGTTATCGGTATTGCGTTTGTCGCCGTGTGCGTGCGCATCTACCGCAAGGGCACCTGCGCCGACTGCGCTCAGGGTGGCGTTTGCACGGGGCATTGCTCCAACAAAAAGACGTGCGCCGCACTTAAGGGCGTGGACAAAATCGCCGAAGACTTGGGCCGCGGTATTCATTAGCCGACCGGCGTTTGGGCATGCATGATTGCAGATGCGGCAGTTGCTGATACGATAGGCACGTTAGCAACTGCCGCCGAGCGGCTCAAACGAAAGGAACCCTGTATGGAGTCCTCCGCCTATCCGATGCTCTTTAGCCCGATCAAGGTCGGTACGACCGAGGTCAAGAACCGCGTCTTTATGCCGCCGGTATCTACCAACCTGGCCGATCACGGCTATGTGACCGACGACTTGGTCGATCATTACCGTGCCCGCGCCAAGGGCGGCGTGGGCCTCATCATCACCGAGGTCGTGACGGTCGAGCCCACCTATACCTATCTGCCGGGCGATATGTGCTGCTACGACGACACGTTTATCCCCGGCTGGGAAAAGCTCGCCGCAGCCGTCCACGAGTATGGCTGCAAGATCATGCCGCAGCTCTTCCACCCCGCCTACATGGCCTTTAACATCCCGGGCACGCCGCGCCTCGTCGCCCCGTCCTTTGTGGGCCCGTCCTATGCCCGCGAGGCGCCGCGCCCCATCACGGTCGATGAGATTCACGAGCTCACGCATCAGTTTGGCGACGCTGCCGTGCGTATGCAGAAGGCCGGTGTCGATGGCGTCGAGGTCCATGCGGCGCACGCCCACGGCATGCTCGGCGGCTTTTTGACCCCGCTCTATAACAAGCGTACCGACGAGTACGGTGGCTCGCTCGACGCCCGCATGCGCTTCTTGCTCGAGGTCATCGCCGAGATTCGTGAGCGCTGCGGCAAGGACTTCATCATCGACGTCCGTATCTCGGGCGATGAGTACACCGATGGCGGTCTGACCCTCAACGACATGATCTACGTCTCGCGTCGCCTGGAGAAGGCTGGCGTCGACATGATCCACGTGTCGGGCGGCACTACCATCAAGCGCGGCTCCGCGATTCCCGCCGCCGGTACGCAGCAGGCCTCGCACGCCGCCTGCTCGCGCGAGATCAAAAAGCATGTGAACATTCCCGTCGCCACGGTCGGCCGCATCAATGAGGCATGGATTGCCGAGGAGCTGATCGAGGACGGCGCTGCCGACATCTGCATGATGGGCCGCGCCAATCTGGTCGATGCCGAGTTCTGCAACAAGGCCGCTGCCGGCAATGCCGATGATATCCGTCCCTGCATCGGTTGCCTGCGCTGCCTGAACGGCATCATGTTTGGCAAGCGCATCTCCTGCACCGTCAACCCGGACGTGGAACGCGACGAGGCCGGCTACGAGCCTGCCGCCGAGGCAAAGAACGTGCTCGTTGTGGGTGCCGGTCCTGCGGGCATGGAGGCAGCCTACATTGCCGCCAAGCGCGGCCATAACGTGGTGCTCGTGGACAAGCAGGACGAGCCGGGTGGCGAGATGCGCATCGCGGCCGTTCCGCCGGCAAAGCAGGAGCTCACCCGCGTGATCAAGTATCAGTACCGTCGCCTGGCCGAGGCAGGCGTCACGTGCGTCTTTGGCACCGAGCTCTCGGCCGAGGACATTCAGCGCGACTACGCGGGTTACGAGGTTGTCCTGGCCTACGGCGCCGAGCCCATCGCTCCGGCATTCATGCAGGGCTTTAAGCAGGTTATGACGGCTGACGACCTGCTGGGTGGCAAGGCTTTCCCGGGTAAGAAGATCGTCATTGTGGGCGGCGGCACCGTTGGCTGCGAGACGGCCGATTACCTGGCCCCGTTGGTCAACGACCTTTCGCCGGCCAATCGCGATGTCACCGTTATCGAGATGACCAAGACGCTTGCCGCCAACGAGGGCGGTGCCGGTCGCGCGGTGCTCATCACGCGCATGCTCTCCAAGGGCGTCCATGTGCTGACCGAGGCCAAGGTGACCGAAATCACCGAGGACGCCATCAGCATCGAAAAGGACGGCGAGGTCCACACCATCGCCGATGCCGATACGCTGGTGCTTGCCATGGGCTATCGTCCCAACACCAAGCTGGCCGACGACCTTACCGCTGCCGGCGTTGCCACCCACGTGCTGGGCGATGCCCGGAAGTGCGGCAACATCCGCGACGCCATCGGCGATGGCTACAAGGTTGCCTGCGAACTCTAGTCAACCCCTTGGTGCGTGGGGAGGGGGCGTCTCTGCGCCATCCGATAGCAAAATAGCGGTGGTGTCCCGGGTTTCGGGATGCCACCGCTTGCTCTTGCGGTGCTGGCGACGTGAGCACCCCCCTCTTTCACCGCAATTGAGGGGATGGGGGATGCGATAGTATTACGTGGTGATATTCGACAAACCGTGGGCTTCATTCGAGGGCTTTATGGAACAACACCAGCATTATCAGAGCCTGCAAGATCAGGCATACAACGCATTGCGCTCCAAGATCATCTATGCCGAGCTCAAGCCCGGCACGCGCCTTTCGGCGATTGGTCTGGAAAAGGAGACGGGAATCGGGCGCACGCCCATTCGCGAGTCCTTTGTGCGCCTGCGTGAGCAGGAGCTAGTGGAAACGCGTCCCAAAAGCGGCACCTATGTCTCAAAAATCAGCATGGAGCGCGCCGAGAACGCCTGTTTCTTGCGCGAGAAACTCGAGAGAAGCGTGCTCATTAAATGCTGCTCGGCAGCCACGTCCGAACAGAAGCATCGGCTCGAGCAGATCCTTGCCGAGTCCGAGTCGCTCGACCATCGCGAAACGCGTCGTTTCTTTGACCTGGATAACCTGTTTCATGAGACGTGCTTTGTGATTGCCGGCCGTCACATGTTGTGGGATTGGATGAAGAGTATCAATACGCATTTTGAGCGATACAACTGGTTGCGTATGGTGTCGCAGGATCTGGATTGGGAGCCGATTCGTCGACAACATCGTCGGATTCTCGAGGCCATTAAGAGGGGCGATACCGACACGGCGAGCTATCTTGCCGAGACGCACTTGCACCTGATGCCCGAGGAGCAGGGCCCGGTTATCGCCTTGCATCCCGACTATTTCGAGCTTTCCAAAGACTCGTCTATCTAGCCCATCACCGCATCTGCTCGAGACGCAAAAACGATGCTGCTCACCTACAACGTTTTGCAAGCGAGTTTTTTAAAAATGCCTAAAATGGCTCAGACTGCCGACAATTGGGGAACGGGGTGCGCTATGGCGCAGATGAGGATTAAGGACATTGCCGCCGAGGCGGGCGTGAGCCCGGCCACGGTCTCGCGCTATCTCAACAACCGCCCCGGGCAGATGACCGAGGAAACTCGCGCGCGCATCGCGGCGGTTATCGAGCGCACTGGCTATCGCCCACGTGCCGCCGCGCGCAACCTGCGCAGCTCGCGCACCAACCTCATCGGCGTGATCCTGGCCGACATCGCTAACCCGTTCTCCAGCGCCATGCTCGAAGGCCTTTCCGCCAGCGCCGCCGCGCGCAGCTGCTCGCTCATGACCGCCATTAGCGGCAACGACCCCGCCAAGGAGGCAGAGTCGCTCACCAGACTTATCGATGCCGGCGTGGACGGCCTGGTCGTCAATACCTGCGGAGGCAACGACAAGGCGATCGCCGCGGCCGTGGGGCGCCTGCCCGTTGTGCTGCTCGACCGCGATGTTGCCGACGGTGGCATCGATCTGGTGACCTCTAACAACCGTGAGCTGGTTGCCGGCCTGGTAGACGCCTTGGCCGCTGCTGACAGCGAGCGCCTGTGCCTGCTCACCGAGGCAAGCGACGGCAGCCCCGTGCGTCGCGAGCGCGCCGAGGCCTTTGTCGACGAGCTTTCGCGACGCGGCCTTGCGGGCGAGGTCGTCACCCTGGCCGACGGTGGCGCCACGGGTGTCAGTCGCCTGGACGAGACCATCCGCGACTATGCGGGTAAAAAGCTCGGCCTCATTGCCGTCAACGGTCTGGTCTTCCTGCGCCTGACCGAGGCATTAGCGCAGCTGGGACCTTCATTGCCGGCTGGGCTCAAGATCGCGACATTTGACGATTACCCTTGGAACCACGTGCTCTTTGGCGGCGTGACCACGGCCGCGCAGGACACCCTCACCATTGCCGAGCGCGTGGTCGAGCGCCTGTCCGAGCGCATCGACATCGTTACCACTACGGTGGGCGATGCCGCAAAGCTCGCCCCCAAGCGCATCGAGGTCCCCGGCCACATCGAACACCGCGCTTCGACCTCGCGCTAGCCTGTGTGATATTATATAGACAATGTCATACAGGAGGTGCCCATGGCTGCGTCTGTGCTGAGTGTGCGAGTGGACTCGTCAATTAAAGATTCATTTGCCGAGCTGTGCGAAGAACTTGGCATGACTTCGTCTGTTGCGGTCAATATGTTTATGAGACAGATGCTGCGCGAGCGCTCGCTGCCGTTTGTTCCTTCACTCGGTAAAAGCTCTGCGAGCGAAAGCGCTGCGGCGGGCATTTTGGATACTGCTCAGATTGAGTCAGCCGTCCGTGAGGCGGCCAGCCCGATTCCCGCCATCAAAACCGTGATTCTTTTTGGCTCGTATGCTCGTGGCGAGGCGCGTGCCGATAGTGACATTGACTTGCGTCTCGAAGTCGATCGCGATCAGGGCTTTGGTCTTTTCGCGTTGTCGGCGTTTGGTGAGGCGGTGCGCAAAGAAACCGGGAGGCAGGTCGACCTCGTCTCGAGTGATCATCTTGATGACGATCTTGCCGCGGTAATCGAGCGCGAAGGAGTGATCCTTTATGATCGCGCGTAAGTCAGACTGTCTCCGTGCCCAAGAGGTCTTGGAGGCCATCGCTGAAACGAACGAGCGCATCAAGGCTTTTGATATCACCGAGGACCAGTTTCTGCATGCGAATGACGTGCGGACGAGGGCGTTGGCGGACTCCCTTTTGATGTGCGCGCTTAGGGTGACGGAAGAAGCGGGCAAGTTGTCGGAACGCTCGCAGCGGCTTCATCCCGAAATTGAGTGGCGTGGAATTATCGGCATGAGAAATTACCTCGCGCATGATTACGGCAATGTCGACCGATCGGTTGTTTGGGATGCGGTGACGATGGAGTTCCCAGCGCTGGAACGAGCGTGTAGGCAAATTGTTTCCGAATCTGAACGCTAGCCGCTCGTTCGCAATGGCCTGCTCAAGCACGTTTTTTGAGCGCTTGATACGCTTTAACCCTGCGGAAACATTTTTCTGCGATAGTATCTGCGATATAGACCAGTCGAAACCCGCCCGAAAGAAAGGGGAGCGACATGAACCAGCAGAACATCGATTACGTACTCCGCTCCGTAGAGCAGCGTGATATCCGCTTTGTGCGTCTGTGGTTTGTCGACATTCTCGGCCGCCTCAAGAACTTTGCCATTAGCCCCGAGGACCTCGAGGTCGCTTTTGAGGAGGGTATTGGCTTTGACGGCTCCGCCATCGAGGGCTTTGCCACGCCCGAGGAAGCCGACATGCTGGCGTTCCCCGATGCTTCGACCTTCCAGATCCTGCCGTGGCGCCCGAGCCACAACGGCGTCGCCCGTGTGTTCTGCGACGTGTGCACTCCCGATCGCGAGCCCTTCGCCGGCGACCCGCGCGCTGCGCTGCGCCGCATGTTCCGCAAGGCCGAGAAGGCTGGCTATCTGCTCAACGTTGGTGCCGAGCTGGAGTATTACTACTTCCCCGACGAGCACACCCCCGAGCCGCTCGACAACGTGGGCTACTTCGATCTTTCGGTGAGCGATGCCGCCCGCGACCTGCGTCGCAACACGGTCCTCACGCTCGAGAAGATGTCCGTGCCCGTGGAGTACACCTTCCACGCCGCCGGTCGCTCGCAGCATGGCATGAGCCTGCGTCACGCCGAGGCCCTGAGCATGTCCGACGCTATCACCACGGCCAAACTCATCATTAAGCAGCAGGCCTACGAGAGCGGTTGCCACGCTTCCTTTATGCCCAAGCCGTTGGCGGGCGAGGACGGCAGCGCCATGTTTTTGCATCAGTCGCTGTTCGACCACGACGGCAACAACGTCTTTTGGGGCGAGGACGACGAGAAGTACCACCTCTCCGAAATCGCCAAGCACTACATGGCCGGCATCTTGGCGCACGCGCGCGAGATCAGCGCCATCACCAACCCCACGGTCAACTCGTACAAGCGCATCACCACGGGTGGCGACTCCGTGCCGCAGTACGCCACGTGGGGCCTGCGCAACCGCGCGAGTATGGTCCGCATCCCGGTCTACAAGCCCGGCAAGCCGCTGTCCACGCGCATCGAGCTGCGCAGTCCCGACCCCATGGCCAACCCGTACCTGGTCAACGCCGTCACGCTGGCGGCTGGTCTGGACGGCATCGAGCGCAAGCTGGAACTCCCGCCCGAGGCCACGGCCGAGACGCTCAAGCTTACCGACCGCCAGATGGTCGAGGCCGGCTACGCGCCGCTGCCGCGCTCGCTCAAAGAGGCGCTCGACGTGTTTGAGGACTCGCAGTTTATGAAGGATGCTCTCGGCGAGCACATCCACAGCTTCTTCCTCAAAAAGAAGCGCGACGAGTGGCATAAGTTTGAGTCTACGATTACCGAGTGGGAGATCAAGCACTACCTGGCGAACTCCTAATCGCGCTGGTTTGTTCCAGTACGATTGAGCTCATTTCTTTGGAGGCCGATATGTCCGAAAAGAGTGCCCTGTTCATGGCGCGCACGACGCGCTTCCACGAGTTTGCCCGCAGCTTGACGACTACCCTGGGTGTCGAGGTGAGCCTGGCAACCCCTGATTCGCCAACTGCGGCGCACGACTTTGACCTGCTGATTCTCGATTCCGATGGCATCCGCAGCGACCGCATCGATCAGATTGCCAAGTGGCTTGACGACCGCGGCGGTGTTCCCATGCTGGTGATCGTCGACGACGAGGCGCTCGGCACCCTGCGCCTGCCCAATCACGCGCATGCCGACTTTGTATGCCCCACGGCGACGCCCAACGAGCTCAAGGCTCGCGCGCAGCGCCTGATGGGCGAGGAGGAGACCGTCACCGCCGACGATGTGCTCAACATCGATAACCTCGAGATCAACCTGGCCACCTACCAGGTGACGCTCGATAACGAGCCCATCGACCTTACGCTGATGGAGTACTCGTTGCTGAGCTTTTTGGCAACACACCCCAACCGTGCCTACAGCCGCGAGGTGTTGCTGCACCGCGTGTGGGGCTTTGAGTACTGCGGCGGCACGCGCACCGTCGACGTGCACATCCGACGCATCCGTTCCAAGGTGGGGCCGCAGATCGCGGCGCACATCACCACCGTCCGCGGCGTGGGCTATCTGTTTAAGGACTAGATTTCCACCGCAAGGGGGACAGGCACCTTTGTGGTAGCTTTGCCGCATGCGTGGATTCTTTTTGGGCCCGCAACAGAACTTAAGCCTTCCTAAAAGATTGCGTTTTCATACACGTACGCCCGCATATTGGGGTACAACTCAACGTGAACAATGATGGCCCGCCACATGTTTGGCGGGCCTTTGGTTATTTGACGAAAGGATCGCAGCTATGAGCGAGAACGATTCCCAGCGTCCCCAGGATGCGGGCAACGCCGGCGAGACCCAACAGCAGCCGCGTGTGCAGGTAGAGTCGACGCCTGCCGACAGCAACATTCCCTACGTGCAGGCCTACGACACGCAGACCGGAAAGCCGCTGGGCAGCCAGCAGGTTGTAAACAAGCACACAGTGGTCAAGACTAAGACCAAAAAGCTGCCGATCTTTATTACGGCGCTTGCCGGTTGTGCCTGCGGCGCCCTGCTGGTCATTGCGCTCATTATGAGCGGCACGCTCAACATTGGCGGCGGAAAGAATGCCGTGACGGCGGGTGCTTCGGGTTCATCGACGCAAAAGATTACGATTGATTCCGAGGACACCACGCTGGCCGAGGCCGTTTCTGCCAAGGCGTTGCCCTCCGTGGTTTCCATTACCGCCACTTCGAGCGGCAGCCAGAATGGCTCGCTTTCGCAGTCTGCCGACGAGTCGGACAGCTCGGGCAGCGTCGGCTCGGGCGTGGTGCTCGATACCGAGGGCCACATCCTCACCAACAACCACGTGGTCGATGGCTATGACCAGTACGTGGTGACCATGGATGACGGCACCACCTACGAGGCCGAGTTCGTGGGCAACGACGCTTCGAGCGACCTGGCCGTCATCAAGCTCAAGGACGCAGACGCCTCCAAGCTCACGCCGATTGAGATCGGTGATTCCTCCAAGCTCAACGTGGGCGAGTGGGTCATGGCGATCGGCTCGCCGTTCGGCAACGAGCAGTCTGTCTCCACGGGTATCGTCTCGGCGCTCTATCGCTCCACGGCCATGAGCTCTGCCAACGGTAACACCATCTATGCCAACATGATCCAGACCGATGCCGCCATCAACCCGGGCAACTCCGGCGGCGCGCTCGTTAACGATAACGGCGAGCTTGTGGGTATCAACTCGCTCATCGAGAGCTACTCGGGCTCCAGCTCGGGCGTGGGCTTTGCCATTCCGGTCAACTATGCCAAGAACATTGCCGACCAGATTATCGACGGCAAGACGCCGGTGCATCCGTACATGGGCGCTACGCTTTCGAGCGTCAACGCGCTCAACGCCCGCACCAACAAGCTGAGCACCGATAGCGGCGCGTATGTGGCGAGCGTCGTTGAGGATGGTCCTGCTGCCAAGGCCGGCATTCAGGAGGGCGATGTCATCACCAAGCTGGGCGACGACGAGATCACGAGCGCCGATGGCCTGATCATCGCACTGCGCAGCCACGAGGTGGGCGAGAAGGTCGAGATCACGCTCATGCGCGGCAAGGAAGAGAAGAAGGTCACTGTCGAGCTGGGCTCCGACGAGGAGCTGCAGAACCAGCAGCAGGACGACAGCGCGACCGACACCGGCAACGGCGGTATTACCGACGAGCAGCTGCGCCAGTACCTGGAGGAGCTGCTCGGCCAGCAAGGCCAGGGGCAAGGCCACGGCCAGGGCTACTAACGAGCCGTTTCGCACATATCGAGGCCAGGGGGGCTGTCCCATCAACGTGGGACAGCCCCTCTTTTCGCGATGATCCCTTGGAGACGGAGGAAAACGGATCATTTAGAACTGGCAAGGGCATGGTTTAATCGCGCGATCCACCCCAGTCTGGCGGCTGCCGATTCGGTGCGGTTCGAAAGGGTTATTCGGCCTCGTCGTGGCCGGTGGTACTCTAGTAGCCGTTTGAAATCGAGCGAAGGAGTGCCGCTATGGAGCAATCGAGCCTGTTTGGTGACGGTGTGGATATCGATACCAAAACGCCTGCGAGCGCGGATGCCGCCGCACCGACCGACGCCCATGCCCAGGCGGCAGCGCGCGCGGCCGAGCTGCGCCATGAGCTCGATTACCACGCGTACCGCTACTACATGCTCGATGCGCCCGAGATCACGGATGCCGCCTTTGACAAAATGCTCGTTGAGCTGCAGGAAATCGAGGCGACTTACCCCGACTTGGTAACGCCCGACAGCTATACCCAGCGCGTGGGCGGCTACGTGAGCGAGCAGTTTACGCCGGTCACGCATATGGCACGCATGTATTCCATGGACGATGCCATGGATCTGGACGAACTCGACGCGTGGCTCCAGCGTACCGAGGATGCGCTCGGTGCCGGTAGCGTCACCTATACCTGCGAGCTTAAGATCGACGGCCTGGGCGTGGCGCTTACCTACCAAAACGGAACCTTCGTGCGCGCCGCCACACGTGGCGATGGCACAACGGGCGAGGACGTGTCGCTCAACGTGCGTACCATCAAGGATGTGCCCATGCACCTGTCCGAGCCGGCGCTCGCCCACATGGGTGCCGACCGCGAGCGTACCATCGAAGTACGCGGCGAGGTCTATATGCCCAAAGGCAGCTTTGTTCGTCTGAATGAAGAGGCCGATGCTGAGGGCCGCGACCCCTTCGCCAACCCGCGCAACGCTGCCGCAGGATCCCTGCGCCAAAAGGACCCCAAGGTCACGGCGCGCCGCGACCTGGCCACCTTTATCTATGCCATCGCCGATACCGATCCGCTGCACGTCCACAGCCAGCGTGAGTTCCTTGACTGGCTGCGCAGCGCTGGCTTTAGTGTCAACCCCAACGTGGCCCGCTGCGCCACGCCGGCTGAGGTTCACGAGTTCTGTGCCCAGGCGCTTGAGCATCGCGGCGACCTGGACTACGACATCGACGGCGTGGTCGTAAAGGTCGACAGCTTCCAGCAGCAGCTTGACCTGGGCTTTACTGCCCGCGCGCCGCGCTGGGCCATTGCCTTTAAGTTCCCGCCCGAGGAAAAGCAGACCGTCCTGCGCGAAATTCGCATCCAGGTGGGCCGCACTGGTGTGCTCACGCCGGTCGCCGAGTTCGACCCGGTGACGGTCGCCGGCTCCACCATCGCGCGCGCCACGCTGCACAACATCGACGAGATCCGCCGCAAAAACGTGCGCGAGGGCGACACTATCATCGTGCACAAGGCGGGTGACGTGATTCCCGAGGTCGTGGGTCCCGTGCTCGACAAGCGCCCGGCTGATTCGGTCGACTGGCACATGCCCGAGGTCTGCCCCGTGTGCGGCAGCCCCGTGGTCCACGAGGACGGCGAGGTTGCCTACCGCTGCGTCTCCATCGATTGCCCCGCGCAGCTCAAGGAGCGCCTACTTCACTGGGTGAGCCGCGGCTGCATGGACGTTGACGGCCTGGGCGACGAGATCGTCGACAAGATGATCGCCGCCGGCCTGATCCACGATGTCGCGGACTTCTACCAGCTCACGGTCGACGACATCGCCGGCCTGGACACGGGACGCACCTATGCCAGCTCCAACAGCAAAAAGGGCGTCAAGAAGGGCGACCCCATCCCGGTGGGTCTCAAGACGGCCGAGAAAATCATCGCCGAGCTCAATAAGTCCAAGAGCCAGCCGCTCGGTCGCGTGCTGTTTGCCCTGGGCATCCGCCATGTGGGCAAGAGCGTGGGCGAGGTCATCGCCGAGCGATTCCTGTCGATCG
This sequence comes from uncultured Collinsella sp., assembly GCA_902406155.1. Taxonomy (GTDB): domain Bacteria; phylum Actinomycetota; class Coriobacteriia; order Coriobacteriales; family Coriobacteriaceae; genus Collinsella. The sequence continues at coordinate 14,866 of CABPCW010000036.1, forward strand.
ACAAGCTCATCTTGGCGAGCGAAGAGGACATCGCCGAGTGTGAGGGCATCGGTCCCAAGATTGCGGCGAGCGTCAAGCAGTTCCTGGCCGTGCCCGAGAACCTCGCCGTGCTGGAGCGCCTGCGCCAGGCGGGCCTGTCGCTCGAGGTCGATTTGGGCGCTGCGCACGCGCAAGCCGCAGCCGACGCTGGCGTGGCAGGCGAGATTGCCGACGCACGGCCACTCGCGGGTCTGACCTTCGTGCTCACCGGCACGCTCGTCAACCGCACCCGCGACGAGGCGGGCGCGGCGCTCAAGGTGCTTGGCGCCAAGGTTTCGGGCAGTGTTTCAAAGAAGACGAGCTATCTGGTCGCCGGTCCCAAAGCGGGCTCCAAGCTCACCAAGGCCGAGCAGCTGGGTGTGCCCGTGCTGGACGAGGACGCACTCGAGCAGATTCTCGCTACTGGTCAGGTGCCGGAGGCGTAAGGCATTGATAACCAGATAGGAGAACCGCCCGGAGAGCTTACCGCTTTCCGGGCGGTTCTTACTTTGTTGGGGCAACGGGCACCGTGATCTGCGTCACGTAGGTTGCCGGATCATCGCTGATGATGTCGTCGATCAGGGCGATCTCGCGCGAGGGGCCGGCGGGCGTCAGGTTGTGTTCGTGCATGTAGCCGAGCAGCTGCTCGTAGCGTGGAGCTGCTTGCCCGTGCGTGCCGCGGAAGCTTATGGTCAGGCAGCGCGCGGCAGGTCGCGTCTCAACATCACCCAGGTACTCATCGGTGTCATCGAGCAGCAGAAAGACCTCGTCGTAGCCATCAAAGTCACCGGCGGCCAGGCGTTCGGGCGCGATGCCCACACCCAGATTGCCAAGATAGGCAAAGGTTTCGTGCTGCCCCTGCTGAAGCTGGCGGATATGCCATCCCAGCGAATAGGCGTCGGTGGGATTGACGCGCTCGTGCAGCGCGGCGCAGCGAAGTCCAGGTTCCTCGATTTCGCTAATGGTGTCGAGATCAGCATTCAAAGCGCCATGAAGCAAGGCAAGCCGCTGGTCAATCTTGCGCGACATGCGCTCCAGCTCACGCCGCTTGCGCTCAATTAACTCCTGTTGCTTGGTCAGTTGCCGTTGCATCAAATCCATATCGCGCGTAGTGACAAACTCGCGAATTTGCGCCAGCGGCAGGTCGAGAACGCGCAGGTTGCCGATGGTGTTGAGGGTGGAGAGCTGTCGCGATCCGTAGTAGCGGTACCCACTCGCCGGATCGACATATGCCGGCTCTAACAGCCCCATCTGCTCGTAATGACGCAGTGTGCCCACGCTCAAATTGAGCAGGCGCGCCACCTCGCCAATGCGGAGCAGGCCCTCGGTGTGTTCGCTTGGCATGTCGGTCACAGGACCGCTCCTTTCGGTAAAAACAGGGGAGAGGCGCTAGGCCTGCGTCGCCCCGCTACGCCACCAGCTTGTCAAAGGTTCCGCGGCGGTTGAGTACGGTAAATGCAATCACGCAAATGACCGCCGACAGAATCGAGCCGCACGGCGAGGCGATGCCCATGGGAAACAACGTATCGGAATAGGCGTTCGACAGCAGCCACGCGCCCGGCACGCGAATGAGTGCCACAGCCAGCACGTTGTGCGCAAAGCCGATGTAGCTCTTGCCATACGCAGCGAAAAAGCCGCTAAAGCAAATGTGGATGCCGGCAAAGATTGCATCGAAAATATAACTGTGCATATAGCCGGTACCGGCCGCGACCACCGCGGGGTCCTTGGCAAAAAAGCCGATAAACGCCGGCGCCACCAGCCACATCAGCACCGTGATCAGGCAGCCGTACACCACCGAGATCGTCATGGCGTCCTTGAGTACCTGACGCGCGCGGTCGCCCTTGCCCGCGCCGGCGTTTTGCGCCGTGAGTGCGCTGACGGTGGCACCCATGGAACTCGGCACAATGAACAAAAAGCTGATCATCTTTTCGACCAGGCCCACGGCGGCGGCGTCGACGAGCCCTCGGTGGTTGGCGATGACGGTGATAAACATAAACGCCACCTGGATGCAGCCGTCCTGCACAGCCACGGGCACGCCGATTTTAAGAATGCTGCCGAGTACCTCGGGCTGGGGGCGCAGGTCGCTGCGCTTAACGTGGATGTTTGTGCGACGGCTCTTGAGCCACACGAGCGCGAGGGCAACGCTGGCCGTCTGCGCGGTCACCGTGCCGAGCGCTGCGCCCACGGGGCCGAGCCCCATGTGGCCGATAAACAGAAAATCGAGCGCGATGTTGATGATGCATGCCACGCCAATTACGTACATGGGCGAGCGCGAATCGCCCAGCCCGCGAAAGATGGCCGAAAGAATGTTGTACGCGGCGATAAAGGGAATGCCGATAAAGCAGATACGCAGGTAGGCGGCAGTGCCTTCGACGGCTTCGGCGGGAGTGCCAATGAGCGCCACGATCTGCGGGCAAAGCGCGAGCAGGACAGCGGCCAGTACCACCGAGACACCCATAAAGAGCGTGATGGTATTGCCGATGGCGGTCTCGGCGCGATCGAAGCGGCGCGAGCCCACGGCGTGGCCGACGATGACCGTCGTTCCCATGGCCAGACCAACGAGTGTCACGGTAATGATATAGAGCGTCTGTGCGCCGTTGCCCACGGCGGTGATGCCGGCAGCGCCGCTAAACTGCCCCATCATGTACAGATCGGCCATGCCGTAGAGCATCTGCAAAAAGTACGAGAGCATATAAGGCAGGGCAAAGACCGCGATGGTCTTAAGGACATTGCCGCGTGTGAGGTCGTGTTCCATGGGCGGGGCACTTTCTGGCTTGGTTCGTTTAGCTACCAGTGTAGTGAAAACCCTACAACGATTGTAGAGTCAAGGTTTGTATTGGCGGCGGGGCGAAAAAGTCACGACCGCGGACATTTCCAAATGAATACGGGGGCGCGCCTTGCCGAATACGATGCTTTGACCCCTCCGTGCCCCCTCACCTCGCCTCAAACCATCACAACATTCGACGTTTTTTGACAAAATCGGGAAAAGCATCGAATGTTGTGATGGTTTTTCTGCCACTCGATCGGGTGGAATCGCTTTCTTGCGCACGCGGGTGTGCGGACCCGTGGGCAGGGGAATAAGGTTGGTTATCCGACTCCATTGGAGGGCTCATGGACCTGCCGATCGTCCTGTCCCATAAGACTGCCTGGATGTACCACAACGTGGCGCGCCCGTCCGAGCTGCTCTCGCGAGCAAGCAGCCTATACGATGAGGACTCGCTTGCTAGCGAGGCGGAGCCGACCGCGGGCCTGCCCAAATTGGGGCTCGATGCCAAGGGGCTGAGGGCTTCGACGGCAGTTGGGATCGTTACCGACTATCTGGTTTCGCTTGGTATTCCACGAGAAGAGCTCGATCATATCGATACGCTCGTTAACTTCGATTTTGAGCGCTCGACGCCGGCTGGATTTAGGTGCCACGTGTTTGGGGCGCCGGTACCCCCAGGCCATCTTATCGAGGTGGCGGAGGGCCTTCTAGTGGTTGATGAGGTCATGTGCTTTGTCCAAGCGGGTTCGTGGATGAGCGAGCCCGAGCAGCTGGAATATGGCTACGAAATCTGTGCCCGATACCATTTGAATCATCTGTCGACAGGCGATTATATCGAGATGGGGCAGAGGTATACCGTTGCCGATTTGATTGCTTATTGCAATGAGAACCGATCTCGTCAGGGGGCCATACGCGCGGCCGCCGTGCTCAAACGCGTGCACGATGGCGCGCGATCGCCCATGGAGACGGCCACCGCAATCATGGTCGTCGCGAAACGTTCCCAGGGAGGGCTGGGATACGTCAAGATCGAGCTCAACCATCGGGTCGATGTTCCCAACGAGTTCAAGTATCTCGCAAAGGCCGGGTATTTCGAGATCGACGTATATGCGCCTGCGAGCGGTACGGGGATTGAATATAACGGCTCGGACCATCTTGATAAACAGCGCAGCGCGTCGGATGCGGAGCGTATGACCGTGCTGAGCGCGCTGGGCTTTAGGATGATCGTCCTCACCGGGACTCAGTTTGCCCACCAGCTGCAATTGCACCGGGCGATGAACGCCATCGCACTCGCTATGGGCCTCAAGTGCGACCGAAGCGAAGCATTCCAAAAGCGGCAGAACGACCTGCGAGAATTCGTGATTCGGCACTGGGACGGCGACATTTAGGGGCGCTTTGGTCCTTCTACGGGGTGCCGCGGGCAGACAAACCATCACAACATTCGACGTTTTTTGCCAAAAACGGGAAAAGCACCGAATGTTGTGATGGTCTGTGCTGAGGATGGGCTTGGGAAGCCGGTCTTGCTCGCAAAGGTCTTTCGTGTCGTACGCATGTCGACCCATTCTTCCCGTGCGGTACTATATTCCCCGAAGAATAAAGGTCAGCGTGAGGGGAGGGCTGCGTGGACGGGCACGTGCAACATGACGGTTTTGGCCGCGATATCAACTACCTGCGCATTGCCGTTACCGACAAGTGCAATTTTCGCTGCATTTACTGCATGCCGGCAGACGGCGTGACGCCCCGTGCACACGACGAGCTACTCAGTGCCGAGGAAATCGCCCGCTTTGTGCGCTTGGTGGCGGGGGAGGGCATTCGCCGCGTGCGCCTGACGGGTGGCGAGCCGCTGGTCAGCCGCCGTATCATCCCGCTCATTCGTGACATCCGCGCGATTCCGCAGATCGAGGATATCTCGCTTACCACCAACGGCGCCCTGCTGCCCAAGCTGGCACCGCAGCTCAAGGACGCGGGGCTTAACCGCGTCAACATTTCGCTCGACACGCTCGACCCTAAGCTCTTTGGAAAGATCACGCGCCTGGGTCGACTCGAGCAGACCGTGGCCGGCATCGACGCGGCGCTGGCTTGGGGCTTTGAGCCCGTTAAGGTCAACTGCGTTGTCGTGCGCCGGCTCAACCAGGATGTGACGGCCCTCGCGCGGCTCACGCTCGACCGTCCCATCCACCTGCGCTTTATTGAATACATGCCCATCGGCGACGAGCGCACGAGCTCGCATTGCGCTGTGGACCCGCATGCGCCCGCGCTCAATCCGGCGCTGTGGGATGCGAGCGATACCGTGCCGAGTGACGAGCTGCGGGCGTGCATCAATGCCGGGGCCGCCGCGACGGGGCTGGGCGAGCTCGAGCCACTCGACATCAACGACGCTCCTGCCGGCGCGGGTCCTGCGCGCTATTGGCATTTTCCGGGCGCGGCGGGAACGGTTGGCTTCATCAGCGCCATGTCCAATCATTTTTGTGCGAATTGCAACCGTCTGCGCCTGACGGCTGATGGCAACGTGCGTCCGTGCCTGTTCAGCGATGCCGAATATTCGGTGCGCGACGCCCTACGCCGTGGTGATGATATGCAGGTACTTTCGATTTGGCGCGATGCCGTCGCCCACAAACCGCAGGAACACGCGATAATTGAGGGCACGCAACGATTTATGTCCCAAATCGGAGGATGATCATATGGCCAAGAGCAGGTACGCCGATGCCACCAAGGCCGCTCGCAGGGCCGCGATGTCTGCCCACAAAGTCACGGCTGCGGCCGGCGATGCTGTCACTGCCGCACAGCCGACTGTCAGCGCTGCCGCCGACACCGCCCGCGACGCCCGTCGCGACGAGCTGACGCACGTGGACGCTAAGGGCGAGGTGCGCATGGTCGACGTGTCCGACAAGGCCGAGACCCATCGCATCGCCATCGCTGAGGGCACCATCCTCATGCATCCCGAGACGCAGGCCATGGTGCTGCAGGACCGCGCCAAAAAGGGCGACGTGCTTGCCTGCGCGCGCGTGGCGGGCATTATGGCCATCAAACGCACGAGCGACATCATTCCCATGTGCCATCCGCTGCTCATTACCAAGAGCAAGTGCGACATTGCGCCCATCGCTGCGGCGGGGACGCCGGCCGATGACGTGCCCGACATCCACCGTCACGCGTACAACGCCCGCGGCGTGGAATACTAC